>NZ_CATKQN010000034.1:0-616 GCF_949767765.1 Pseudomonas sp. IT-P171
AGCCTCCGCATTGGCATCGGCAAAGGTAAAACGCTCCAGCGTGTGCTCGGCGACGTCCGGTCCCCGCTCTCGGATGGCCGTCGGGCGCAGCAGTTCATCGTATTGCGTCAGTGAGTGGCTGCCGCGACCGTCCCATCTCTCCAGGCTCTGCCCGGCTTCACCCTGCAGGCCAACGCGCCATCCGGCGTCCACGCTGTCGGTCGCCAGCGCGACGCCGGACAGGCTCATGGTCTGCCTCAGGTTGAACGGCGTCGTCTCATCAGTCTTCGCCAGGTCGAACAGATACGGATCACGGCTGGCCACCAACCGTCCAACCGCATCGAAACGTTGTTCGGTTACCCGCGTATCAATCGGGTCATCCACCTCACGCCGGTGAAACTGCACGTCCCGCACCACCAGCCCACGCGCTTCCGACACCCGAAGGGTCGGTGTGCCGGTGTGCGCGTTGGTAAAGATTCCAGTAGGCATCCATGCAGGCCTTGATCAATGTGGACTGCACATCACAATGCACGACCTTCACACGGCTGCCTACTGTAAGAAGTAACAGGTCGAGGAGCATGGCCAGGACAACGCGCGGCAAGGGTTCCAGTGTTGATCGGTGATGATGCGATCAACA
>NZ_CATKQN010000035.1:0-489 GCF_949767765.1 Pseudomonas sp. IT-P171
CTAGCTGTGTAAACCCACCACGTTGTTCACGGATGCTATTCGGCTAATTGGTGGCAAATAACTCAGGCTGGCATGCGGGCGATGCCAGTTGTACTCGTGCAACCACGACGTCAGGTAGGTCGCACGTTGGTCTGAGCTTTCGTAACTTCTGGCGTAGGCCCATTCGCGCAGAGCGGTTTGGATAAATCGCTCTGCCTTGCCATTCGTTCGTGGTGTGTAAGGTTTGGTATAGATGTGTTTAAGCCCCAGCCGTCGACATAGACGCTTGAAACGTCCGGACTTGTAGCAAGGGCCGTTATCGGTCATTACCCGCTCGAAGCAAACGCCAAGGCTTGCGTAGTAGCGCAGGGCCCGGATCAGCGCGAGGCAGGCGCTACGCCCACTTTGGTCTGCGTACAAACCGCTGTGTGCCACTCGACTGTTATCGTCGATGGCAACATGGGCGTATTCCCAACCGACATGGTAAGAGCGGCCTTTTAGGCGGTCTCG
>NZ_CATKQN010000036.1:0-469 GCF_949767765.1 Pseudomonas sp. IT-P171
GGATCAGTCGTCTTGTTTGTTCTTCAGGACTTCGCCGGTGGCGGCGTTCAAGTCCACGTCCCATTCAACATTCTTGGCGTCACGCAGTTCGACTTCGTACTCGTAGATTTTGGAATGCTTGTCCAGGTCGCTGTCGGTAATCGTGGCACCCGGATGCAACTTCAGAACGATCTGGTTCAGCTCTTCCAGCGGCTTGATCTTGCCGTCCTTGACCAGTTGAGGGATCTGATCAACGGGAACGTCAGCAGCTTGCGCCAGGCCAGCGGTGAGGGTCAGGGCAGCAGCGGTGAACAGGGCAGTCAAAGTCTTCATGAGGTTCTTTCCTTGGGTGAGCCGTTTAAGTGAGTCCAGATTAACTGTGGCAACTTAATTCAGGCTTAATTCCTTGGTCACGGTTAGAAGCATTCGCTAGCAGGCTAGCTCCCACAGTTGATCTCGGTTGGCCAAACATTTTGTGTACGCCAACGAT
>NZ_CATKQN010000037.1:0-387 GCF_949767765.1 Pseudomonas sp. IT-P171
CGTTCCGCTAATCTCAAAGCCACTTAAGGGCTAGTCCCCGTTCGCTCGCCACTACTAAGGGAATCTCGGTTGATTTCTTTTCCTCAGGGTACTTAGATGTTTCAGTTCCCCTGGTTCGCTTCTTAAGCCTATGTATTCAGCTTAAGATACCTAACTTATGTTAGGTGGGTTCCCCCATTCAGACATCTCCGGATCAAAGTCTGTTTGCCGACTCCCCGAAGCTTTTCGCAGGCTACCACGTCTTTCATCGCCTCTGACTGCCAAGGCATCCACCGTATGCGCTTCTTCACTTGACCATATAACCCCAAGCAATCTGGTTATACTGTGAAGACGACATTCGCCGAAAATTCGCGATTAAACTCACAAATTTTACCTTAGCCTGATCCG
>NZ_CATKQN010000038.1:0-371 GCF_949767765.1 Pseudomonas sp. IT-P171
TTGGGGCAGTTCTTCGACGGACAATGCGCGGCACAATCGCTGCGGCCAACCGGTGCGACAGGATGATCCGGCGGGGAGCCGATTGCTCCCCGAGTACGGGCTGTCGGGTGTGGTCCTCGCCGAAGTCCGACATTTCCTCGACAGCCTGGCTCCGCCTGACTGGCCCCTTGCGGAGGCTGAACGCAACGGGTTGCTGGAGCCGGATGAGGGCGCGCGTTCTGCCTGGCACTTCGCAGCCACCGGCGAGGCGCTGAGCCAGACCGATGCCAAAGGCCACGTCCGCCACTTCGCCCATGATCGGGCCGGCCAACTGCGCGAAGTTCGCCTGCAACGGGCCGGACAACCTGCCGCCGAAACGCTGGTCAGCGCCC
>NZ_CATKQN010000039.1:0-371 GCF_949767765.1 Pseudomonas sp. IT-P171
CTGGGGCAGTTCTTCGACGGACAATGCGCGGCACAATCGCTGCGGCCAACCGGTGCGACAGGATGATCCGGCGGGGAGCCGATTGCTGCCCGAGTACGGGCTGTCGGGTGTGGTCCTCGCCGAAGTCCGTCGTTTCCTCGACAGCCTGGATCCGCCGGACTGGCCCTTCGCCGAGACTGAACGCAACAGCTTGCTGGAGCCGGGTGACGGTTCGCAGTCTGCCTGGCACTTCGCAGCCACTGGTGAGGCGCTGAGCCAGACCGATGCCAAAGGCCACGTCCGACACTTCGCCCATGATCGGGCCGGCCAGCTGCGCGAAGTTCGCCTGCAACGGGCCGGACAACCTGCCGCCGAAACGCTGGTCAGCGCCA
>NZ_CATKQN010000040.1:0-338 GCF_949767765.1 Pseudomonas sp. IT-P171
TCAGTCTATCTTTCTATCACATACCCAAATTTTTAAAGAACGATCTAATCAAAGACTAGAAATCAATATTCACACCGGAATATTCATTTCTAAACTCTAACAGCAGAAGCAGTTATATGGTGGAGCCAAACGGGATCGAACCGTTGACCTCCTGCGTGCAAGGCAGGCGCTCTCCCAGCTGAGCTATGGCCCCATAACAAAATTGGTGGGTCTGGGCAGATTCGAACTGCCGACCTCACCCTTATCAGGGGTGCGCTCTAACCAACTGAGCTACAGACCCAATTTCGAGCGCGCAACTGTTAGCTTGGAGCTATCAGCTTGGAGCTTAAAGCTGCTTC
>NZ_CATKQN010000041.1:0-328 GCF_949767765.1 Pseudomonas sp. IT-P171
TTGAGTCAGGGCGGGGTTATCGGGATCGGTGCCGTAGGTGAGGTTTTTTTCGTAGACGGTCAGTTCGCCGCCCGCCACGTCGAGACCGTTGAGGGTGACCGGGTTGTTGATACAGCTGTTGTTGACGTCGATGGTGAGCGTCGTGGTGCTTTCGTCACCGTCGTTATCACGCAGGGTGTAGGTGAACACGTCGGTCGCGCCCGGGCCGTTCACGGAGTTCGGATAGCTGTGGTACTCGGCGTTGCCTTGGGCGTCCAGGGTCAGGTAGCCGTAAGTGCCGTTGATCTGGGTGTTGAGCCCGCCGTTCACCGGGGTCGAAGTGTCCGAA
>NZ_CATKQN010000042.1:0-328 GCF_949767765.1 Pseudomonas sp. IT-P171
CTGAGTCAGGGCGGGGTTATCGGGATCGGTGCCGTAGGTGAGGTTTTTTTCGTAGACGGTCAGTTCGCCGCCCGCCACGTCGAGGCCGTTGAGGGTGACCGGGTTGTTGATACAGCTGTTGTTGACGTCGATGGTGAGGGTCGTGGTGCTTTCGTCACCGTCGTTGTCGCGCAGGGTGTAAGTGAACACGTCGGTCGCGCCCGGGCCGTTCACGGAGTTCGGGTAGCTGTGGTACTCGGCGTTGCCTTGGGCGTCCAGGGTCAGGTAGCCGTAAGTACCGTTGATCTGGGTGTTGAGCCCGCCGTTCACTGGCGTCGAAGTGTCCGAG
>NZ_CATKQN010000043.1:0-324 GCF_949767765.1 Pseudomonas sp. IT-P171
TCAGTCTATCTTTCTATCACATACCCAAATTTTTAAAGAACGATCTAGCCAAAGACTAGAAATCAACATTCACCACCATCACGATGGAATGCTCATTTCTAAGCTTTATACAATCAGAAGCAGTAGTGGTGGAGCCAAACGGGATCGAACCGTTGACCTCCTGCGTGCAAGGCAGGCGCTCTCCCAGCTGAGCTATGGCCCCGTATTGCTACAGGATCCCACACAAAAATTGGTGGGTCTGGGCAGATTCGAACTGCCGACCTCACCCTTATCAGGGGTGCGCTCTAACCAACTGAGCTACAGACCCAATTTCGGGCTGCTTCT
>NZ_CATKQN010000044.1:0-465432 GCF_949767765.1 Pseudomonas sp. IT-P171
ATGGATTGTCGGGTGGCATGACATGGGTGTTCACCGCCGATGATCTTGACGGAATTCAGGTCGGCTATCAGGCCGCCTCGCTTTGTTTTTGATCTTGATCTTGATCTTGATCTGCCCCGTCGGAAGGCCGAGCGCAGGTTCTGCGCAGTGGGCAACCCGGCAGGGATGCCGGGTTAGCCGCCCCCGGCCATGGATGGCCGATGGCGGCGGGCCCACGGAGCAGGACCGGAGCGAGGGCATGGCGAGCCTTGGCGAGCCACCGTACGTCAGGGGCGCTGGCGCTTGGTTACTTGGCGCTTTTCCAAGTAACCCGCTGTAAGAGCGGAACCCATAGCCGCCGTTACCGCAGAAACGGATATGTACCAGCACCGTCCGCCGGGGACATTCCCCATCGTCAAGAATGTCAGTCCCACTCAAGCATTTTCTCAAACGAACAGCCTCAGGATTAATCCGAAGTATTTTTTGGCGGCGCAGCTAAGATTCACAGACGGTGAACCTTATTCCTGGATTTCCGGTCGATACCTGCAACCCGACCCGGTTTGCCGCCGCCCTCGATCGACGAGGGTGATGACTGGCTTGCTTCACTTTCTGGAGAACGCCCCCGTGATTTCGACTCTACACATCGCCAGGCTCAAAGCATGGGGCGCCCATGGTTTTACCGCCACTGGCGTGGTCACTGCCTTCCTCGCAACCCTCGCCCTGCTGGAAAACCAGCCCACCAACTGCCTGCTGTGGCTGGGCGTCGCCCTGATCGTCGACGGGCTGGACGGTGCGTTGGCGCGCAAGGTCAATGTCCAGTCGGTACTGCCGAGTTTCGACGGTTCGATCCTCGATCTGGTGATCGATTACCTCACGTATGTGTTCATCCCGGCGCTGTTCATCTATCGCTACATTCCATTGCCGGACTACACGTTGCTGCTGACCGTGTCGCTGATTCTGGTCTCGTCGCTGTTTTGCTTCTGCAACGTCAATATGAAAAGCAAGGACAACTACTTCCAGGGCTTCCCCGCGGCCTGGAACGTGGTTGCGCTATGCCTGTACATCATCGCACCGTCGCCGTGGATCACCCTGCTCACCGTCATCGGCCTGGCACTGCTGACCGTGACCCGGATGAAATTCCTGCACCCGTTCCGCGTGCGCAAGTTCATGCCGATCAACATTGCCGTGACCGCCATCTGGTTGCTGTGCAGCTTGTCGCTGGTGATCAACCACCCGGTGATCAACCCGATGGTCATGGGGCTTTGGCTGCTGATGTCGGCCTACTTTCTGGGGATCTGCATCTGGCGTACGGCGCTGGAGTGGTTTGACGGGTCGCGGCTCCGGTAAGTCGCCATGCCCATTCATATCGTGCGACTCGGTTCACCTCGCCTGCCCGATGAAGGCCTGCGTTTAGGCACGGTGCGCCGCCCGCCTCGGGGTGTGCCGAAAGCCGAGTTTGCCAGCCGTGATTTTTATGATGTGTGGCAGCCGCTGTTGTCGCCCAGTGCTGAACTGGTTGCAGAAGCAAAAGCCGCAGAAGACGAAAAAGCCTGGGAGGCTTTTCGGCGCAAGTTCAAGGCTGAAATGAATCATCCTGCCGCCAGCCAGCTGCTCGATTTGTTGGCGGCCCTCTCCCATCAAACCTCGATGGCCATCGGGTGCTATTGCGAGGTTGAAGCGCACTGCCATCGCTCCGTATTGCGCGAACTGCTAAAGGCACGCGGCGCCAAAGTGGTATAGGCCGCGCGAACGCCAAATGCCCCCTGTGCCCACCTGACGGACAGGACGTCGAACATGGTCAATACTTGAAGGATTGAATGCCTGTCGAATGCCCGCGCACCGGGCGGCAATGTCCAGGCTGTTGCAACGGGACCATCACCTGCTCGTTCACCCACGGGAGGTTTGTCATGTCTGAGCAATCACGTTTCATGCTGGTCGCCTCGCCCCTGATGGAACACAGCCCCGCCTTCGACCGGGCCGCGGCGCTGGCCAAGGCCGAAGACGCGGCGCTGCACATTGTGGCGTTCGATTATCTGGAAGGCCTGGCGACCGCCAGCCTGGTCAACGAAAAAGCGCTGGAGCAAATGCGCCTGGGCTATGTCGATCGACACCGGCAATGGCTTGAGGAACAGGCCCGGCCGTTGCGCAAGATCGGCGTGAAGGTCACCACCGAAGTGACGTGGGTCGAACGTCCGCTGGAAGAAATACTGATTCACCTCAAAGAACAACCGATGGACGTGCTGATCAAGGCGCTGGAGCCGCATTCGATGCTCTCAAGGCTGATGTTCACGCCTCTTGATGTGCATCTGCTGCGTGAGTGCCCGGTGCCGCTGCATTTCGTCAGCCATGCCGTGCATGCCCTGCCCCGCAGGATTGTTGCGGCGGTCGATCCTTTTCATCGGGATGATCAGTACAAAAGCTTCAACGACCGGATCCTTCACGAAGCGTTGAAACTGGCGAGCGTCTGCGATGCCGAACTGGACGTGGTCTACGCCTACGACCTGTCATCCATCAGCGCCGACGAATTCGGCTTCGACAATGGCTCTGCGTTTTTCTCTTCGGCCAAGGCCAGAACCGTATTCGACTATCAGGAGGAAGCCTTCCACGAGCTGGTCGAACGTAACGGCATCGCGCCGGAGCAACGGCACATGATCATGGGCAACCCGGCCAAGGTGTTGACCCGCTATGCCGATGCCTTCGACGTCGACGTGCTTGTCATGGGCCGGATCGGCCATCGTGGCCTCGGGCGGCTGATCGGCAGCACGGTGGAGCACCTGCTGTACAAAATGCCGTGCAGTGTCTGGGTGGTGTACACCGAGCGGCTGGATGAGTAATCAATCGACCAGACACCCCACATCCCTGTGGGAGCGGGCGTGCTCGCGAAGGCGGTCTTTCAGTCGACAATGATGTTGCCTGACACTCCGCCTTCGCGAGCACGCCCGCTCCCACAAGGGGTTTTGCGTGGACCGGTCAACGCCTTGTGATCACCACCTCAAGGTATTCACTCGGCACCACCAGCGACTTGTCTCCCGCCCGGTTCATGTGGTTTATCAGCTCGGTCAGATCCCCTTCAAGGGCTGTGGCACCTTCCGGTGGCAGCGCCGCGAACGCCTTGTGGACCGGGCCGTACCAGGTGCGGAACGTGTCGATGAAATGCGCCGCCGAGCGGTAACGAAAGTTGAAGAACCGCCGGGTCACCTGGAGCAGGAAATCCCGCTCATCGAAGTGCGCATGCAACCAGGCCTCGGTGCCCCAGTTCGAGGGCGGTTGAGCCCCTGGCGGTGGCGGCAGATGGCGGCCGAGGGTTTTGAACATCTGGCCGACAAAGCCTTCGGGCGTCCAGTTGGCCAGGCCGATCCGGCCACCGGGGCGACAGACCCGTGCCAGTTCCGCAGCAGCCTTTGCCTGGTCCGGTGTAAACATCACACCGAAAGTCGAAAGCACGGCATCGAAACTGCCATCCTCGAAAGGCAATGCCTCGGCGTCGGCCACTTGAAAAGTGACCTCCAGGCGTTCGGCCCGGGCCCGGTCTTCGCCACGCTCAAGCAGGGCAGCGACATAGTCGGTTGAGGTGACGTGAGCGCCACGGCGCGCGGCTGCCAGCGTCGCATTGCCGTTACCGGCGGCGACGTCGAGCACGCGTTCATCGCAAAGCAGGTCGCAGGCTTCGGCCAACTGCTCGCCGACAATCTGCAAGGTGGTGCCGATCACGGCATAGTCGCCGCTGGCCCAGGAGGCCATCTGGCGGTTTTTCAGGGCAGTGAGATCAATGGGTGTACTCATTAAATCCGCTCCGATACAGGGTGGAACATCCCCGGCTCATTCTGCCGTGGTGGGATCGATGATGGATGTGACCCGGGAAATGCTGTTGGCCGGGAAACCGCTCTGCCTGGCGTGTTCCCTGATCAACTCTTCGCTGGGCGAAATGTACACGCAGTAGAGCTTGTCGCCGGTGACATAGCTCTGCTGCCACTGCACCTCCGGCAAATCGCGCAACGCCCTGCAGGACTTTTGCGAAGCCGCTTTCAAATCCCTTTCTGACAGTGTTCCAGCACCCGGAATCTCGCGTTCAATGACGAACTTCGGCATGGCAACCTCTCATTCTTGTTATTGATGACAGGGTCGGCAGACCCTGTGTGACCACTATCGCGCTGCTGGCCGGGGGCGTCCTGCCCGATCGTCGGCCAACACTGTCCGATCGTCCGGAGGTTTTGCGTTGCGCCGCGACAGGCTCACAATCAAAAGCTGCCCGCCCACAGGGGAAAACCACCATGGACGCCCTGTCCCAGACCCTGCGCGTCGTCCGCCTGGTCGGCGCAATTTTCATCAACGCCAGGTTCACCGCGCCCTGGTGCTACCAGTCGCCGAGCGCCGATACGGCAGCGCCGTTCCTGGAGCCCGGCGCCGAACGCGTGGTGATCTTTCACTTGATCACCGAAGGCGAGTGTTTTGTCGAACTCGGCGATGATCCGCCCCTTCTCTTAACGGCCGGTGATGTGGTGGTGTTCCCTCAGGGAGACGCGCACCGCATGAGCTCGGCACCCGGCCTCAAACCGGCAACAGGGGCGCGGCTGGACGTGGTGCTGTCACGGCGTCCGCGGCAGTTGAGCTACGGCGGTGGCGGCACAGTCACGCGGCTGGTGTGCGGCTATCTGGCGTGCGACACGCGGTTGGCGGGCATGTTGCTGACCGGGTTGCCGGCCGTGGTGCGGGTCAATGTGCGGGATTCAAATGCCGGCATGTGGCTGGAATCGTCGGTTCGTTACGCACTGACTGAAGCACGCTCGCCGAGGCCCGGCGGCGAAGGGGTTCTGGCCAAACTCGCCGAGGTGCTGTTCATCGAGGTGCTGCGCCTGTACATGCACGAACAGGGCGAAGGACGAACGGGATGGCTGGCGGGCGTGGGTGACCGGATCGTTGGCGCCGCCCTCAACGCGTTGCACAAAAAACCCTGTCATGCCTGGACACTGGATGAACTGGCGCGCACCGCCGGCACGTCAAGATCGGTGTTGGCCGAACGCTTTCAACAATTGGTGGGCATTTCACCGATGCAGTACCTGACGCAATGGCGGATGCTGCTGGCGGCGAACCTGTTACGCAGCAGTAACAGCTCATTGTTGCGCATCGCCGAAGAGGTCGGCTACCAGACCGACACAGCCTTCAGCCGAGCATTTCGTCGTGAGTTCGGCGCGCCGCCCGCGGCATGGCGACGAGGTCAGACGGCTTCGCGGAGCCACCTCGGGATTGCCGGGACGTCGTGAATCGGCTCTTATGGGCCACCGACTTTTGAAAGGATTCAACCATGACACCCCAACTGGACTGGCTCGCCGCCCATCCGCAGCACAGCGACACCTTCGCGGCCTGGATTCATCGGCAATTCCACTACGAATACGCCGACCAACCCCTGACCGACTGGCAACAGGAGTTTGCCGAAGGCCAACTGAACGGCCACTGGAAATGCCTGATTGCGCTGGAGGGGAATCAATTGAAGGGTGGCGCAGCTTTGGCCAGAGCGGATCTGGCCCATCGCCCGGATCTGGGGCCGTGGCTGGCCTGCGTCTTCATCACGCCTGAAGCGCGCGGGAAGGGTCTGGCGGAGCGATTGATCGAGGGGATCTGCGAGGAAGCGAGGGCCAGCGGTGTGACGAGGATTTATCTGCACACCCAGGATAAACGCGACTATTACGCCAAGCGTGGCTGGACGGCGCTGGAATCTTTTCGGGCGTGGGACAAAGAACAATGGCTCATGGTGCGAGACCTGTGAGCCATTGATGTTCAGGCTTACGCCGCGGGTGCAGTGGCGGCCTTGGCGTCTGCCTTGGCCTCTTCCAGCAACTGTTGGATCATCTTCTCCTGAGTCTCGTAGCGCCCTTCACCGAAGTGGGTGAAACGCACCTGACCCTTGGCATCGATCAGGTAGTGAGCGGGCCAGTACTGGTTGTCGAAGTTGCGCCAGATCGCGTAGTTGTTGTCGATGGCCACCGGGTAGGTGATACCGAGCTTCTTCACTTGATCCTTGACGTTGCCGATGATGCGTTCGAAGCCGTACTCCGGGGTATGGACGCCGATCACCACCAGGCCATCCTTCTCGTATTTCTTCGCCCAGTCTTTCACGTAAGGCAGGGTGTGCTGGCAGTTGATGCAGTCGTAGGTCCAGAAGTCCACCAGCACCACCTTGCCTTTGAGCGAGTCATTGGTCAGGGCTGGCGAGTTGATCCATTCGACGGCGCCGGACAGCGACGGCATGGCGCCTTGGGCGTTATCCATGGTCGTGTCGGCCTTGACCTTGCTGACCAGGTAATCCACCACTTTCGGTACGCTTTCCAACACACCTTTCTCCAGGGTACTGACGCCTTCGGACGAGGTGCCAGCGAGCAGAGTCTTGTCGGCGCCGGTGGAAATCACCACCGCGGCGGCCAGTACCGCAACCCCGGCCCCCTTACGCAACCAACCGGTGACCGGAATCGATGCTTTCAAGCGATTGACCAGGCCGCGACCGGCGAAAATCAGGGTGCCCAGGGACAACGCGCTGCCCAGGCCGTACGCCACCAGCAACAGACTGGTTTGCGCATTGGCGCCTTGCAGCATCGCACCAGTGAGGATCACCCCGAGGATCGGCCCGGCGCACGGTGCCCAGAGCAGACCTGTCGCGACACCGATCATCACCGACCCCAAAGGCCCGGACATTTTCCGGGTTTCCGGGTCGAGGCGGTTGCCCAGCAGGACCAACGGGCGAGCCAGCCAGCCACCGACCCGTGCAGATATCAGCGACAGGGCGAACAGACCCATCACGACCAGAGCCACATGACGACCGGTGTTGTTGGCTTGTACCACCCATTCGCTGCTGACCACGGCCAGGCTGGAGATCAGGGCGAAAGTCAGGACCATGCCGCCGAGGGTGAGCAGGATCGACGAGCGAGTGCGGTCAACGCCGGCGAACAGAAACGGTACGACCGGGAGGATGCAGGGGCTGAGGACGGTCAATATGCCGCCCAGGAAAGCGATGAGAAACATGAGAATCACCTTGAAATGATGGAGGGCGACGCACCACCCATGACCTGTGGGAGCAGGCTTGCCCGCTCGCACATGGGATCAGGGGTGACGACTGAAACACTGTCCGGCCTCAGGCCGTCTGCTCATCCAGCAACTGACCTTGTGGCGTGCGGCTGCTGCCGTTCTCGGCCAACAACTGCCCTTGCGGTGTACGGCTGGAGCCATCCTGTGCCAGGAAGGCGTTGGCGCCCTGCTCGTTCACCGGGGTCAGCTGGAAGCAGGTGCTGCTGCCGCAGGTGCTTTGTTCAACGGCGGTGTTGGCGTGGGCGGCGGCGCCGGCAAGGGCGAAGGCGGCGGCGGTCAAGTAGCGGGTTACGTTTTTCATGATGGTTTTCCTGTATCGAAGGGGATTGGCAATCGGTCAACAAAGGACTCAGTTGTCTGAGTCGCAGTCAGCAAATTTGCGGTAGTCCAGGACCTGGGTCTTGTTCTGGGAATCCAGGTAAGTCAGCTGGGCGTCCACAATCCCGCAGGAATTCGAGGCATCCTGTTTCAGCGACACCACTTTCTTGATGTCCAGGTGCGTGCCGTAGGAGTAGGTCTTGGCGGTAACGTCTGCTTCGGCACGGGCCGACAGGGTGCAGATGTTCAGGGCGGCAAACAGGCAAGCGGCGTAGATGGCTTTGGTATTCATGGTGGTTTCCTCAAGGCTTCAATAAGTGGGTCGTTCAATTGAGCCGAGGCGGTTGGGTTTGCCTCGATGGAACCTATTAGAAGCCTGCGAGGTATCTCGTCTGTGTCGAAAACCGGCGCCTGTAAATCGGTACGTATCAAAGGGGCCTGCGGATACACAGCGATACAAACCCACTGAAATCCAGCGTTTTTGCGTCTGCGTGTATCCGCCGATACACCAGATACACTGCAATACAAAAGGTGGCGGGCGAATGGGCAAAGGCTCGATAGACTGTGCGTCATCCCCCATTTTCAGAGGCTTGGTCCCATGGAACACGTCGATCACATTCTCATCGTGGACGATGACCGCGAGATTCGAGAGCTGGTAGGCAACTACCTGAAGAAGAACGGCCTGCGCACCACCGTTGTCGCTGACGGCCGGCAGATGCGCGCGTTCCTGGAGTCCACGCCGGTGGACCTGATCGTGCTCGACATCATGATGCCGGGCGACGATGGCCTGATGCTGTGCCGCGAGATCCGCGCCGGCAAGCACAAGGCCACCCCGGTATTGATGCTCACCGCCCGCAACGATGAAACCGACCGCATCATCGGCCTCGAAATGGGCGCCGACGACTATCTGGTCAAGCCGTTCGCCGCCCGTGAATTGCTGGCGCGGATCAACGCGGTGTTGCGCCGTACGCGGATGCTGCCGCCGAACCTGGTGGTCACCGAAAGCGGGCGCCTGCTGGCCTTCGGTCGCTGGCGCCTCGACACCTCCGCCCGCCACTTGCTCGATGACGACGGCACCATGGTCGCCCTCAGCGGCGCGGAGTATCGGTTGCTGCGGGTATTCCTCGACCATCCTCAGCGCGTGCTCAATCGTGACCAGTTGCTGAACCTGACCCAGGGCCGCGACGCTGACCTGTTCGACCGCTCCATCGACTTGCTGGTCAGCCGCTTGCGTCAGCGCTTGCTCGACGATGCACGGGAACCGGCCTACATCAAGACCGTGCGCAGTGAGGGCTATGTGTTTTCCCTGCCGGTCGAAGTCCTCGGTGCGCCATCATGAAATACTCTCTGCGCTGGCCTCGCACCCTCGCCTCGCGGCTGTCGCTGATCTTTCTGATCGGTCTGATTCTGGCGCAGGCACTGTCGTTCGGCGCGCAGTATTACGAGCGTTACGAAAGCTCGAAAAACACCATGCTCGGCAATCTGGAAACCGACGTTTCCACCTCCATTGCCATCCTCGACCGCTTGCCGGCCGAAGAACGCATGAGTTGGTTGAAACAGCTGAATCGCCGTAACTACCGCTACTTGCTGAATGAAGGCTCGCCGGGTACGGCCATGAGCGACACGCCGATTGCAATGACGTCGATCAAGGACGCCATCGGCAAGGACTACCCAATGACCATGACCGACATTCCCGGCCCGGTAAAACACTTCCAGGTCCATCTGAAACTGGCCGATGGCAGCCCGGTGACCATCGACGTGATCCCGACGATGGTGCCGCTGTCGCCCTGGTTGCCCATCGTTCTGCTGGGCCAACTGTTGCTGATGATCCTCTGCACCTGGCTGGCCGTGCGAATCGCCATCCGCCCCCTCACCCGCCTCGCGCAGGCGGTAGAAACGCTGGACCCCAATACCCACGCCGTGCACCTGGATGAAAAAGGCCCGACCGAAGTCGCCCATGCCGCCATGGCCTTCAACGCCATGCAGGCGCGCATCGCGGCCTATCTGAAAGAACGCATGCAACTGCTGGCAGCGATTTCCCACGACCTGCAAACGCCGATCACGCGCATGAAACTGCGCGCCGAACTCATGGACGACTGCAGCGAAAAAGACAAACTGTGGAACGATCTCGGCGAAATGGAGCACCTGGTGCGTGAAGGTGTGGCCTATGCCCGCAGCGTCCATGGCGCCACCGAAGAGAACCGCCGCACCGATCTGGATTCGTTCCTCGACAGCCTGGTGTTCGACTATCAGGACGTGGGCAAAGACGTACAGCTCAGTGGAAAAAGTGAAGCGGTCATTGATATCCGGCCGCATGCATTGCGACGTGTGCTGGTGAACCTCACGGACAACGCGCTCAAATTCGCTGGCGCGGCTGAATTGCGGGTGGAGTCGAAACCCGGCGGCAGTTTGTCGTTGAAGGTGATGGATCGCGGCCCCGGGATTGCCGAAGAAGAACTGGCCCACGTGATGGAGCCGTTCTACCGCGTGGAAAACTCGCGTAACCGCAGCACCGGCGGGACCGGCCTGGGCCTGGCGATTGCCCAGCAACTGGCACTGGCCATCGGCGGCTCCCTGACCTTGAGCAACCGCGAGGGCGGCGGTTTGTGTGCAGAGTTGAAGTTGCCGACTCGACCTGTCAGTCAGTAAACAGACACAAGGGCGAAGGAAAGCCTTTATATTGTCGGGCGCAGTCGGTGAATCGCCGCTGTGCTGTACTCGGCAGTACCTCATCATTGATATGGACATTGGCTAATGGATGAAAACAGAAGACCCATCAAGACGCGTTCTGCGGGATGGGCCAAACGCATCACCGACACGTTGGTGAAAAGAGACCTCTCCCCCAATCAGATCTCCGTGGCCAGCATCGCCTTCGCGCTCGTTGGCATCGTGGCGCTCAACATCGATAACGGCATTGCCGGCTCAATCCTCTGCGCAATCGGCATTCAGCTGCGCCTGCTGTGCAACCTCTTCGACGGAATGGTCGCGATTGAAGGCGGCAAGAAATCCGACATCGGCAGCCTCTACAACGAATTCCCCGACCGGATTGCCGACAGCCTGCTGATTGTCGGGCTGGGATATGCCATCGGCTATCCGGACCTTGGCTGGTTTGCCGCGCTGGCCGCGGCGCTGACGGCGTATGTCAGGGTGTTTGGCGGTTCGATCGGTCTCAAGCAGAGTTTCATCGGCCCGATGGCCAAGCAACACCGGATGGCGGTGATGACGGCGGGGCTTTTGCTGAACGCTGTCGAAGCGAGCGTTTATGGCAGTCATTACGTGCTGTTGATTGCGCTGGCCATCATCGCCATCGGCTCCGTTGCTACCTGCGTCACGCGCACGCTGGACATTTCCAAGCAGCTCAAAGGTGCCGCCCATGTGGATCAGTAATGCGTTGATTTCGGTGCTTCGTTTTCTCATCGGCGTCACGGCGAGGTGGGAAAGCCCGCCGGATCTTTCACGCCAGCGCATCTATTTCGCCAATCACACCAGCCACATGGACACCCTCGCCATCATCGCCGCCCTGCCCCCCGAAGCCCGGGTGAATGTGAAGCCGGTGGCCGCCGCCGATTACTGGGGAAAGAACCGGTTTCTGTCGTACATCTCGCAGAAAGGCTTGAATGCGGTCCTGATCGAACGTAACCCGGCGCCCGGTGTGAACGTGCTGGAGCCGATTTTCGATGTGGTGCGCGCCGGCCATTCGATCATCATCTTCCCGGAAGGCACGCGGTCCAGCCAGGCATTGCCCGGTGAGTTCAAATCGGGCCTGTACCGGTTGAGCGAGGCCTTCCCCGATGTCGACCTGGTGCCCATCTACCTGGAAAACCTGCATCGCTCCATGCCCAAAGGCAAACACGTTCCGCTGCCGATTATCTGCACGATCCGCATCGGCAATCCGCTGGAGAGGGTTGCCGGCGAGGAAAAACAGGTGTTCCTGGAGCGGGCGCGTGACGCCATTGTGAGGCTGTCGAAATGAGTCTTGAAGCAAAGTTCTTGTGGTTCTTTTTTGCGATCGCCTGCCTGCTGGCCGTGGCTTCGCTCATCGGCCGACTGCTGGCCCGACGGGCCAAAACGGAAAGCTCGATCTCGACCATCGAAAACCTCAACCAGCGCGTGAATGCCTGGTGGGGGATGGTGATCATCTTCTTCGTTTCCTACCAGTTGGGCGGTAACGCAACGGTCATCCTGTTTGGCTTCATTTCGCTGTTTGCGCTGCGGGAATTCATTACCCTGACACCCACCACCCGGGGCGATCACAACGCACTGTTCTCGGCATTTTTCATCCTGATTCCGCTGCAATACGTGCTGATCGGCACCCATTGGTATTCGATGTTCACGCTGCTGATTCCGGTGTACGCGTTCCTGCTGCTGCCAGCGATTGCGGTGCTGAGCCAGGACACCGAAGGCTTTCTGGAAAGAACCGCGAAGATCCAGTGGGGCGTGATGATTTGCATCTATTGCATCAGCCACGCGCCTGCGCTGTTGTTGCTCGACCTGGAAGGTTTCCAGGGCCAGAACGCGTTGCTGCTGTTCTATCTGGTGTTCGTCGTTCAGTTGAGTGACGTGTTGCAATACGTCTTCGGGAAGCTCTTCGGCAAGCACAAGGTTGCGCCGCTGGTGAGTCCGTCGAAAACCGTGGAAGGCCTGGTAGGTGGCGGTTTGTCTGCCACGCTGATTGGCGGCTGCATGTTCTGGATGACGCCGTTCAGTTTCTGGCAGTCGCTGATGATGTCATTCGTCATCGTGGTGATGGGTTTCCTCGGCGGGCTGGTGATGTCGGCGATCAAGCGCAGCCTCAGCGCCAAGGATTGGGGCACCATGATCAAGGGCCACGGCGGCATGCTCGACCGGATGGACTCGATCTGCTTCGCGGCGCCGATCTTCTTTCACCTGACGCGGTATTTCTTTTCGGCCCAGTAAATAACGGGCATTCCCCATTCCCTGTGGGAGCGGGCTTGCCCGCTCCCACAGGGTTATCGGGTGCTTGGAGGATTGTGTTTGGTCAGGCAATTACGCCAACCACCCCTTCTCCCTGCATCTGCCGCAACAACGCCGTCCCGCTGTCGATGAAGTCCTGCGATCCGGTGGTTCCTGCCTCGACGGCCAATCCCTCCAGCTGCGCGCGCCCGTTCAGTTCGGGAAACTCTCCAATGCGTTGCAACAACCGCCACGCCAAGGGGCTCAGCGCGGAAAACTTCACACTCCAGTCCTCAACCCGCCGCACCAGCAGCAACGTCGGCTCGGCCGGTACAGCGTCCGGTTGATAATCCGGTCCGACCAAGTGCACCGGCCAGGCATACGCCAACGGCCAGGCCAGCGGCGAAATCCGCAACGGTCGATCCAGCAGCGCCCCGGCGTCGCTCGCCGGTAACGGCTCGGCCTCCGACTGCTGCAACGCCATCTCGACCCACTCGTAATGCGCCAGCTCCACCATGAAAGGCGGCCACGGCCCGTCGTTCAACGCCGGCGGCTGTGCGGCGAGAAACTCGACAAATTCCTGGGCGATCTCACCGAATTTCGGCGTGTGCGCGCGGTAGTCCCGCAGGAAGATCCGCATCAGCGAACGCCAGTGCTCATCACCCAGAATCTTGATCAACACCGGAAAAGTGCCGCTGAGCAGCATCGACAGGTTGTTGAAAATCAAGTCGCGGTAAACCTGCGCCCGCGCCACATCCATCCCGGCCGGTGGCGCGCAGCGTTCCGGGTCGCGCAGGTAAAGACCCAGGGTGTTCTGCTGTTGAAACAGGGTGGGTTTATCCACGGTTCATCCCCTTGGCCTGCAAGCGGCGGATGGTTCGCAATTCGGCGACCAATTCAGAGAACGCAGGGAAATTGAAATCCCGCTCCAGCAACGTCGGTTGCGCGCCGAACCGGGCATAGGCCTCGGCCAGCAACGACCAGACCACTGGCTTCACCGAGGCGCCATGGGTGTCGATTTTCAAGGTATCGGACTCATCGAAATGCCCGGCTATGTGCATCGCCACCACCCGCCCCGAATCGATGCCGGCCAGAAAGGTCTGCGGATCGAAACCGTGGTTGATCGAGTTGACGTACACATTGTTGACGTCCAGCAACAGGTCGCAATCGGCTTCGCGCAGCACCGCATTGGTGAACGTCAGCTCGTCCATGTCTTGCTGTGGCGCGGCGTAGTAAGAGACATTTTCCACCGCCAGGCGCCGACCGAGGATGTCTTGGGACTGGCGAATGCGCGCGGCGACGTGATGCACCGCTTCTTCGGTAAAGGGCAGCGGCAACAGGTCGTAAAGGTGGCCGTCATCGCTGCAGTAGCTCAGGTGTTCGCTGTACAGCGGCACGTTGTATTGATCAAGAAAACCCCGGACTTCCTGCAAAAACCCGACGTCCAGCGGCGCCGGCCCGCCCAGTGACAGCGACAGACCGTGGCAGGACAGCGGATACCGCTCGGCCAGGGCGCGCAATGCCGCGCCATGGGCACCACCGATGCCGATCCAGTTCTCCGGCGCGACTTCCAGGAAGTCGAAATCGCCCACCGGGGCGGCCTGGAGGTCCTTCATTAAACCGCGCCGCAGGCCAAGTCCGACGGTGGCCTTCGTTGATGTGAGGGAAGTCTGCATGATGTCGATCTCAGGGGTTGCCAGAACAGAATCACAGTTAACCGAAGCGGTGTATCGGGCCTGTGTTCCGTTCCGGCAGAAAATCGCAGCGATTGTATCGCCGGCGGGTCTGTACACACTTCGGTACAGACCCGCCGGTGGCGTTACGCCAGGTCGTATTTCTCGCGAACCAGATGGCCAATGCCCATGCGATCCAGCACCGGCATCGGGCACAGGAACGTCACGCGCACAGTGCCCGGCAAGCGGCTGATGTCGATGGAACCGGTGATGGTCGCGCGGTTGAGTACTTCGTCATACGGCAGGCCGGTGACCGAGGCGGCGCGTTTCAGGCCGTTTTCCACCGCCACGTTAAGGTTTTCGCCACTGCCGATGAAGGTGATCGGGCCGCTCTCTTCGATGTCATGCTGACCCCAGCGCTCGCCCAGCTCACGGACTTTCTGCCGCTGCCGGGCATTCATCGGCCGGGCCATCGGCGGCAGATCGTCGAGGTTCTGCAGGAGGATCGGCCCTTCCAGGGTCAGGTTCTTGATCACTTCGACCTGCACTTCGGTTTCCCCGGAGCAGTCGGTGGCGTGCCCGGCGATTTCGCCGTTGCCCTGCTGGGCATGCATGTCGCCCATGTACACGCCGGCACCCGGGACTTTCACCGGGCAGATCAGCACGCAGCCTTCGCGGATCGAGTTGGTGTCCATGTGACCGTCGGTCTTGGCCGCGTGCAGTTCTTCGCGGGTCATGCCGAAACGGTGCGGCGCGCCGATCAGGTACTGGCCGAAATCGGCGCAGTTGTGCGAGTCCGGCAAGTCCCGCGACGGCGTGGTGCCGATGTTGCCGAGGAACGGCCGCATGTGCGCGGCGACGCCGGGAATGTCAGCGCGGGCCAGGGACAGGATCGAATGCTGGGCGGCGAATTCCGGCAGCGCCGACATTTCGGAGGCGTTGCCGGCCAGTTGATTGGCGATGTCCTGATTGACGGTCAGGCTGACCTGGTTCTGCGCATCGAACACGATCACGTAACCGTGGCTGAAACGGAACGCGCTGACCTCGGCGCCACAGTTGTTGCAGCGAATCGAATCCTCGCCGATGCCTTCGACGTGACTGGCCGGGTGTTCGGTGCCGCATTTGCTGCAGAATTTCGAAACGAACGGGTCGCCGTTGTATCGGCCTTCGACAAAACTCATCACCCCGGACGAGGTGGCCAGCGACGTGACGCGCATGCTTTTGATCTTGATCGCCACGGCATCGCCGATTTCGGCACCGGCGATGGCCACCGGTTGAGTGACTTCATGGCCGCCCTCGAAGGCTGGCGTAATCATCGGCCCCCAACAGCCCGGCGGCGTGCCGGTGATCAGGGTGCCACCGTCGGCCAATGGGCCGAGCATCGGCTGGCTCGGGCCGATGAGGCCGTTGGTGTATTGGTCGACGCGCAGGCGATCGACGGGGGTGGAATTCAGGTCGGTTTCAGGCAGGAGTATGGTCATTGTTGTCCCCTTCACGGTGTATAGGGCGCCAAGCGGCCTATGCAGTTCATCGCAGGTTTGTATCTGGGCTGTGTTCGGCAGTGGCGGGGAATGAACTGGAATGTGTCGGGGTGGTGTTTAGATACAGTGAGATACACACCCCCAATCCCCTGCGGGTTCCCACAGGGGATTGGGGGTGTCTGGAGGATGGGCTTTCGTCGCTGCGGCCGGCGGCCCACAACCACCGGACTAAACTTAGAGCACCCAGGACGCGGTTATTGTCCTGTTCATTCCCACGACCACCGCCCAGAGCTGAACGCCTCGAAAACAATGCCTCTGGACCGTGATCCTGCTGAAGGAGCACACATGATGGACGAGGCCAGACTCAACGATTTCATGGGCAAACTGGTGAACGACATGGGTGGCGCGGCCATGCTCGCCAACGTCATCCTCGGCGAAGAGCTCGGCCTGTACCGGGCCATGGCCGACAGCCAGCCAATCACCCCTGAAGCACTTGCCGACAAGACCGGCTGCAACCCCCGTCTGCTGCGCGAATGGCTCAGCGCCCACGCCGCTTCCGGCTATATGGAACACAGCGACGGCCAGTTCCGTCTGCCCGAAGAACAAGCCCTGGCCCTGGCCATCGAAGATTCGCCGGTCTACATCGCCGGTGGTGTCGGGGTGGTCGCGTCGTTTTTCCATGACAAGGACAAACTGGTCAACGCCATGCGCGGCAACGGGGCCCTGGCCTGGGGCGATCACCATCCGTGCATGTTCAGCGGCACAGAGCGATTCTTCCGCCCCGGCTACAAAGCGCACTTGATCACCGAATGGCTACCGGCCCTAGACGGCGTCGTCGCCAAACTCGAAGCGGGCGCCAAAGTCGCCGACATCGGCTGCGGCCATGGCGCCTCCACGGTGATCATGGCCCAGGCGTTCCCGGATTCGCGGTTCGTTGGCTTCGACTACCACGCCCCGTCCGTCACCGTCGCCACCCAGCGTGCTGAAGAAGGCGGCGTGGCCGGCCGGGCGCGGTTCTTCCAGGGCACGGCGAAAAGCTATCCGGGTGATGACTACGACCTGGTCTGCTATTTCGACTGCCTGCACGACATGGGCGATCCGGTGGGTGCAGCCAGGCACGCGTATGACTCGCTGAAACCCGACGGTACGGTGCTGCTGGTGGAACCGTTCGCCAATGACAAGCTCGACGACAACGTCACCCCGGTCGGCCGGTTGTTCTACGCGGCTTCGACTTTCATCTGTACGCCGAACTCCCTGTCCCAGGAAGTCGGGCTCGGGCTCGGCGCCCAGGCGGGTGAGGCGCGGCTGCGCAAAGTGTTTACCGAGGCCGGATTCAAGACATTCCGTCGAGCCACGGAAACGCCGTTCAACCTGATTCTGGAAGCGCGTAAATAAGCACCGGTGACCGCGGACTGCGAACCGATTACTGTAGGAGCTGCCGAAGGCTGCGATCTTTGGATTTTATTGGTCGATGCTGAAATCGCTGAAGATCAAAAGATCGCAGCCTTCGGCAGCGCCTGCAGGCCCCATCGGAGTGTTGAACATGCTCGACAGCCGTACCCGCGAACAACTCGACCGGCTCCAGCAGCTCATGGCCGACCAACCGTTTGTGGTCCTGACCGGTGCCGGCATCAGCACCCCGTCGGGCATTCCGGACTACCGCGACAATCAGGGCATACGGCGTGGCCGGCAGCCGATGATGTATCAGGAATTTCTCTCCGCCCCGGAATCCCGGCGCCGCTATTGGGCGCGGGCGATGCTCGGCTGGCCGCGGGTGCGCCTGGCACAACCAAATGTGGCGCACGAGGCGTTGGCCAGTCTGCAAAGCACTCGGCGGATCGGCGGATTGATTACCCAGAATGTCGACACCTTGCACGATCAGGCCGGCAGTCACGAGGTGATTGAACTGCATGGCAGCCTGCACCGGGTGTTGTGTCTGGATTGCGGGCAACGCAGCGAACGCGACTCGATCCAGCAGTTGATGGAAGCGCAGAACCCTTACCTGGCCGGTGTCGACGCGGTACAGGCGCCGGATGGCGATACCTTGCTCGACTCGGCGTTCGAGGCGCGCTTCCAGGTGCCGCAATGCCCGCATTGCGCCGGTGAACGGATGAAACCGGATGTGGTGTTTTTTGGCGAGAACGTGGCGCAACAGACGGCAGCCAACGCGATGGCGGCGGTCGAGAAAGCCGCGGGCCTGCTGGTGGTCGGGTCGTCGTTGATGGCGTATTCGGCGTTTCGTTTGTGCCGGGCAGTGGCGGATCAGGGCAAGCCGTTGCTGGCAATCAACCTGGGGAAGACACGGGCGGACGATCTCCTGGACCTGAAGATTGAAGCCTCCTGCGAACAGCTGTTGCCGCTGCTGGCTCAACGCCTCTCCACCTGACGCCACTACCCCCTGTGGGAGCCAGCCTGCTGGCGATTGGGTCAGCACATCCAGCATTCACGGTCACTGACACACCGCTATCGCCAGCAGGCTGGCTCCCACATCAGGTGGACGGTGATCAGTCCATGGAAACCCGTTGGCCCAGGTTTTCCTCCTTCAAAATATCGAACAACGCCTGCGCCGCCGCCGACAATTCAATCCCCGGCTTGGTCAACACACCAATCGCCCTTTCCACGACCGGGTCGCGTAACGTGATGCACCGCGCGCCCAACTCGCGCATCTGTCCGGCACACAACGCCGGCACCGCACTCACCCCAAGCCCGCTGGCAACCATTCTTCCGACCGTCGCCAACTGATGGCTTTCGAACTCCACCGGCAACTTCATCCCTCGCGCCTGCAAGTGCTCTTCCAGCATCACCCGTACCGTGGACGGTCGCTGCAAGGTAATGAACGGTTGTTCAAGCAACGTCTGCCAGTCGATATCGTCCCGTTCAGCAAACGCGGAATCAAACGGCACCACCGCAACGAAACGGTCGATGTACAGCGGCGTGAACGCCAGCGACGAACTCTGCGTCGGCTCAAATGCCACACCCAGCTCGACCTGCCGATCACGCACCATCTCCAGCACCTGTTCGTTGATCACATCATTCACCGTGACGTTGACCTTCGGATAGCGCGCACGAAACGTCTTGAGGATGGGCGGCAACAGGTTGCCGGCAAACGACGGCATCGCCGCCAGCGTCACCCGTCCGCGTTGCAGGGTAAAACGCTGGCGCAGCTCATCTTCGGCGTTGTCCCAGTCGGCGATCAATCGACGGGCCAACGGCACCAGCGACTCACCTTCAGCGGTCAGCGCCACATTGCGCGTGTTACGCGTAAACAGCCGTCCGCCCAGGCCCTCCTCCAGCGCCTTGATGGTCAGGCTCAGGGCCGATTGCGACAGGTGCAACCGCTCGCAGGCCACGGCAAAGCTCAGGCTCTGGGCCACGGCCAGAAAGGCGCGGATCTGCTTAACGGTCATCTGCGGTATCTCCGAGGTATTGTAGGAGCTGCCGAAGGCTGCGATCTTTTGATTTTTACTGGGCGATGCTGAAATCGCTGAAGATCAAAAGATCGAAGCCTCCGGCAGCTCCTACGGATTGGTGAGTTTTATCTATCAATCAACCTTAAAAATCAACTTAACAAATAAATCATCGAGCGAGACACTTCATCCCATACGGCTAGCCAGCCGCCCACAAAGAATAAAAGAGGTGCATATGGCAGGTTTCGACAAGCGCGTGAGTTCCTACGAGGAAGCTCTGGCAGGTCTTGAAGACGGCATGACCGTGATCGCGGGTGGCTTTGGCCTCTGCGGCATTCCGGAAAACCTGATCGCCGAGATCAAGCGCAAAGGCACCCGTGACCTCACCGTGGTCTCCAACAACTGCGGCGTCGACGGTTTCGGTCTCGGTGTCCTGCTGGAAGACCGGCAGATCCGCAAAGTAGTGGCCTCCTACGTCGGTGAGAACAAACTGTTCGAAGACCAACTGCTCAAAGGCGAAATCGAAGTCGTCCTGACCCCTCAAGGCACCCTCGCCGAAAAAATGCGCGCGGGCGGCGCCGGCATCCCGGCCTTCTTCACCGCCACCGGTGTCGGCACACCCGTTGCCGAAGGCAAGGAAGTGCGCGAGTTCCACGGTCGCAAGTACCTGATGGAAGAATCCATCACCGGTGACTTCGCCATCGTCAAAGGCTGGAAAGCCGACCATTTCGGCAACGTCATCTATCGCCACACCGCCCAGAACTTCAACCCGCTGGCGGCCACCGCCGGCAAGATCACCGTGGTCGAAGTCGAAGAAATCGTCGAACCCGGCGAGCTGGAACCGTCGCAGATCCACACCCCTGGCATCTACGTCGACCGGGTCATTTGCGGCACGTTCGAGAAGCGCATCGAACAGCGCACCGTGCGTAAGTGATCCCCTGCCCCCGGACCGAATGAAGGAATAACAACAATGGCACTTTCCCGCGAACAAATGGCTCAACGCGTCGCCCGCGAAATGCAGGACGGCTTCTACGTGAACCTGGGCATCGGCATTCCGACCCTGGTCGCCAACTACATTCCTGAAGGCATGGAAGTCATGCTGCAGTCGGAGAACGGCCTGCTCGGCATGGGTCCCTTCCCCACTGAAGAAACCATCGACGCCGACATGATCAACGCCGGCAAACAAACCGTGACCGCGCGGATCGGTGCGTCGATCTTTTCCTCGGCCGAGTCCTTCGCGATGATCCGCGGTGGTCATGTCGACCTGACCGTGCTGGGCGCCTTTGAAGTCGACGTGCAAGGCAACATCGCCTCGTGGATGATCCCTGGCAAGCTGGTCAAGGGCATGGGCGGCGCCATGGACCTGGTGGCCGGCGCAGACAACATCATCGTTATCATGACCCATGCGTCCAAGGACGGTGAGTCCAAGCTCTTGTCCCAATGCAGCCTGCCGCTGACCGGCGCCGGTTGCATCAAGCGCGTCCTGACCGACCTGGCGTATCTTGAAATCGAAAACGGCGCGTTCATTCTCAAGGAACGGGCGCCGGGTGTAAGCGTCGAGGAAATCGTCGCCAAGACCGCCGGTAAACTGATCGTGCCTGATCACGTTCCGGAAATGCAGTTCGCTGACCAGTGAGGAATCATTCCATGCAAGAAGTCGTCATTGTTGCCGCCACCCGTACCGCCATCGGCAGTTTCCAGGGTTCGCTGGCCAATGTGTCCGCCGTTGACCTCGGCGCCGCGGTGATCCGTCAGTTGCTGGCGCAAACCGGTCTGGACCCTGCTGAAGTCGATGAAGTGATCATGGGCCAGGTGCTGACCGCCGGCGCCGGGCAAAACCCTGCGCGCCAGGCGTCGATCAAGGCCGGCCTGCCGTTCGCTGTACCGGCGATGACCCTGAACAAGGTCTGCGGCTCGGGTCTCAAGGCACTGCACCTGGGCGCCCAGGCGATTCGCTGCGGCGACGCCGAGGTGATCATTGCCGGCGGTCAGGAAAACATGAGCCTGTCCAACTACGTCATGCCCGGGGCGCGCACCGGCCTGCGCATGGGCCACGCGCAAATCGTCGACACCATGATCAGCGACGGCCTGTGGGATGCGTTCAACGATTACCACATGGGCATCACCGCCGAGAACCTGGCAGACCAGTACAACCTGACCCGCGAACAACAGGACGCCTTCGCGGCGGCCTCGCAACAGAAAGCCGTGGCCGCTATCGAAGCCGGGCGTTTTGCCGATGAGATCACGCCGATCCTGATTCCGCAGCGCAAGGGCGACCCACTGTCCTTCGCCACCGACGAGCAGCCACGGGCCGGCACCACCGCCGAATCCCTGGGCAAACTGAAAGCTGCCTTCAAGAAGGACGGTTCGGTGACCGCCGGTAACGCTTCGTCCCTGAACGATGGCGCCGCCGCCGTGATCCTGATGAGCGCGGAAAAAGCCAAGGCCCTGGGTTTGCCGGTGCTGGCAAAAATCGCCGCTTACGCCAACGCGGGCGTGGACCCGGCGATCATGGGCATCGGTCCGGTGTCGGCCACTCGCCGTTGCCTGGACAAGGCCGGCTGGACCATCGACCAGCTTGAGCTGGTTGAAGCCAACGAAGCCTTCGCCGCGCAATCCCTGGCGGTGGCCAAGGACCTGGAATGGGACTTGAACAAGGTCAACGTCAACGGCGGTGCCATTGCGCTGGGCCACCCGATTGGTGCGTCAGGTTGCCGCGTGCTGGTGACCCTGCTGCACGAAATGATCAAGCGTGACGCCAAGAAAGGCCTTGCCACCCTGTGCATCGGTGGCGGTCAGGGCGTGGCGCTGGCACTCGAACGAGCGTAACGCGTTCAACGGACGGCGCGGGGACCCACGAAGATCCGCTGCCGTCCGGCAACACCCCCGGTGTTTCTGCAGGGCTAGCTTTTGTGGCGAGGGGGCTTGCTCCCGCTGGAGTGCGCAGCGCTCCCAAAATCTTCGACAGTTGCCGAGATTTCAGGGCTGCTTCGCAACCCGGCGCGAGCAAACTCCCTCGCCACAAAGGGCTGGCAGACATCAGATGCACCGGGTTCCTTTTGCCTGAGGAAGACTGCGATGAAGCCCTGACAGTCACGCCAAAAACTGCAGAATCAACCAGCTATTCGCCCCACTGATCACCACAAACAATCCCCACGCCAACACCCGCGTCGGCAGCCGGTTCACAAACGGCCCCATCAATTTCTGGTCGTTGGTCATCCGGATCAGCGGATAAAGCGCAAACGGCAGCTGCAAACTCAACACCACCTGACTCAGCACCAGCAGCTTGCCAATCGCATCGTCCCCCATCAGCCACACGCCGATAAACGCCGGGATCAGCGCCAGCCCTCGTGTAATCAACCGCCGTTGCCAGCAGGGAATCCGCAGGTTCAGGTAACCCTCCATGATCACCTGCCCCGCGATGGTGCCGGTGAACGTCGAACTCTGACCGGACGCCAGCAACGCAACGCCAAACAACACGCTGGCCAACGCCCCGCCCACCAGTGGATCAAGCAGGTGATAGGCGTCCTGGATGTCCACCACGTCGGTGTGCCCGGTCTTGTGGAATGCCGCCGCCGCGAGAATCAGGATCGCGGCATTGACCAGCAACGCCAGTGCCAGGGAGCCGATGGTGTCGATACGCGCCAGCTTCACGGCGTCCTGCTTGCTGGCCAGATCCTTGCCGATCATCCGGGTCTGTACGATCGAGGTGTGCAGGTACAGGTTATGCGGCATCACCGTGGCCCCGAGAATCCCGATGGCCAGGTACAGCGGCGCGGCATCGCCGATGGCGGACAACGACGGCGTGAATCCCCGTGCGACGTCCGGCCAGTAAGGCTTGATCAACAGTAACTCAACGAAGAAACACACACCGATGGTGCTCACCAGCACCAGCATGATCGCTTCCAGTCGGCGGAAGCCCCGATTCTGCAGGGCCAGCACCAACAGCGTGTCGAACGCCGTGAGAGCGATGCCGAAGGTCAGCGAGCAACCCAGCAACAGATGGAATGCCAACGCACAGCCGAGTACTTCGGCAAGGTCGGTGGCGATGATCGAGATTTCCGCCAGTACCCATTGGGTGCGCGCGGTGCGCGTGCTGTAGCGTTCGCGGGACAACTGCGCCAGGTCCCGCCCGGTGGCAATGCCCAGGCGCGAGCACAAACACTGCACCACCATGCCCGCCAGACTGGCCAGCAGCACCACGAACAACAGGCTGTAGCCAAACCGCGAACCGGCCTCGATGGCGGTGGCCCAGTTACCCGGGTCCATGTAGCCGATGGACACCAGCAAACCCGGACCGGCGAAACGCAGGACACGCTTGAAGAATGACGCGCGAGGGTCAACGGCAACGCTGCCCGCCACTTCCGGCGGGCAAAATGGCGCAGTGGCGACTTTGGGCAAACTGAATTTCACGCACTTATTCCAGAAAACAGACGGGAGGGGCAGCTTAGACGTTTCACTCGAACTGATGTACAGGCAAAACCCGTAGGGAAGGTGATCTTTTGAAACCTGACGCTTTGTATACAAAACATCGATATCCATAGAGCAATCCGCCACCCACAATGCTAACGTTGCCCCCTCACACAGGTCGGAGGCGCAAGCGTGCTGCTGCTCAAACTGCTGGTCATTCCCGGGTTTCTCTTGCTGATCTCCCTCGCGGGCAAACGCTGGGGCCCGAGCGTCGCCGGTTGGCTGTCGGGGTTGCCGGTGGTGGTCGGGCCGATTCTGTTTTTCCTCGCCATCGAGCAAGGCGAAGTGTTTGCCGCGCAATCGGCCAGCGCCGCGTTATCCGCGATGTTTGCGATGATCGCCTTCTGCGTCACCTACGCCCAGGTCGCACAACGGACTGGATGGCCATGGGCACTGACCGTTTCGCTGCTGGTCTGGGCGACGGCAGCCGTTGTGCTATCGGTGATCCCGCCGTCCCTGACGTTCTCCGTCATCGCCGCCGCGACTGCGCTGCTGGCGGCGCCGTATCTGTTCCCGACCGTACAGCCCATCGTTTCAGGCTCCGCACCCAAGTCCGATAAATTGTTGCTGCGCATGATCGCTGGCGCCCTGCTCACCCTCGCCGTGACCTTACTGGCGAGCACCGTCGGCGAACGCTGGAGCGGCCTGCTCGCGGTGTTCCCGGTATTGGGCAGCGTGATGGCAGTGTTTTCCCAGCAAACCCGCGGGCCAGCCTTTACTGCGGCCTTGTTGCGAGCCACAGCGACGGGCATGTATTCATTCGCAGCGTTCTGCCTCGTCCTAGCACTGACGTTGCCCGTCATGGGCCTGAGCGGGTTCGGCGTCGGTGTCGCGGTCTCCGTGGCCATGCTCGGCGTCACCAAACGCCTGTTGGCCAAACCCGTGAATACACCGACAACTCGTTCAACTATTTCGAACGAATAGAACAACAACCTCGTACGTCAATCGAACGGGTTTCGCCCACCATCAGCCTCAGTTACTTACCCATCACTGACTGAGGCCTACACCATGAAGTTCTTTTTCCACCCTTCGCCCAACCCGATGAAAGTTGCCCTGCTGCTCGAAGAGCTGCAAACGCCGTACGAATTGATCGGCGTCGACACCTTCAAGGGCGAGCAACATCAGCCGGCGTTCCTGGCGATCAACCCGAACGCCAAGGTGCCAGCCTTGGTCGATGGCGACGCCACGGTCTTCGACTCCCAGGCAATCCTGCTGCACCTCGCGCAAAAACATCAACGCTTCCTGCCGACCTCGATCACCGGGCAAGCCGAACTGCTGTCGTGGCTGATGTTCATCGCCACCGGCCTGTCGCCATTCTCCGGCCAGGCTGTGCATTTCCTGCATCACGCACCGGAAGACCTGGCTTACGCGAAAAACCGCTATCTCAAGGAAGTCGAACGCCATTACCGCGTACTCGACCAGCGCCTGGCCGATTATCCCTATCTGGCGGGCGACACCTACAGCATCGCCGACATGGCGCTCTGGGGCTGGGTCGGTTATGCGCCGTACATCCTCGGCGAGAATGGCCTTGCGGCGTACCCGAACGTCAAGCGTCTGTTCGATGAAATCAGCGCCCGTCCGGCAGCGCAGCGTGCCCAGGGTCTTAAAGAGAAACTGGTGTTGAAGGCCGAGTTCGACGAAGAAACCCGCCGCAATCTGTTTCCGCAGAATCAGGCGCAGTAAGCCGTTTGCGATACTCGTTCCCGTGGTGAGGGCTCGGCTCTCACTACGGGGACACTGGCTACATTCAAAAGCGGTTTACCCGACCGTCCGTTAGCCCACGCTGGAATGCTTCACGACCTCCATGGGATGATCGCCCCCCACCGCGAGACCACCCTGGAGATTTTGAATGTCACTGTTGAGTAAAAAAGCCGTTGTCCTGCTGCTGGCGGTTGCCAGCCTGGGGGCTTTGAACGCGCAGGCTGCCAAGGTCGTGGCCAAAGAGGCGGCGTCGACGCAGAAAGTCTCGATGCTGGGCAATAAATTCACCTTCACCCTGCCCAAGGGCTTCATCGCCAACCCTCTGCCACCGAGCTCGACCGGCGCGAGTGGCACCATGTACACCAACGAAACCACGAAAACCGTGGTGATCGCTGCTGAAAACACCATCCCCGGTGGCGTCAATGCCAAGGACAACGACGGTGAGTTCCTCGACGCCACGGCGTCCGACTTCGCCACCGAGCAAGCCAAGGCACTGCCGGATTTCACCAAGCTCAGCGAAAAAAGCATCACTCAGAAAGGCACCGGCCTGGGGCTGCGACAGATCGACAGCATCGCCACCCAGGGCGGCGGCAAAACCCTCGATACCACGCTGATGGCTGCCTCGGGCACGCGCATGGCGCTGGTTCAGGTGATTTCCCGCCTCAGCGACAATGCCGGCCACGAAGCGCTGGTCAAACAGATCGTCAGCGGCAAGTAAGGCTCAAGGGTTGAGCCGCTGCAACCAGGCGCTCAAGTCCTGCATCTCGGTGGCACTGATGCTGTGCCCGACACCCGGGTAGGCATGGAACTCGAGTTTGAGTGACAGGCTCTGCAACAGGCTGTCCGCTTCAGTGCCGTCGTTGAAGGGAAGGCGTTTGTCCGCCGTGCCATGTCCGATGAAAATCGCCAGTTTCTGGCGTTTTTCATCGGGTTTGAGCGCTGACTTGAGCACCGGCAGAATCCGCCCGCTCAACGCGGCAATCCCGCCCACCGCCTCGGGATGACGTAGCGCGACCTCGTAGGACATGATCGCGCCCTGACTGAAGCCCACCAGGAAAACCTTGTTCGGTTCTGTGTGATATTTCTTCGCAGCCTGTGAGATGAAATCCAGCAACACCTGGCCGCTGGCCTTCAGATCATCCGTCTCGCCGTTGTAGGCACCTTCGCCTTTCTTGCGAAACCATTGATAACTGCCCTCTTCCATCACCATCGGAGCCCGCACCGACAGGAAGTTGTATTGGGCAGGCAATTCATCCTTGATGCCGAACAGGTCCTGTTCGTTACTGCCGTAGCCGTGGAGAAAAATAACCAGAGGCTGATTGACCGATTCGGGGTTGGCTTGCGCCAGGTACTTGAGCGGCAGATCAGTGTGCAGCGGGGTTTGAGCGTGGACGGCGGCGGACGCAAGGAGTGTCAGCAGAGCGAGAACCTTCAACATAAACCTTCCTTCACAAAGCGCAGGATTCGGGGCAGAGCCTAACATTGTGAAGCCGGTCGAGGGATTTTCGCTGCCCCGCATGGCCTCTTCGCGAGCAAGCCCGCTCCCACAGGGGAAGGCGTTTCAAATGTGGGGGCTTGCTCGCGAAGAGGCTCGATAGAGCACTAAAAAACTTGCGCTCAGTCGTTGATCAACTTCCCGGCCCGAATCGGCTCACGCCCCGCCACCTTCGCCTGCCACGTCCCGGGTTGCGTATAGCGCCCACGATCAATCGCAAACAACACCCCGCTGGTCCCGGCGCGCACGGTAGTAACCCGGTCGTTCAACGGATCAACCACTTCAAACAACGCATCCCCCTGCTCCACCCATTCACCCGCATCGCGCAGGAAACTGACCACGCCATGATGGGGCGCAAACAGATACTCCGTGCCTTCGAACGGCATGCCTTCACAACATTCACTCGGTGCCGCTGGCCAGGTGCCTTTGATGAAACCCTGTTCGGCGAGGAACCCGAGAATAGCCTCGCAATTGGCTTGGGCCTGATCGACGCGGGTATCGCCCATGCTGCCCAGCTCCAGCGTTGTCGCCAGGTTGGCCGGCGGAATCGCCGCCTCGGGAAACGCCCTGGCCAGTCGCAACCACGGCGAGGAGCAGGATTCGTCGAATGAACTGCCACCAGAATCTTCACACAGCAGCGCCACGCCCGCCTTCAAGCGAGCCGCCAGTGGCTGCCACTGCGGCCAGTGTTGCGGCAGTGCATAAATATGAATGGCCGCTTCGAAATCGCAATGCAGGTCGAGGGTGATGTCGGCGTCGCAGGCGTGGCGCAACAGCAAACGGTGCATGGCTTCCAGTTGCGACTTGGGTGCAGGCAAATCGTCGAGCACCTGGCCCATGGTCTGACGAATCAACGCGATATTGGCGCTTGCATCGGCACCCAACCGGTCGCCGATCAATTCGCCCACTGGCGCGCTCAACTCGACGAACGAGCGGTTGAAGTTCTTGCCGCTGCCAAGTTCGAAACGGCCCATGTGGCTGCCTTGCAGGTGCTGGTCCAGACCGATGGGATTGGCCACCGGCACCAGTTCGATCACGCCTTGCAACTGGCCCTGGGTTTCCAGTTCTGCCAGGCGTTTCTTCAGTTCCCAGGCCGTGCGCATCCCTGGCAATTCATCCGCGTGCAAGCTGGCCTGGATGTAAACCTTGCGGGTGCCGGCGCCATAACGAAACACGCTGAGGGAGCGTTCGGTGCCCAGGTGGCTCCAGGGCAATGGATGGTCAATGCGTTGCATGGGAGAACTCCTGAATATCAAAACAGTGAGGTCCCCTGTGGGAGCGAGCCTGCTCGCGATAGCGGACTGACATTCAACATTAATGTCGACTGACAGGTCGCTATCGCGAGCAGGCTCGCTCCCAAAGGGTTCTCATTTCATAGAAATGACAGCATAAAAAAGTGGCCACCGCGTCAACGGAGGCCACTTTTTTACAGCGTATTAATGACCGTATACGTCAAAGTCAAAATACTTGTCCTGCACTTGCTTGTACTTGCCGTTAGCGCGGATTTCAGTGATGGCGGTGTTGAATTTGTCCGCCAGCTCTTTATCACCCTTGCGCACCGCAATGCCGGCACCGCCGCCGAAGTACTTGGCGTCTTCATAGGTCGGACCAACAAACGCGAAGCCTTTCCCGGCATCGGTTTTCAGGAAACCGTCGTCGAGGTTGACCGAGTCGGCCAGCATCGCGTCGAGGCGGCCGGAGACCATGTCCAGGTTGGCTTCCTGCTGGGAGCCGTAACGCACCAGGATAATGCCGGCCGGTTGCAGCACTTCAGTGGCGAAGCGGTCGTGGGTACTGGCGCGCAGCACACCGACTTTCTTGCCCTTGAGTTCGGTCAACGGGTCTTTGACGTCGGAGCCTTCCTTCATCACGAAGCGCGCCGGGGTGTGGTAGTACTTGATGGTGAAATCGACGTTTTTCTTACGGTCGTCGGTGATGGTCATGGACGACAGGATCGCGTCGATTTTCTTGACCTTCAGGGCCGGGATCAGGCCGTCGAACTCTTGCTCGACCCAGACACACTTCGCTTTCATCTGCTCGCACAGCGCGTCGCCGATATCGACGTCGAAACCGGTGAGTTTGCCATCAGGGGTCTTCATCGAGAATGGCGGGTAACCGGCTTCGATACCGATGCGGATCGGCTTGGCGTCTTCGGCCACGGCGGTCAGGGACAACATCGACAGTGCCAGGGCACCGAACATCACTAGCTTCTTCATTTATAACTCCTGTGTGCGGAGGCTTTTATTGGCAGCGTTCGATTGGTAGCTTTCGGTCAGAGCTTTTTTATTGGAGAAGACCGAAGTGGCGGGCAGTCTAGAGCGGCTGTCGGCGTGCAAATTGTGCATAGGCGACAAATATTTATAAAAAAGGCGAGCTGAATGAACAATGAAATGCGCGGGCTGAACCTGATCCAGCACCACCCGGCTGAAGGTCCGGGCGCGATTGCCGAGTGGGCCGAGTTGCGGGGACTGCCGTTGAATGTCTTTCGCGCAGACCTAGGCCAGTTACCACCCGTGAGTGCGCAACCGCTGATTGTGTTGGGCGGGCCTTATGAGTCCAACGCCGGACCGGTGTGGCTGGAGGCCGAACGGCAGTGGCTGGCGGGCTGCCTGGATCGAGGCGCTGCGGTGTTTGCAATATGCCTGGGAGCGCAGTTATTGGCGCTGGGTCTGGGCGGAAATGTGCGGCGGATGGATCGGACCGAAACGGGCTGGACCTCAGTGACGTTTGCCGATGGCCAGGAGCTGAAAGTGCTGGAGTGGCACGAAGACGCGATAGACCTGCCACCCGGCGCGCAGTTGCTGGCCAGCAGCGATCAGTGCGAGCAGCAGATGTATCGGGTAGGCCCTGCGCGGGTGGGGTTGCAGTTTCATCCGGAGTGGAATGCAGAATCGGTGGCGACGCTCAATGCGCACTTTGCCGATGAGTCGCCGTTGCCGCGGGGAGAACCGGACAGCGCCGCCCATGCAGCCGTTTTTGACTGGTTGCAGGCGACGCTGGACAAATGGTGGGCGGCTTCAGGCGCCCGCTGACTCTGTGGCCGATGCCTTTGTGGTAAATGTGGCAAGTGCTTTAGTGTCAGGTGCTTTTGTGGCAGAAGGTTTACGGCAGGTGCTTTTGTGGCGAGGGAGCTTGCTCCCGCTCGGCTGCGAAGCGGCCGCAGTCCTTGCGAATGCGCAGTGACTGAACGAATCGGGTCGCAGTTTCTGGGGCCGCTTCGCGACCCAGCGGGAGCAAGCTCCCTCGCCACATTTGATCAGCGTTGCCTGAAGTTCAGCATTCGCAACCGATGACGGTCACCGCAGGCTGTTGCACCTGTGCGCTCAACTCAAGTCCTTCATCCAGCCACCCGGTCACCCCGCCGATCATTTCCTTGACCGGGTAACCCAGCGCCGCCAGTTTCACCGCGGCCTTGTTGGCACCGTTGCAGTGTGGCCCGGCGCAATACACCACGAACAGCGTGGATTTCCCGTAACCCGCCAATCCTTCGGCGGTCAGCAGTCGCCCCGGCAAATTGATTGCGCCCGGCACATGTCCGCGCTCGAACGCCTGCGGACCGCGCACGTCCACCAGGACAAAATCCACGTCCCCCGCCTGTTGACTGTTGTAGACGTCGGAACAGTCGGTTTCAAAGGTCAGACGGTTGCTGAAATGCATCAGGGCAATGGCCGATGGTGCGGCGGGAACATTGCGGACCAGGCTGGTCATGGGTCGTACTCCAGTGTCTCGGTGGGTGTGAGAAGACTTTATTCCCCAGTCGCCAGCGGCTAAAGTGGCGCACAAGACACTCACCGGGAACTTTCCGCCAAATGCAGCCCACCCCTGGATTGGTCGCGATTCTGGCCTACGATGGCCTCTGCACATTCGAGTTCGGCATCGCCGTGGAGATCTTCGGCCTGGCACGGCCGGAGTTCGATTTCCCCTGGTACGAGCACCGGATCGCCGCCGTCGACCAGGGCCCGATGCGCGCCATGGGCGGGATTCAGGTGCTGGCCGATGGCGGCATGGAACTGCTCCGCGACGCCCGAACCATCATCATTCCCGGCTGGCGTGATCGCAGCGCCCCGGTGCCCGAAACGTTGCTCGCGGCCCTGCGCCAGGCCCATGCGCGCGGGGCGCGGTTGCTGTCGATCTGCTCCGGTGTGTTCGTGCTGGCGGCGACCGGTTTGCTCGACGGTCACGGCGCTACCACGCATTGGCGCTACACCGCGGAACTGGCCGAGCGATTCCCGAACATTCTGGTGGACCCCGACGTACTTTACGTCGACTCGGGGCAACTGATTACCTCAGCGGGCAGCGCTGCCGGTATCGATGCCTGCCTGCACCTGGTGGCGCGGGATTTTGGTACGCAAGTGGCCAATTCGGTGGCGCGGCGACTGGTGATGTCACCGCAACGCACCGGCGGCCAGGCGCAGTTCATTCCGACACCGGTCAGTCCTACGCCGCGCAGCGATCTTTCACGCGTGATGCAGTGGGCTCGTGAGCGCTTGCATGAACCCCTGGAGGTTCGCGACCTGGCCAGCGAAGCGGCCATGAGTGAGCGCACTTTTCTGCGTCGTTTCACAGAAGCGACCGGTATGCCGCCCAAAGCGTGGTTGCAACATGAACGCCTGGCGCGGGCTCGGGAGTTGCTGGAAAGCACGAGCCAGAACACCGACCGGATTGCCGAACATTGCGGCTATCGCTCGGTGGAAAGTTTCCGGGTGGCGTTTCGCAACGTGGTCGGCGTGCCGCCGTCGGTGTATCGGGAGCGGTTTGGACGGGAGGTCAAAACGGGAATGTGAGGCCCGTGAACACCCCTGACCTCAAGGCTTACGCAAAAGATACGTATCCATAATCCACCCGTTGGCCAACCGCGCGGCCTTGCGCACCCGCTCGATCTCATCCGCCACGTCCTTGAGCTTGCCGCTGATGAGGATTTCATCCGGCGTCCCCAGGTAAGCGCCCCAGTAAATCTCTGTCTCCTGATCCGCCACCTGATGGTAGGAGTCTTCCGCGTCCAGCATCACCACCAGGCTGTCGGCATCACTCACCTGCCCGGCCGCCAACCGCCTGCCGGTAGTGATTTCAATGGATCGACCGATCCGGTTCAGCGGCACCTTGTGCTGCGCCGCCAACGCCTGAACGCTGGTGATGCCGGGGATCACTTCAAACTCGAAGTCACATCGGCCCGACGCCAGAATCGCCTGCAGGATTCTGATGGTGCTGTCATACAACGCCGGATCGCCCCACACGAGGAAACCGCCGCACTGGCCGTCGGACATTTCCTCATTGATCAGCCGCTCGAAGGTCATCTGCTTGGCAAGGTTCAGATCTTCCACACTGGCCTTGTAGTCCACATCACCGCGCTCACGCTCCGGACTATGCGCTTCAACGAAGCGGTAAACGTGTTCGCTGATGTAGCGTTCGCAAATCTCGCGACGCAGGTCGATCAGCTTGTCCTTGCTCTGGCCTTTGTCCATCAGGAAAAACACATCAACCAGGTTCAGCGCCTTCACGGCCTGCATCGTGATGTAGTCGGGATTGCCGGCACCGATGCCGATGACCATCAGTTTTTTCATTAATACCCTCCCTCAACGTCAGCGCTCGACAAACGCAAACGCCAGCAACCATTGAACCGCAACTCGATAGCTGACAGCGGTTCGACGTCGACCCGATTAAACGACGGGCTTTGCAACACCTGGGTCAACGCCGCACGAATGACAAATGGATGGGTGATGGCAACGATGTGGCCCGGCGTAGCTTCCAGTGTCTTGAGCCATGCAGCCACCCGATCACCCAGTTTTGCTACCGACTCGCCACCGTGAGGCGCGGAATGCGGATCATCGAGCCAGGCCTGCAGTGCCTGCGGTTCGGATTTCTGCAGATCATCGATCTGCGCGCCGTTCCAGCGTCCAAAATCGCAATCCCTCAGCGCCTCGACAATCTCCACATCACTGCCGAACAACCCGGCGGTTTGCCGTGCTCGACGTTCCGGTCCGCTGAACAGCCGCGGCGTCCCCTTGAACCGGGAACGAAGGGAGCCTTGTGCCGATTGCCAATCCATCTCAACAGGCTCATCCGTAGGAAAACGCGCCAATTTCTGTGCGACGGTTCGAGCGTGGCACATCAGGGTCAAACGGGTTGCCTGCACGAAAGATCACTCGGTTTAAGGAAAAGAAAACGGCGTCAAGCCACCATTCAGGCGTAATTGTGCCGTAAGAAGTGCGATCGGGGGCGTTTCATTACACCGATCCTCCCTAAAAAACAGCGATCTCCGACATCACTGTCAGCGAGGGCCTACAACGCTGATCGACATCCGTGTAGCCCCCGACCTACGGGCATTTCGCCCCATATTGGGGCTGGACAGGACCGCGCAAAAATTCACTAGACATGGGGCGCGGGATAAATAAATACTGCTGTAACGGATTATAAAATGTAAACAACACCCCCCCATCCAGCAGGAGCCCGGATGCCCTCTCCCAGAGACATGAACCACCGCCTCCGTTGCCAGAACCCGACCGGCCTCTCAATTGCATGGGACGCCGAAACAGTGCTGTCCCGAATAACGACTGATTAGAAAAAGAGCGGCGCTGGCAAGCCATCAAGCGACCGCCGATTAAACGCGTGGAAACCGACAGTGATAGTCAGGTTCGTGCCAATCGCCGAACCCTTTGATACAGGAGTGCATCCATGCTGGTCTTACGCCCAGTGGAGTTAACCGACCTGCCCCAGCTGCAGCGACTGGCGCGCGAAAGCCTGGTCGGCGTCACGTCCTTGCCGGACGATACCGAACGCTTGCGTGAGCGGATTCTCGACTCCTGCGCCTCGTTCGCCAAAGACGTCCAGGGTCATGGCCCGGAAAACTACTTCTTCGTGCTGGAGGACCTGACGAACCGACGCCTGGCAGGCTGCTCGGAGATCCTCGCCACGGCCGGTTTCGACGAACCGTTCTACAGCCTGCGCAACCGCCATTTCACCAGCGCCTCGCGAGAACTGAACATCGAGCACGGCGTGCCGGCGCTGTCGTTGTGTCACGACCTCAGCGGCCATACCTTGCTGCGCGGTTTTCACATCGATGCGGCGCTGGTGCGTACGCCGTCCTCCGAACTGCTGTCACGGGGGCGACTGATGTTCATTGCCGCTCATGCGCAGCGCTTTGCCGAAGCGGTCATCACCGAGATCGTCGGCTACAGCGACGATGAAGGAGGGTCGCCATTCTGGGATGCGCTGGGCAAACATTTCTTCGACTTGCCCTACGCCGAGGCCGAGCGCCTTTGCGGGCTGGAAAGCCGGACGTTCCTGGCCGAACTGATGCCGCAATACCCGATCTACGTGCCGATGCTGCCTCAGGCGGCGCAGGACTGCATCGGCCGCATCCACCCCGATGGCCAGGAAGCCTTCGATATCCTTGAACGCGAGGGGTTCGAGACCAACAGCTACATCGACCTGTTCGACGGCGGCCCGACCTTGTACGCGCGTCTCGCCAGCATCCGTTCCATCGCGCAAAGCCAGACCGGCACGGCAACACCGGGCGACGTCATCGATGCTCGCGGCCGCTATCTCGTGAGTAACGATTCGTTGAAGGACTATCGTGCCATCGTCGCCGATCTGGAGTACACCGCCGGACATCCCGTGCCCCTGAGCACCGAGATGTGCACGGCCCTGAACGTGAGCGAAGGCAGCCCGATCCGGTTGATCGCCCTGTGAGCATCATCCGGCCCCATTCCCTGCATTTGCGTCGGCCCGTAGAAGGAGCTGCATCATGATTGTCCGTCCGGTTCACGTCACCGACCTGCCCGCCCTGCTGGCACTGGTACGGCAGGCTGGCCCGGGGTTAACCACCCTGCCCGCCAACGAGGATCGCCTGGCCCACCGGCTGCGCTGGGCACAACGGACCTTCGCCGAACAGGTCGAGCGGGCCGATGCCGACTACCTGTTCGTGCTCGAAGACGATGACCAGCAAGTGGTGGGGGTCAGTGCCCTGACGGGGGCCGTCGGGCTGCGTGAGCCGTGGTACAACTATCGGGTCGGGCTGACAGTCAGTTCATCACCGGACCTGGGCATCCAGCGACAGATTCCAACCCTGTTTCTGAACAATGAAATGACCGGGCAATCGGAAATCTGTTCATTGTTCCTGCGACCCGATCAACGCCAGGGCAGCAATGGCCGATTGCTGTCGTTGGGACGCTTGTTGTTTGCGGCCGAATTCGCCCACCTGTTCGGCGAGAAGCTCATCGCCGAACTGCGAGGCAGCGCCGATGAGCAAGGCTGTTCACCGTTCTGGGACAGCCTGGGCCGGCACTTTTTCAAGATGGACTTCAGCCACGCGGATCACTTGTCGGGACTGGGCAGCAAAGCGTTCATCGCCGAACTGATGCCGCGCCAACCGCTGTACACCTGCCTGCTCACCGAGCAGGCCCAGGCCGTGATCGGCAAGGCCCACCCCAACACCGAGCCGGCGATGAAAATCCTCACGGCCGAAGGTTTCACCCACAAAGGCTATATCGACATCTTCGACGCCGGCCCGGTCATCGAGGCACCGCTGTCGAAAATCCGTACCGTGCGCGACAGCCAGGCGCTGGTGCTGGCCATCGGCACCCCGGACGAACAGGCTCCGGTCTGGCTGATCCACAACCGCCGACTGGAAAACTGCCGCATCACCGCCGCCCCGGCCCGACGGGTGGGCAACAGCCTGATCGTCGACCGACTCACCGCCAAACGCCTGCAATTGCAACCCGGCAACTCCGTACGCGCAGTGCTACTGCTCAATCAACAGCAACAGGCTGTGGCAGCCTGAAAAGACGGCCTCCCGCCCAGCAGGATGGGGCCCGATCAGGGCCACCCTGCAAATTCGTCATCATTCTCACCCCTGTTGCGTGATAGCCTTTTGTATCTTCGGCGTTGACACTCTTGTTCAAGCCTTTCCATTCCTTTGTATTGGTGGAACTCATATGTCCAGGCTTTCCCATCAGGATTTGCGCCGTAACTTCCGTGAACTGTTCGCGTCCAACAAGTGCTATCACACGGCATCGGTCTTCGACCCGATGTCGGCACGCATCGCGGCGGACCTGGGTTTTGAAGTGGGAATTCTGGGTGGTTCGGTTGCCTCGCTGCAGGTACTGGGCGCCCCCGATTTCGCCCTGATCACGCTCAGCGAGTTCGCCGAGCAAGCCACCCGTATCGGTCGCGTTGCCCAATTGCCGGTCATCGCCGACGCCGATCACGGCTACGGCAATGCATTGAATGTCATGCGCACCATTGTCGAGCTCGAACGCGCCGGCGTGGCTGCCCTGACCATCGAAGACACGCTGTTGCCCGCGCAATTCGGCCGCAAGTCCACCGACCTGATCGGCGTCGCTGAAGGTGTCGGCAAGATCCGCGCCGCGCTGGAAGCACGGGTTGATACGGAAATGGCAATCGTGGCTCGCACCAATGCCGGGATTCTGCCGGTGCAGGAAGTCATCAGCCGCACCCAGCAGTACCAGAAAGCCGGTGCGGACGGGATTTGCATGGTGGGCGTGCGTGACTTCGATCACCTCGAACAGATTGCCGAACACCTGAGCGTGCCGCTGATGCTGGTCACCTACGGCAACCCGCTGCTGCGCGACGACAATCGCCTGGCCGAACTGGGCGTGCGCGTCACCATCGACGGGCATGGCGCGTACTTCGCGGCGATCAAGGCGACCTACGACAGCCTGCGCGAGCAGCGGCAGATCTTCACCCAGGCGTCGGATCTGAGCGCGACGGAACTGACGCATACCTACACGCAGCCTGAGGAATACATTCGTTGGGCGGAAGAGTTCATGAGCGTTAAAGAGTAAAAGCGTGCATCTGTTCTGACGCCAACGCCCGCCGGCGATGGCGTCAGCATTGACGACTTGTTTCTTGGCCAACTCCATATCATCCGCGATAACAGATAAATCCGCGGCGCCGCGCTCTCAACCTCCGCGTATTCCTCCGGCGTATGAATATTGCCGCCCACAATCCCGAACCCGTCCAGCGCTGGCGTACCCACGCCTCGCCTAGCCGGTGCCCTTCAGCGTCGCGATCACGGGGTTGCGTTTGTCGAGGGGGTGTTCGGCACGAACTCGATGGTGGCGCCGAGTTCTTTCAGTTCATCGATGGCGATGTCGCTGACCTGGGTCAGGCCCGGTTCATAACCGGAGCCGGAATCGGCAATCCCGATTCACCAAAGATTCCACAAGTGCACGGTGCAGCGTTCAGATCGAGTCGATCAGTTCGTGACGCGGCTTGCCATCCCCGCAACAGATCACGCGATTACGGCCGGTGGTCTTGGCTTCGTAGAGCGCCTGGTCAGCGTCGTTGAGCCACAGCATCGCGTCATTGTGAGCCGGGTTGAAGGCGGCGAGCCCAATGCTGAGGCTGACTTTCAGCGCCGGGTTCTGTTCATAACCGAGGGTGGCGAAGCGATCACGAAGTGCATCCATGGCGGCTGCGGCGTGATCGAGCGCAAGGCCCGGGAGGATGACGCAGAACTCGTCGCCACCGTAGCGACCCGCCACATCGGCCGCCCGCAGATTCTGTTTGAGCATCTTGCTCAGCTGACGCAACACGATGTCCCCGGCGACATGGCCGTAGGTGTCGTTGATGGTTTTGAAATGGTCGATGTCGATCAGTGCAATCGCCCCGCCCTGAGGCTGGCGTTTGCCGCGCTGGAATTCGATTTCCAGCTGATCTTTCCAGGCCCCGTGATTGAGCAGGCCGGTGAGGCTGTCGGTGCGGCTCAGGGTCAGTAATTCACGTTTGTGCCGTCCCAGCGTGGTGGCCTGTCGGAAGCAAATCCAACCCAGCGCCAGCGGATACAGGGTCAACAGCGGCAGGCAGGCATACATCTGCAAGGGGCTGGTTTGCGGCACGAAGGCCGGCACAAACACCAGAAATCCGACACCGATCCCCAACACCTGCGCAACGGCTCCCACCAGCAGGAAGCGAGGGCCGCCGATGGCCACGTTGTTCATCGCCATCATGGCGATGGTGGTTGCGCTAGGCAGCGGATTGAATTGCATGGCGGCAACCCAGAAGCCACCCAGAAAGGCATCGACCAGCAGATTACGATGTTCGGCGTGATAGGGAGCTTTTGCCCGACGCGCCCATTGGTAAGCCACGTGCGGCCAGAAAACACCGTTGAAGAGCATCAGCGCCCAGACCCACGGCGCCGGGTCGAGCGGGTACATCGCGGCGGCCACACACACCAGCCCCGCGGCGAGCCCCAGGGTTCGCGTTGCGTAGAGCCTCTTGGTTAGTGAAAGTCCTTTTCCGCCCGTTTTTTCCATTGGAGCCTCTGCGCCACTGCACGGAACCTGCTGACACCGAGGTTTCAGGTGTGCTGGAAGTCTAACAGGGCAACGTCAAATAGCCATCACCGGCTGGCAGTCTGAATACCGCGGTATTGCCGTGAAGCAGGCGTCGAATGTTTGGCTATACATGAAGAGAGGGTTCAATACACAACGATAAAAAAGGAGACCCATGCAAACTTTTCAAGTGTTGATCATCGGCAGCGGATTTGGCGGACAGTGTGCGGCGATCAATTTGCTCAAGGCCGGCATCGATGATTTTCGACTGCTGGAGCGGCGGGACTTTTTCGGCGGCACCTGGTGCCAGAACACCTACCCCGGTGCGGCCGTCGATGTGCCCTCACCGCTTTATTCGCTGTCCTTCGCCCCTTACCGCTGGACCCAAATGTTCGCTGAACAGGCCGAACTGCATCGCTACACGCAGTACGTGGTGGATGAATTCGGCCTGCGCGACCGTGTGGAACTGGAAGCCAACGTTGAACGCATCGAATGGGACGACGACGCCAGACACTGGGCGGTGCACACCGCGAACAAAGGCACGTTCTACGCCCGGTTCCTGATCAATGCCACGGGGCCGCTGAGTCAACCGGTCATTCCGCATTTCGAGGGCATGGAGCGCTTTCAAGGCAAGACTTTTCACACGAACAACTGGGATCACACCTACGACTATCGGCAAAAACGCGTCGCCATCGTAGGCAGTGGCGCCAGCGCGGCTCAGGTGATTCCGGCCATTGCCCCGGACGTCGAGCATTTGCATGTGTTCCAGCGCACGCCGCACTGGGTGCTGCCACGGGCCGATCGCGCCTTCGGCCCCTTCCAGCGCTGGTTGCTCGGCCTCAAACCGGCCTACAAGGTGCTGCGCTGGATGATTTATTGGCAATTCGAAACCCGGGTGATCGCCTTCAAATACTCGAAACCGGCGATCCGCCTGGTCCAGCAACACGCCCTACGCTTCATCAAACGCCAGGTCCCCGACCCCGAACTCAGACGCAAACTGACACCGGACTACACCATCGGCTGCAAGCGCGTCATTGTTTCGAGCACCTTGTACCCGGCACTCGGTCGGCCCAACGTAACGTTGCACAGCCGCGAACAGGGCATCGCGTCCATAGACGAAACCGGCATCTTTACCCAGGACGGGCAGCACATCGACCTGGACCTGATTGTCTGGTCCACCGGTTACGACGCCACCGACGGAGTGATTTCCTACCCGGTAACAGGTAAAAACGGCAAGCAACTCAGGGATTTCTGGGCCACCTACCCTCGTGCCTACCTCGGTACCAGTCTGCCGGACTTCCCCAACCTCTTTATCGTCACCGGGCCCAACACCGGTATCGGCCACACTTCGGCGCTTTTCATCATCGAATCCCAGATGAACTACATTCTCGATTGCATTCGCACACTGAAAGAACAGGGTTTGCGCAGCATCGAAGTTCGCCCCGAGGCAGAACGTACCTACACTGAAATGATCCACCGGGAAATGGAACGCACGGTGTGGAAGTCCGGAGGCTGCCACAGTTGGTATCAAAGCAAGAGTGGTCATGTGATTGCCATGTTTCCCGGGTTCAGTTTCAGTTACCACCGAATGACCCGGACGCTGAAACCCGCCGATCACATCTTGTCCTGATCAGAGAGAAGGGAGACGCCTGATGCTTTTGTTGGTTGTCGCAATCGCGGTTTTCGTGGCCTGGAGCTGGTTGAGCTACCCGGCCATCGGTCACTGGCTCTATGACTTGAACATGGCGGCCGAAGCCAGGCTGTATCGGCTGCACAAGATCGTCGTGCCGATTGCCGAAATGACCGTTTCGACCTGGCAGGGCGGACCGTACGAAGCCTCAAGCAGCGTGCTGATGCTGCACGGCTACAGCGCTGACAAGAACATCTGGCTGCGCTTCGCCCGGCATTTCGTCGGCACATACCGGGTCATCATCCCCGACATCGCCGGGCATGGCGAAACCGGCTTCAAGGCCGGCGGTGGTTATGACATTCCCTTGCAGGCAAAGCGGATGATCCAGTTGCTTGATGTCTGCGGCGTCGAGAAGGTGCATGTGATCGGCAACTCGATGGGCGGCTACATGGCGGCGTGGCTCGCGGCGACTTACCCGGACCGCATCGCCTCGGTTGCCCTGATCGACCCGGCCGGTGTCACCGCGCCCGAAATCAGTGACCTGGAACGCCATCTGGCCAAGGGCCACAACCCGTTCCTGATTAACTCCCGGGAAGAATTCCGGCGCTTCTACGCCATGACCATGGCCGAGCCGCCATGGGTGCCCGGCGTGGTGCTGGACGCCATCGCCCAGCGTTATGAACAGTCTCGGGATGAATTGGAAGAAATCTTCAGGGACTTCCGTGCCAGCCCGCCAATGGAGCCGAAGCTGCCCGACATCAAATGCCCGGCGCTGTTGCTGTGGGGGCGCAAGGACCGCTTGATCGACGTCAGCAGCGTGGCGATCTGGAGCAAAGGCATCGAAGACCTGCGGGTGGAAATCTGGGAAGGTGTCGGCCATATGCCGATGGTCGAGGCACCGGCGGGTACGGCGCGGCTGTATCGTGAGTTTTTGGCATCCCAGCGCACTCAACTCCACGTGTAACACCTGCCAGGCTGGCTATAGCAGTCCTTTGCAGAATGAAGTCCGTAAGATTCTTCGTTTGTCGGCGCCGCTGAAGGCTGCGATCTTTTCCCCCATCCTTCACGTCACCGCGCCTGGAATTTTTTCATGAGCCACCCAAGCTTTGTCAGCCCTGACCTGATCCGCCAACGCTTCTCCAAAGCGATGTCCGACATGTACCGCGAAGAAGTGCCGCTATACGGCGCGTTGATGGAACTGGTGGAACAGACCAACCACCATGTGCTGGACAGCGAACCGCAGATCGCCCGGCAGTTGAACAGCACGGGCGAAATCCAGCGCCTGGACCTGGAGCGCCATGGCGCCATTCGCGTCGGCACGGCCGCTGAACTGGCGACTCTCGCCCGACTGTTCGCGGTGATGGGCATGCAGCCCGTTGGCTACTACGACTTGACCCCGGCCGGCGTACCGGTGCACTCCACGGCGTTCCGCGCAGTGCATGAGGCCGCGTTGCAGGTCAGCCCGTTTCGGGTGTTTACCTCGCTGCTGCGTCTGGAGTTGATCGAAGACCCGGAACTGCGTGCCTTTGCCCAATCGGTGCTGGATAAGCGCTCGATCTTCACGCCCACTGCGCTGTCCCTCATCGAACGCGCCGAGTCCGAGGGAGGCCTCACCGAACAAGAGGCGCAGGAGTTCGTTCTGCAGGCGCTGGAAACCTTCCGTTGGCACCACAGCGCCACGGTCACCGCCGAGCAATACCGGAAACTCAGCGCCCAGCATCGCCTGATCGCCGATGTCGTGGCGTTCAAGGGCCCGCATATCAACCACCTGACGCCGCGCACCCTGGACATCGACATTGTGCAGGCGCAAATGCCCGCCCACGGCATCACCCCCAAAGCGGTGATCGAAGGCCCGCCCCGCCGTCAGTGTCCGATCCTGCTGCGCCAGACCAGTTTCAAGGCGCTGGACGAACCCGTTGCCTTCACCGATCAAGCCGAAAGTCACGGCAGCCACAGTGCCCGGTTCGGCGAGATCGAGCAGCGCGGTGCCGCGCTCACGCCCAAAGGTCGGGCGCTTTATGACCGTTTGCTCAACGCTGCCCGTGACGAACTCAAGGACTTCCCCAACGAAGCCAACGCCGCACGCTACAACGCGCTGATGACGCAGCACTTCAGCGAATTTCCTGACACCATTGAGGGAATGCGTCAGCAGGAACTGGCGTATTTTCGCTATTTCGTTACGGAAAAAGGCCAAGGGGCGGAAGCGCTTAAGTCTTCGTCGCTGGAAGATCTGCTCAGCGGCGGTTATTTGCGGGTTGAACCACTGGTTTACGAAGATTTCCTGCCCGTCAGCGCAGCGGGGATTTTTCAGTCAAACCTGGGGGATGCGGCGCAGGCCCACTATGGCGAGCACTCGAATCGGCAAGCGTTCGAGAAGGCCCTTGGGCGATCGACCATCGATGAGTTGGGGTTGTATGCCGAGACGCAGCGGCGTTCGATCGAGGCGTGTTTTGCAGCGTTGAACAATTGAGTCATTAACAATGCAAAAAAGATCGCAGCCCGCGGCAGCTCATACAGGGGAATGTGGATTCCTGTAGGAACTGCCGCAGGCTGCGATCTTTTGATCCTATTTCAACTTCGCCAACAACGCTTCCGCCGTGGCCTCGGACGACGCCGGATTCTGACCCGTCAGCAGCAGACCATCGGTCACCACATAACTCGCCCAGTCATCGCCCTTGGAATAAATCCCGCCCTTCTCCTTGAGCATGTCCTCCACCAGAAACGGCACAACGTTCGTCAGTTGCACCGCCTCCTCCTCGGAGTTGGTGAAACCCGTCACCCGCTTGCCCTTGACCAGCGGCTGACCATCCGCGCCCTTGACGTGACGCAACACGCCGGGTGCGTGACAGACCGCCGCCACCGGTTTGCCTGCCTTGTACAGCGCCTCGATCAACGCGATCGAGTTATTGTCTTCGGCCAGATCCCACAACGGGCCATGGCCGCCCGGATAGAAAACCGCATCGTAATCGTCAGCCCTCACACTGCTCAGCAGCGCGGTCGATGCCAATGCCGACTGGGCCGCGGAGTCTTTGCGGAAGCGATCGGTGGCCGCGGTTTGCGCGTCCGGCTCGTCGCTCTTCGGGTCCAACGGGGGCTGCCCGCCCTTGGGCGACACCAGCGTCAGTTGAGCGCCAGCATCCTTGAAAGCGAAATATGGTGCGGCGAACTCCTCCAGCCAGAAGCCGGTTTTCTTACCCGTGTCACCCAATTGATCGTGGGATGTCAGAACCATCAGGATTTTCATGTCGCGCTCCTTGAATTCGGAAAATGTTCAGTCACCTCGGCGCTGGGTTTGACCATCAGACTGCGTCGTTCGTTGCACTTTTCACAGAGGCTCTCTGCGTGATGGCCAACCGCCTTGATGCGCAAGAAGTTGCGCAATCGATACGGCGAGACACGTTACTTAAGGGCTGAGCGCCCGACTTTTCAGGCCTTCCGGCCCAGTGCGCAAGAAGTTGCGCAGTGCTGCGCAAGTTCTTGCGCACATTCAGGGGTGAACGTTGCCCGGCAAGCTTTTTCAGTGGCCAATAACATACATAACACACTGATTTATATAACTTTAGTCTTTTATGGCACGGACCTTGATAAGAGTCATGCACCCACCGGGCGATATCGCCTCCCGGGCACCTCACTTATTCAGCAAGGAGAGCATCCATGGCAACACCAGCGTACATGTCCGTCACTGGCGAAAAACAAGGCCTGATCACTGCCGGCGCATTCACCGCCGACTCGGTTGGCAACACCTACCAGGAAGGTCACGAAGACCAGGTCATGGTTCAGGCTTTCAGCCACGACGTGATCATCCCGCGTGACCCGCAATCCGGCCAGCCGACCGGTCAGCGCGTACACAAGCCAGTCGTGATCACCAAGGTCTACGACAAGGCCTCGCCACTGCTGCAGGCGGCTCTGACCTCCGGCGAGCGCATGAGCGAAATCGTTATCCAGTGGTTCCGTACTTCGGCTCAAGGGACCCAAGAGCACTACTACACCACCAAACTGGAAGACGCCATCATCGTCGCCATCAACAACAAAATGCACAACTGCCAGGATCCAGGCAACTCGCACTTCACCCACCTGGAAGAAGTGCAGTTCACCTACCGCAAAATCACCTGGACCCACGAAGTATCCGGTACTTCGGGTTCCGATGACTGGCGTGCTCCAGTCGTTTAATTACGGCTGATCGTTGCAAACATCGGCCAGCTCTGCTGGTCGATGTTGTTTACGCCCCTCCAGAATTTCGCGTGCGTTGATCCGCCTTGCGGTCGACGAACGCCGCAGTGCACACGAGGAACAAGGGATGTTCGCGCCGGCCAATCAGACTCACTTTGCCCTGACCATCGAAGGTCTTTCCAACGACTTCCAGGTCCTGTCCCTGCAAGGTCGGGAAGCCATCAGCCAGCCGTTTGTGTTTGAGGTGGAACTGGTCAGCGAAAAGCCGTCCCTGGACCTCGAGACCCTGCTGCACAAACCGGCCTTTTTGCAGCTCTCGCCCGACGGCAGCGGCATTCATGGCCAGATCTATCGCGCCGCCCAGGGGGATTCCGGCAAGCGCCTGACCCGCTACGCGGTGACCCTGCGCCCGCAACTGTCCTACCTGGCGCATCGCATCAACCAGCGCATCTTCCAGAACCTCACGGTGCCGAAAATCATCGGCCAGGTCCTCGAAGAACATGGCATCCAGAGCAATGCCTACGCATTCAAGGTCGGGGCGATTTATCCTGAACGCATCTACTGCGTTCAGTACGATGAATCGGACCTGCAGTTCATCCAGCGCCTGTGCGAGGAAGAAGGTATCCACTACCACTTCCAGCACAGCGCCACAGCCCACAAACTGGTGTTCGGCGATGACCAGACGGTGTTCCCGAAACTCGCGCCGGTGGCCTATCAGCAAGACTCCGGCATGGTCGCCAACGACCCGGTGATCAAACGCTTCGACCTGCGCCTGGAAACCCGCACCAGCCGCATCACCCGCCGCGACTACGACTTCGAAAAACCGCGCATCACCCTCGAAAGTGAAAACCGCGGCGACGCCCTGCCCGATCTCGAAGACTACGACTATCCCGGTCGTTTCATCGACCGCGAACGCGGCAAGCACCTGGCCAAACGCGCCCTCGAACGCCACCGCAGCGACTTCCAGCTGGCCGAAGGCAAAAGCGATCAGCCGTTGCTGGTCAGCGGCCACTTCCTGGCCCTGACCCAACACCCGAAAGCCAAATGGAACGACCTGTGGCTGCTGACCGAAGTCCTGCACGAAGGCAAACAGCCGCAAGTGCTGGAAGAGTCGGTCACCAGCAGCACCACCAACCTGAAAGACGATTTCCACCAGGGTTATCGCAACCGCTTCCAGGCCACGCCGTGGGACGTGCCGAATCGCCCACCGCTGACGCAGAAAAAACCGCGCATCCTCGGCAGCCAGAGTGCGGTGGTCACCGGCCCCAAAGGTGAAGAGATCCACTGCGACCAGTACGGCCGCGTCAAAGTGCAATTCCACTGGGACCGCGAAGGTCAGGCCGACGACAAGACCAGCTGCTGGCTGCGCGTCTCCTCTGCCTGGGCCGGCGCACACTACGGCGGCATCGCCATCCCACGGATCGGCATGGAAGTGCTCGTCACTTTCCTTGAAGGCGACCCCGACCAGCCGCTGATCAGCGGCTGCCTGTACCACAAGGAAAACGTCGTCCCGTACGCCCTGCCGGCGAACAAGACCCGCACCACCTTCAAAACCCTCAGCTCACCGGGCGGCGCAGGCTTCAACGAACTGCGCATCGAAGACAAGAAAGGCCAGGAACAGATCTTCCTCCACGCCCAGCGCGACTGGGACGAAAACGTCGAACACGACCAGAAAATCCGCGTCGGCAACGAACGCCACGACACCGTCGAGAAAAACAGCTACAGCGAATTCAAGGCTGAAGAACACCACACCGTTTATGAAGACCGCAAAGTCGAAGCCCGCGCCAACGACCACCTGACCGTGGGCGTGAATCAGCACATCAAGATCGGCACCGGGCAATTCATCGATGCGGGCCAGGAAATCCACCTGAGCAGCGGCATGAAAGTGGTGCTTGAGGCCGGGAGCGAATTGACACTCATTGGTGGCGGCAGCTTCATCAAGATCGATGCGGGCGGCGTGACCCTGAGCGGGCCGGTGATCAACATGAACTCCGGTGGAGGGCCGGGCAGCGGAACGGGAGCGGCGCCGTTGTTGCCGGGGGTGTTGAAGCAGGCGGATGCGGATAAGGCTGGGCAGGTCGTTGCGCCTTCCCTGGCTTCGTATAAAGCGCAAGCAAAAACGGGAGTGCTACTACCTACCCCTTCGTGCCACCTCGATGCTTCCGGCCATTGCCCCATTCACCAGCCGGGTAAATCAGCATGATCGATTCTATTCCTTCGCCGTTCGAACGACCTCCGTCCCCGGGCACCCTGTGTCTGATTCTGGATGGCAGCTTTGATGCGGATTTGCTGGCGCGTCTGTTTCAAGGTGACGAACAATCGCGCCCTCGGTGTACTCCACTGTTCCTCAATACGCCATATGCCGAACTTCAACCTGCTGGACCTTACGTTGTCGTGTGCCCTGCAAAAGGCGAATCAACGGCGTATGCCAGTGCCCTGCTGGAGCAGTCCGATGCCGGCTGTGTGGCCTGGCTGAGCAACGAGCAAGACTTGGACAACGGGGTTGAACATTGGCGAAGCCTGCTCACTGTGCGCACCGACGACACGCCGCAACAGATGATGCGGTTTTTCGATCCACGATGGTTAGAGCCCTTGCTGCGCAGCCTTAATGAAACTGAGCGCAACCAGTTTATTGGGCCATTCACCGGCATGGCCTGGCGTAACGAAATGGGCTGGCGGTACTACGCCAGGGCGCCCCAGAGCCCAGCGGCCGCACTGCAACCGCCCGCTTGGCTGTACCTGAGTCCGGAGCGCGAAGAGTCGATTGAGCGAGGTCGATTGAAGGTCATTGCAGCACGCTTTGCCGAAGACTATCGCGAAGTGTTACCTGCCCAAGACACTGTCGAGTTTGTATATCGTCAATTGCTGGCCGGACAACAAGCGGGCTACCAACAAATGGCAGATCAGGAACGCTGGCTACGCCTCGCCATAAGCCGTGGAGATTCCTTTTGGGCGACTGCCCCGGATGCAGAACTTCTGGCTCGTAACGACGTGGCGCTGGGTGAAAAATTGACTCAGCTGGAAAGCCTCTGAATCACAAGGACGATGAGCAATGAGCAACACCTATACCGTCAAAAGCGGCGATATCCTCGGCAATATTGCCAGCGCAAACAAATGCTCTGTGGCGGATCTACGGGCACTTAACCCCATTATTACCGACCCCAACCACATCAAAGCCGGTTGGGTGCTGCAGTTACCAGCCACTAAAATGTTGCCGCCGCCCAAGCATGCGGACAACCAGAGCACCACCAGTGTCAAGGGCGAAGCTCAATGCAAGGACGAACTGGTGGACGTGGTGCATATCACCGGTGAAGACACTTTTTATGTTCTGACGGAAAAAGAGTCAAACGCACTCAAAACGCAGACTGACCTCGTCAAGAAACTTATGGACGAGCTGCACCAGAACCTGGCCAAAGCCACCCAAGCGAGTAAATGCACCAAGGCATCAAATCCTCAGACCAGTTGCGCCTGCTCGCGATGTGTCAAAGACGCCTGGAACGCCAAGGCTGAAGATGCCGGGTTGGTGCAGCGATCAGAGCCACCGCCGGAAAAAGCGACCGCAAAGGCGGTTACGCGCAAAGAAGACTTGCAAGGTCAGTTGGCAACAGTGCAGCAGGCACGTGATTGGTATCAGCGTTATACGCCGAAGGTTTCGCTTGGGGGCAACTATTTAGAGAGCAACTGGAAACAGCTGCAAGCCAAAAAAGTACTCGAATTGAACGCCGAGATTGAATCCCTGCGAACCAAGATCGCAGCGCAAGGAAAGGCCGAAGCCGGCGACAGTTCCACCAGTGCCAATAGCGCTGCGCCGGACATCAAGCATGGCAAGGGAAAAACCACCGAAAGCCAAAAAGGTCGACAAGTAAAAACAGGCATTACCGTTATCGAAGTCATCTCGTTCAGCGACCCAAGTCGCCGGCACTACATACCGATGAGTTACCGGGAACAACTTGACTGGAAAGTGAAGGTCAGCACGAAGGTAATGCAGGGCAAGCCTCTCGATAAAAACCTGTCTAAAGAGCTGTTCAAGGACATCAAGTCCGCCGTCAATGAAAGCCGAAAAACCAGCCCCCTTGGTAGTCTTGAAGCCAAGTTTACGAGCTGGACGAGCAAAGACGACAACCTGCTTAATGCCCTGCATAAAGAATGCTCCTGGACTTCCAATCAGGCAGACTCCGCGAAATACGCCGTCTCCGCCGAAGCCCACGCCTTCCGTTTCGCCGCCACCGCCAGCGCCGGCATCAACAGCTGGGAGCCCGGCAAAGGTAACATCGAAGTGGGCGTGAAAGGCAGTGCAGCGATCTCGCTGGCGGAAGGCTCTGTTGCGCTCAAGAGTTTCTTCCCCGATCAGGGCGGTTACGTGGTGCGGATGCCTTACCGCAATGCCGAAGGCAAAGAAGTGGTGAGTGACATCGGCATTTTCCGCCTTGACGGAAAAGTGGAGCTGTCGTGTTTCGTCGGTGCGACGGCACAAGGTCAGGCAGGCGCAAAAGCACAATACAAACCTAAAGAGGTTGAAGCTTCTGGCGCGACGGCGTTGCTCAGTACGCCAAGCATGGCAGTGGATAAAAAACGCGGGGGTAGCCTTGGTGTGAAGGGCAACGCGTTTGCTGGCGTACAAAGTGGCGGCACAGTGACCGGAACGTTGAAGTGGCTTGATCCGGCCAAGCAAGGGGGCGGCAAAATTGTCGCGGGCCAGGCGAATGATAGTGGCAGCACAGACTGGGCGAGTCTGGTTGAGATTAAAGCTGAAGGGAATGTGGCGCTTGGTGTGGGGGCTGGGTTTGATTTTGGAATAGTAATTCGTAGTGATCGGTTGGAGATTAACTGCAAAGCCAGTCTGGTATTCGGTCCGGGTGCAGGCGGTGGTTTTGGTACAGCGGTCGATATAGAGCAGGTAGGAAATCTGGCGTATGTGTTTTGCAGTGCGTTGTCTAAGGCGGACTTTCACTATCAGCTAGCGGTGACCGAAGAAGCCTTCGATTATATGGCCAGGGGGCTGTTTAGAATTGCAACGCATCCTGGAGAAGTAGCGGGCAAAGCATTTTCGAATGGTCTTATCAAGATGAACTCTTGGTGGGAGATGCGGGAAGCAACCCTTCTAGAAGCTAAAAACCTAGCGACCTACTTGCTCAGTAACCATTCGATAGATTTGAATGGCAAAAAAATCCCGTTAAATATGCTGCCGCCAGAAACCATTGGGCCAATGCTGTACCTGTTAACGGAAAGCTTCGTAGAAAGCTGGGCTGAAGATCAGGAAAAAGCTGTTGTTCTATTGCTATCCCATTTACGCAGTTGGAGGCATTTCATTGAGGTACTGGAACACTGTTCGAAAAGCGGCAGCAAAACTAAGGCAATGGATAGTTTGAATCGTATCAATGCTCTGCTCGATGGTGGTGAACAACGTGAGTTCAACCGGTTTATCGGTTCGTTGGCAATCAATAGTGATTCTTCTATGCGGTCGGAAGGGATGCTTGCGTGGACTCCGGGCCTTCCATGGCGTAAAGAAAATGTCTTAATTGCAGCAAAACGGAGCAGTTTATTTGACGGTTTAGCTTAATGAGGGGCGCCAATAGGCGCCCCCACGGTTTCGCTGCTCTAAAGCGGCTGATCCGACTGAATGGCGCATCGAAAACTGTTACCTTGATAGTGACCATCTTGAATTGGTTCTTCAGCCCAACGGCGGACTATAGGGGCGGCAAACAAAGGCGCCTCAGAATAATTTGATCCCCTTTTTATTCTTTTAGTACCGGTGTCTGGTCCTTTTGGGTTTTCTAATGGAGAGTGCTGATAATAATCTTTGCCATACCAATCGTTGACCCAATCAGTAGCATTGCCTGACATATCGTAGAGGCCCAAAGGGTTGGGTGTGAAACGTTTTACAGAAAAAGTGGCTGTTTCAGACTCCATTGGAAAATTTTTCCCATAACTTAGACTCCCAGTATCGGTCGGAAACAGCACATGTTCGCCTCGACTGCGGGCTGCATACTCCCACTGGGCCTCAGTGGGAAGGTCCACGGGGTAACCACTTAGTTTTCCAATCCACTGGCAGTAATCTTTGGCCTCCTGCCAGCTTTGAGTGGGAGCAGGTAGCGTTGGATTATAAAGTGTGTCTTTTAGATCTTCTCTATTCCGATATTTAGTGTCAAACAAAGGCTTTCCGTTCGCGACAAAAAACAGATCAAACTGTTCAAGCGTAGTCTGAAGTTTCGACAAGTAGTAACCACTCAGCTTTACCGGGTGTACGAAATCATCATCACCATCAGGACTAATGTTACACATCTGCTCAGGATCTTGCCCACAAGGCCAGGTACACACATCCTTTTCGTCGTACTCACAAATCCAGCCAAAGTCCCCCATATCAAACTGTCCACCCTCGACAAAAACCATATTGTCGATGGACTGCACGACGGTGTTGAGCACCTTGCCGCGCAGTTCGCTGGAAAGATCAGGGTACTTCTTCGCAATGGTGGCCGCGATGGTGGAAACTTTCTCTGGTGCAAGACTCTTGCTGGTAGGCAAAGGGCCGGATTCCGCCTCGCAACCGACTAAAAACATCATGGCTGGCAGGGCAAGTACGAGCTGACGTAGCACTGGAAATATCCTTATAAAATGCGACAAAGGCCGAACATTAACATCCCCTGCCCGCACAACAAAGTCCCGCACAAAGCCTTTCAATATCTCGGTATTTGCCAGGCTGACGAGAATTTTGGCTGCGCTTGGGTGACGCAACGCAGATGCGTCAAGCGTGGCTTGCAGGCGCGGTCTGGCCAATCGGGTTTTGGCATGGAATCAGCGCAGGTTTGAGCGCAGCATGGGGGGCGAATCTGGCCATTTATGTTCAGACATTCAGAGCTGTTCGGGCAGCACGAGCTGCGGTCATTCTTGGTGACGCTGCAGCGATTGGCCGAGGAGTCAGTCAAGCCCCCCATCTAGCCTTTAAGGCGTTGGGAGTGACCATTTTGATAGTGGGGGGGGTATTTGCACGACTCTACACTCAGGACACCCCATTGGAAAAATGGGTGAAAGGCACAAAATTTGGGGTCGCTCCTGCTAATTGGTCCAACAACTACAAAACCTCTATGATCGAGTTCTACAAAGTCATTTTTCCTTTCAGTTTCGAAGCATCTCGCTTAAATGGGTGTCCGGTTTCATTAGACCACTACAAAAGCCGCCTTCCCTAAGGAAGTCCTGGAATGGTCAAAACCTATCCCCGCCGAGCAACACGCTAAGCCGAGCGAAGCGTTGCTCAAGGAGAGCGCTGAAATCCGGAAGGCCTTCTCCAAAGGGCAGAACCTGTTGGATTACTTCAAGGTAAAATTTGCCGAAACGGATAAAGAGGCTGCCGTGGGCGTGCCCTAGTCCAAACCCACCTTATGGTAATCCTGAATGACACCTACCTCTCCGCAGTACGACGAGTTCGATATTCGACAGCAGCGCCCTGTCGCTGGTGAAACCCGTCATTTTGCCACTGGAGAGGCTCTATTTTTGTCGCCACTGCCTGTGCCCACCGGGCAAATCCCCATGGATTTTGGCGGAAGCTTTGTTGAGGTGAATGACACATTCCTTGACGTAGGCAGTAGTAATTTCGGCAAGGCTTTCCAAGCTAGGGCAATGACTGGGCTCGGTATGATGTTCATTTTCTCATGCCTGATTGTTCTGCCTTTGCTTGCAGGATCTACTACTTGGGGAAATCCATTTTCCGAGTCCTTTTGGGACAGAACGGCAGGCATGTTCCATTTCGGTGTAACCTTTAGTATTTGGGGGGGAGGAATAGCGGCGCTCCTGGGTACTTACGTTATCTTGAGCACTACCAGAGCGAAGTCCCGCACCCGCCCTATTCGATTCAACCGCCAACGGCGTGAAATCTGTTTCTTCCCCGAAGGTTCCGACGTCCCCGTCATTCAACCATGGGAAGAGACAGTATCTTGGCTCTCAATCAGTACAGGAGTTACTGGAGTGGGAGTGACAAGCGCCTATACCTTTGGTATGGCGTTCGACGACTCCAAAACGGACGTAGTGCACTTTGTTAGACAAGGGGTAATGACTCCTGCTCATGGCTTGGGTAAGTGGGAAGCCATACGTGTCTACATGGAAAAAGGTCCGGAGTTTTGCCCTGGCAAAGCACCCTACGAGGGTCGCCACACCTTCGATAAAAAACGACAAGACATGCACGAGGAATACCAGCACAACGAACGCTCCGCTTTAGGAGTTGGTTGGTGGTACCTGACGCACCTGATCACCTGGTGGCGTTTTCCGTACTGGGTAGCGGAATGGGACCATCGTTTCAGCATGAAATCTCTACCGGAATCCATTGCAGAGTGGTCAAAATCTTTACCGACTGACCAGTGGGCCAAGCCAAGCCAAGCTTTGAAAGAGCAAAGCGCCAAGATCGAAAAGGCCTTTGCTCAGGGGCAAGATTTCATGACGTACTTCAAAGCCAACCTCAGCAAAACCGAGGCAAAAGAGTCAACAGATAGTTCGGTATTATGAACGTAGATATCAAACAGTCCGGTGGACTCGACCATGCAACTGTCCGGACAGTTCTTAGTGCAGATCAGCCAACAGGCAAGGCTCCTTTAGAGCTATTCATTACCGATGAGCACACCGAAAATTATCTCACATTGAAAATGAGCGGCGATGCTGAACGGGGTGCTATGACAGGCATGCTTGCAGGCATCGCATCTCCGCTTGGCCTGCTTCTGTCAATATGGATGACGATGGAAGGTGAATGGGCGCTGGTAGCTTTGTCTCTCGCCATTGCGACTCCTATGTTTGTAATTCCTTTCTTATTTGAAATTTGTCGACCTCTTCCTCTACCCGTTCTATTCAATCGTCGCACTCGTGAAGTCTACTTTGAAAAAGAAGGCGAACTGTTTCATTCTCCATGGGATGGAATTCAAGCGATGGCATGCGAGTTTCAAATTGTCGGACCCTATACTGGCGGCATTGGAAACACATCTTTAGAAATAATGCTTAATCGTTTTCGCGACCCTGGTAATTCATTAATGATTAGCCTCGGATCACCTATAGGTAAAACCCTGGATATGCAAAAAGGATTTTGGGAATACATACGCGCCTATATGAACAACGGGCCATGGTTTGACGAGCGAGGCAATTACAGCGAATCAGATAATTTTGTGAAAAGCCAACTAAACCTAAACACGAAACCATCAAGCTTTCTTGCTCATTGGCGAAAAACCATCGCGGACAAAAAAACTGCAACAAATGGGAAAAACTATCTCAGTGGTATGGACGCGCTCATGCTTCTAGGACACATAATGTTCTATCCTACCCATTGGATTCAGGAATTCACCCATAACATTGCAAAACGTAAGTCTCGTAATCGGTGGCCCACGGTCGTGCTGGAGCGTTTGCAGTCAGATGGCCCTACCACGAGATTGGTTGATATTGAGAAGTAGAGACAAATAGTTCCTTATGAGGTGCAGGTCCAGAGTTCTGCCCTGGCAAAGCCCCCTACGAAGGCCGCCCCAAAGCCGCCTTCCCTAAGGAAGTCCTGGAATGGTCAAAACCTATCCCCGCCGAGCAACACGCTAAGCCGAGCGAAGCGTTGCTCAAGGAGAGCGCTGAAATCCGGAAGGCCTTCTCCAAAGGGCAGAACCTGTTGGATTACTTCAAGGTAAAATTTGCCGAAACGGATAAAGAGGCTGCCGTGGGCGCGTCCTAGGCCGAACCCACCTTATGGTAATCCAGAATGACACCTACCTCTCCGCAGTACGACGAGTTCGATATTCGACAGCAGCGCCCTGTCACAGGGGAAACTCGTCGTTTTCCCACTGGCGAAGCATTGTTCCTCTCTCCTCTACCAGTTCCTACCGGGCAAATCCCAATGGATCTCGGCGGTAGTTTTGTTGAAGTCAACGACACCTATCTGGACTTGGGTAGCAGCAATCTCACCAAGTCTTTCCAAGCACGATTAGCTGTGTCACTCCCGACAGTCGTAGTTATCGTTTGTCTATTTGTTCTCCCAACATTGATGGGCTTCGCAGCATTCATAAACCCATTCGGCAGAAGCTTCTGGTTTTACTTCAACGATTTTTTTGAGTTCGGAATATCACTAGCGCTCTGGTGTGGAGGGGGAGCAGCGCTGATTGGCCTGTACGCGATTATCAGCACCACAAGGAACAAAGCCCGCGCCAGACCCATCCGATTTAACCGTCAACGCCGAGAGGTCTGTTTCTTCCCGAATGGCTCCGACGAAGCCGTGATCCAGCCTTGGGAAGACACGGTTGCGTGGATCTCAGTCAGCACCGGATTCACTGGAGTAGGAGTAATCAGTAGCTACACCTTTGGCATGGCCCTAGATAATCCCAAGGCCGATACGGTGCACTTTCTTACACAGGAGGTCATGACGCCTGTTCATGGACTAGGCAAATGGGAAGCCATACGTGTCTATATGGAAAAAGGACCGGAGTTTTGCCCTGGCAAAGCACCGTACGAGGGTCGCCACACCTTCGATAAAGAACGACAAGACATGCACGAGGAATACCAGCACAACGAACGTTCCGCTTTAGGAGTTGGTTGGTGGTACCTGACACACCTGATCACCTGGTGGCGTTTTCCGTACTGGGTAGCGGAATGGGACCACCGTTTCAGCATGAAATCTCTACCTGAATCCATCGCTGAGTGGTCTAAACCTCTTCCGCCTGAGCAGTGGGCGAAGCCAAGCCGAGCTTTAGAAGAACAAAGCGCGAAGATCGAAAAAGCCTTTGCTCAAGGACAGAATTTCATGACGTACTTCAACGCAAACTTAAGTAAAACCGATGCAAAAGAGTCCGCAGGTAGTTCGGCATTATGAGCGCAGAGATCAAACAGCCCGGTGATTGGCGGGACCAGAGCAATCAGCGTCCTGTCGCTGGTGAGTCCCGACGGTTTGCCACTGGCGAGGCAGTGTTCTTTTCACCCTTACCCATTCCTACCGGGCAGACGCCAATGGACTTGGATGGAAGCTTTCTTGAGGTCAACGATACTTATCTCGATGTGGGCAGTAGCAACTTCAATAAGGCTTTTCAAGCCAGGGTTATGATCGCGAGTGGAATGCTCTTGCTGATTGTTAGTTTGATAGTAGGACCTTCCATCGCCGGCTTGATGAGTATTGGAGATCCCTACGGCCGAACATTTATCTACATTTTCATAGAGTTTTTCCCCACTGGCGCTGTCATCGGTGCTTGGGGAGCAGCAGGAGCAGCAGTTTTAGGACTGTATGTTGTGATCAGCTCCACACTCACCAAATCCCGCACCCGCCCCATCCGCTTCAACCGCCAACGCCGCGAAGTCTGTTTCTTCCCCCACAACTCCGACGAACCCGTCATCCAGCCATGGGAAGAACTGGTCTCCTGGCTCTCCGTCAGCACGGGCTCAACCGGCGTAGGCACGATGAGCACTTACACCTTCGGCATGGCCTTCGACGACCCTAAGGCCGATAAAGTCCACTTTGTGAATCGAGGTGTGGCGACACCTATCCATGGGTTGGGTACGTGGGAAGCGATCCGCATCTATATGGAAAAGGGGCCGCAATACTGCCCCGGCAAGGCGCCTTACGAGGGTCGCCATACTTTCGATCAAGAACGGGCCGATATGCACGAGGAGTACCGGCACAACGAGCGCTCGGTGCCAGGTGTTGGCTGGTGGTATTTTTCGCATGCAATCACTTGGTGGCGATTCCCGTACTGGGTTGCCGAGTGGGATCATGGCTTCAGCATGAAAAGCCTGCCTGACTCGGTTTCAGACTGGTCCAGGCCCTTGCCACCCGAGCAATGGGTGAAGCCAAGTGCTGAGTTGAATATACAAAGCGCCAGGATTGAACAAGCCTTCACCCAAGGTAAGGGCTTTAGTGCGTATTTCGAAACCAGGATAAACCCCGAATAAAACCCCAAAAAAAAATCGGACGATCTCATTGATCGTGCGTTTTTTATACCCTCGCCTCCAACAACCAATGACGACGCGGCGCAAGGTCGGAGTTACCAAGTTTGCGGATCAGCTTGGAGGTGTGTTTGAGGTAGCGGAACGGCAAACGCTCAAACGAGTCTTTCGGGCCGGCGCAGTGCTTGCGGGAGAAGCGCCAGGCCAGTTGACGGAACAGTCTTTTCTGCCAACGGATCAGCACACCTGAAGAAGGTGTTCGCCCAGTGTAATGGCCTTGGCAATCCATGCACCGGTAAAGAGCCCTGCCACTGGGCGAACGGAAAGTATTTTAGTAGAACTCTTTGAATATGTCCGCGCATATAACATGAAATTTATCGAACAACGATTAAATGTCATTCCAAATATGACTTACATACACCCACAAAACTCACTGGTTAGGCCATAAAACCGATTATTCTTGTACAAAAAAGTTATACACGAACAATCGGCACTATAGAGTCAATACTCAACTTTCGTGTTGGGTGGTCACTTTCAATACATCGGTGTAAGTCACGACAACGCTTTGCCCTACTTTCAAGTCCTTCAGTTTTTTCTGCACTTCAGGATTCTCGACGTTGACGGTTTTCGACTGGCCCGCCGGGTTTTCGAAAGTCACCTGGTTTTTCTTCAGGTCGATGCCAGTGATTTTCAGCTGCACCTGGACCTGACGGAACGCTTCACCGCCCGGGTTGGGATTGTCTTTTGTCGCGCGGATTTCGCCGGTGTGCTCGATGGAGCCAGGCAGCCCTTTGTCGACATCGGTATCGAGGTAGGCCGCCACCGAGCGGGTGACTTCGATCTTGACCTGATCCCCGACCTTCAGGTTGCCCAAATTCTTGGCCTTGTCGGTGAGCTGGACATGAACCTGCCGACCTTCGGCACCTTCAAGGACAACCTGATGTTTGGCGGCGTCAACGGCCAGGACTTTGGTCGTAACCTGGTCGGCTTCCACGGCGACGGACAGCGGGATATCCGCAGCCACGGCGCTGAAACTGGCGGCGGACAGCACGGTGGCGAGAGTGATGGCCTTGGTCAGTGCATGAAGTTTCATATGCGGTACGTTCCCTGTAATGAATGGCAGCGGACGACTCTGAACCAAAGCTCAGCGCCGTCCGTGCCACTGAGCATAGACGCTGTTCAGCGATTGTCCGCCGTTTCTTGCGCGGTGGATTCGCCGCTTTCGGTGCCTTTGCCGCTGTCCTTGCGGCGAGTGGGATCGGTGGGTCGCAGGGCGTCGTTGTCGCGCTCGACTTCTCCGGGTGGACGCGGTTCGTCGGGGTGTTCCGAGGTGTCAGGCGATTGGCGGTTCACGTTGGTTCTCCTCAGGCGTCGGGGTCGTCGACCTCGTGGGCGACGTTCACGGCAGGCGAGTCTTTGTGGGATTGATCGGCCTTGGCCTTCAGGGCTTGCCACTGGTCGAGGTCGATGGCGCCCTGCCCCAGCAAATCGTCGGCCACACGCAGCAGCTCGGCGTAATGGGCGTCGGGGGATTGCTGCCAGTAGGCCTTGTCTTCAAACAGGCGCTGCCATGCTGCAAGGTCGGGTGGTTTGAGGTCGTCGCTCATGACGGGCTCCTGGGAACGCGGGCATTCTTGAATTAGGAGGCCGACGCGCTGCTGAGAGTTCCGACTTAATAGCCGGTCATTTCCAGATAGCCCTGCCCTCCGTGACTGCCGCTGAGGCGTACGGGGCCTTCCCAGTACGGAATGCGCAAATCCATCCAGGCATTGGGGTTGAGCGCGTCAATGGTGATGTCGAGGTGTCTGGCGGGGATGGTGATCGACCAGCGCACGGGCATTGAGCGCCCGGCGACGGTGGCGGTGTCTTGCGGGGTGAGGCGGATGTCGGTGGCGTGCAGCAACTGAGTCTGGCCCTGGGCGTCGATCCAGGTGCCGGTGAGATATGGCTCGCCGTTCTTCTGCCGCATGCGGTACAGCATGACTTGTTCGCCGCTGTCCAAATGCAGGGAGAACCAGTCCCAACCGCTCTGGTTCGCGGTCAGCGGCTGGCTGCTCCACTCGCGATCAAGCCACGCCGGGCCGCTGACCTGATAGGTCTTGCCGTCGATCTCCAGCGTACCGCTGGCCTGAAAAAAAGGCTGACTGTAATAGTAAGACGCCTGGCCCTGTTCGGACTTCTGGCTGAAGCCCTTGTCCCCTTGCAGCACCGGCGGACGCGTGGACGTGAGCCGCAGTTGGTAGCTGAATAGCTTGTCACGGGCGCTGAGTTGAAGATCCGCCAGCGTATCGGCGCCCTGACTGCTGAAACGCCAATCGTCGATCCACGCATTGAACGGCTGCACGCTCACCCCGGCCTGGCCGACGCCGCCACGGGCATAGCGTTCAGCCGCATGATGCACCGTCGCCGAGGTCACGGCCGCATGGCCCAGCCAGATCGTCTGGTTAGCCCAACCTGCCACTTCGGGTGTGGCTTTCAAGGCACTGCGAAACAGCGTCCATTGCACACCGAACTCGTGACCTTGATCGTCCTTGAGATTGGCGGTGATGTACCACCACTCGATGCGAAAACCATCGTGAGGTCCGTGATCCGCCGGAAAGCTGAACACCCGACCAGGCACGACCGGGGTAAACGCGGCCGCTTCACCACCGAGGCCGGCGAAGCCTTTTTCGACCGGCGTCGAGTCATCGCAACCACTCAAAAAAAGTGCCAGCAACAGCAAGCCGAGCTTAATCCTCATGAGCAAACGTCCTTAGCAGGTCCGCCGGTTGCGAGCGATACAGCGAGTACAGCGGCCACGCCGACGCCAGCAAGGTCGCCAGCACCGCCAGCCCCATCAACTGCGCCAGTTGCAGCGGAAACACCCGCAACGGCAGGCGCCAGCCGAACGCCTGAACGTTGATCACCGTGTCCAGGCACCACGCCAGCGCGATGCCCAGCGGCAACGCCAGCACCAGCGTCAGCACCGCCAGCAACCAGGTTTGTCCGAGGTTGAGCAGCATCAACTGTCGGCGGGTAACGCCCAACGCCCACAGTGGCGCAAGTTGCCCGAGTCGGCTCTGGCTCTGGGTCAGCAGGCTGATGAACAGCGCCACGCCCGCGACACCAAGGGTCAGGCTGTTCAGCGCGGCGGTAGCGGCGAAGGTGCGCTCGAACACTTGGGTGGACCAGCCTTTGAGCCGGGCCTGATCGACGATGCGGCTGTCGTCCAGGGCGAAACGTGTTTGCAATGTCTTCAGAAAGGCCGGGATCAGCGGCGGCTCGATGCGCAGGTTGAAGCGGTTCGGCGTCAGTTGCGGCCAGCCGCGCAGCAGGTGGTCGACGTTGACCAGGAGGTGGCCCTTGGGATTGCCGTAGTCGGCGTAGATCCCGACGATTCGCGGCGACCACGGGCCGTTCGGCGTGGGCAGCGTGAGGTGGTCGCCGAGATGCACCTTCAGGCGCCGGGCCAGTTGCTCGCTGAGCATCAATGCGTCGTCCTTGGCCAATCGGTCCCATGGATTGTCGCCCAAGGCTTCCAGCAACGGCCAGTGCTGGCGATACGTCGGGTGGTCGATCACGCCAAAAACGTCCGCCGGCCAGCCCTGCAACTGGATCGACACCTGCCAGTTGGGCAGCACCGCGCTGAGTGAGGGTTGCTGTTTGAGCCAGCTCTGCAGTTCTCTGGCCTGGGCCGGATTTTGCGGGTTCACGTACAGCTCGGCGGTCAGCCGTTGTTCGAGCCAGTCGCTGAAGGTCTGGCGAAAACCGGCGGTCATGCTGCCGGCGCCGATGTTCGCCGCCAGCGCCAACAACAGCGCCATCAACGCCAGGCTCAGGGCCGGCAATTGCTGACGGCAATCGGCGAGAAACCATTGACCGAGCACCGAGCGGCTGCGCTGCAGCACCAGGTTCAGCACCGTATCGAGTACCACCGGCAGCGCCAGCGCCGCGCCGATCAGCAGCGCGGCCATCAGCAGGAATCCACTGGCCAGGCTGTCGCCAACGATCAACGCCAGCAGTGCGATCACGCCCGCAATCGCTGCCACCCAGCCCTGACGCCGCAACCAGCGCGCATGGGCCTGATGCCAGGCCTGCGGATCGGCCAGGGCCAGCAACGGCAAACGTGCCGCCCGCAACAGGCTGTTGGCACCGGCCAGCATCGCACCCAGCAGGCTCAGGCCAACCCCGCTGAGCCACCACCCAGGGCTGAGGCTCAACTGCCCCGCCACTTCAGCGCCGTACAACCCGCGCAGACTGGCGGCGACGTCTGGCAGCAATACACTGGCCAGCAGGTAGCCGCTGGCGACGCCTGCGATGCCGCCGACCAGCGCCAGACCACCCAGCTCAACGGCAAGGCAAACGATCAGCATTCGAGCACTGACCCCACAGGCGCGCAGGGTTCGCAGCAGTCCCCGACGTTGCTCCAACGCCAGCCCGATCGCGGCGTGAACAATGAACAGGCCAACGACAAAGGAGAGAAAACCCAAGGCATCGAGGTTCAGGTGAAAGCTTTCGGTCAGGCGCGAGAGGTTGTTCTCTTCGCCGCTGGTTTTTAGTTGGAGCTGGCCTTTGAATTGATCAGGCGAAGTCGCGGTGAAATCCTTGGGCAACAGCAGCCGCGACAGTTGATCCGGCAGCCCCAGAATCTGCTGGGCGAAACCAATGTCCACCAGCAACAGACCGGGGGCCATGTCGGCTTGCATTTGCAGTGGCGGCAACGCCACACCGTTCAAACTGGAAGGACGCTCACCTTCGCGCAGCCCCAACGCCTGCAACGTCTGCGGCGATATCCAGGTACTGCCCGGCGGGCTGAAGAACCTGACAATTTGTTCAATCTCCATCGCCCGCCCGGCCACCGCCGAACCGGCCGGCAACGACACCGGCTCGATGCCCATCAACTGCAAGCGTTGATCTTCATGGCCCTTGAGCGTGACTCGTCCTTGCAACACCGGCGACACCGGCCAGCCCGCACGGCGCAGCTCGATAAACAATGCCTGTGGAAACGTCCCACCACTCGGGGCACTGAGGCTGGCCTGGGGTTCGCCGCCGATCAATTGACTGGCCCGCGCATAACTTTCCCGCGCCTGACTGTTCAGCGCCTGCACGCCGGTCAACAGGCTGGTGGCCAGCCAGAGCCCGATCAGCACACTGAAAAACTGCACCGGGTGCTGCCGCCAATGGCTGAGCAGCGCGCGCATCGTTTCGCGAAAAACCCGCACTTCAGCGCTCGTCCGCGCCAGCCAGGCGACCACGGTGCAACACCACTTTCTGCGCCAGTCGCGCCGCCACTCTCGGGCTGTGAGTGACCATCAACAACGTCGTGGGGCTGTCGTCGAGCAGCTCCAACAACAACTTCAACACTTCATCGCTGGTGGCTTCATCGAGGCTGCCGGTGGGCTCGTCGGCCAGCAGCAGTTTGGGTTGCGAGGCCAGCGCCCGCCCCAGTGCGACCCGCTGCTGTTGACCGCCGGACAACTGCTCCGGATAACGCCGCAGCAAATCCCCCAACCCCAGACGCTGCACCAGATGCGCCTGCCAACGCGGGTCGTGCCGCCCGGCCAGCCGCGCCTGAAACGCCAGATTGTCCTCCACGCGCAAACTGCCGATCAGGTTGAACTGCTGGAACACCAGACCGATTTCGGTCCGCCGCCAGTTCGCCAGCTGCCCTTCATTCATCTGATCCAGCTGATGCACGCCACTGCGGATGCTGCCGCGATCGACCTTGTCCAGCCCGGCGATCAGGTGCAGCAAGGTGCTCTTGCCGCTGCCCGACTCGCCCATCAACGCCAGGCTGCTGCCGGCTTTGAGCGTCAGGTCGACACCTTGCAACACCGGCAGCGGACCTTGCGGAGTGGCGTAGCTTTTGAAGACGCCTTGGACCTGAAGCATGGTTGAACCTGATTGAGGAGCGTGGGGCAAAGGATAGCGGGCCGGGGCGGGTTTTGTCCGTTGCGGTTTTCGGTCCTTTTCCGCCAACGACACGCTCTTGTGAGCGTGATCAGGTTGGATTGAGCACGGTGGAGGAGACCTTTACAGCTGCAGTGAATGGGCCGGCCTATTCGCGGGCAAGCCACGCTCCCACAGGTACTGCGGTGTTTTTGATTTGACCTCAGTACTTCACCCCCACCCACGAAAAACACAACGGCAATTGCGCCGTGCGCTTCTGATAGCGGTCATAAAGCTCCTCACGATTGGAATGCGGATACTCCTTGAAGTGGCTGATCTGCAACCCCGCCTCGATAGCGCCGGTGAAGATCGCGCCCAGCGTGTGGACGAACCAGTAGGACGTCGCCGCCTGCTGCTCGACCTTGCCTTCGTAAACGATCGGCTGGTCTTGCACAAACGGCTCGCTGCGAAAGTATGAACTGGCCAAGGCATACGGGTCGACGGCTTCAGGGTCGAACATCTCCAGGAACGGATGGGTTTCGTACACCACCAGCGCGCCACCGGGCTTGAGGGTGCGGGCGACGTGGCGGAAGAATTCGCCGATGTCCGGCATCCAGTTCAAGACGCCGATGGTAATCAGCGCCACATCGAACCGGTCATGCAGTTCGCTTGGCAGATGATGGATGTCAGCCTCGATGAATTCAGGTGCGTGCGGCGAGCGGGACGCCAGCTCCCGCGCCTGATCGAGAAAGGCCTCGGACTGGTCAACACCCACGACACTGCGGGCACCCAACGCAAACAGGGAAAGACTTTCGCGGCCGTTGTTGCAGCCCAGTTGCACCACGTCCTTGCCGTCGACGCCGACCTGTTCCAGCACACCGCGCAAGGTGTCGTCGATGCAGGAAAAATCCCGTTGAGTGACGGCCTTCAACAGGGACTGCCATTCAGGAGCGTTTTTGTGGTGTCGGGCGGAGTCATTCCAGGCATCGCGGTTGCTGGCGATGGCGTTTTCTTTTGTCGGCATTTCCATTGCACACTCCAGAACTCGGGGGTTATCAGACCGACCCGAGTCTAGATCAGTGTTTTTGAAAAACCCATGTGGCGTTTGTTGGAATGTTGTAAGCCAGGCATCGCCCACGTCTGGCAGCTATAGTTAATGACCTTGGGGAAATTGCGGGAAAACCGATTTCGCAGGTGCAGCCATGAAACACACCGATCTGCCGCTGATATTCGCCCTCTGCCTGACCGCCGCCACCGGTGCTCACGCGCAAGACAGCCTGACACCCACGTCCGCGTACAGCAGCGAGTTCAACTATTACGGGGAAAACCAGCCGTTCGCCCACCCCGTTCCGCCGACCCTGAGCACCGTGCCACCGCGCTCGTACATCCCGACACCCCCTCCGGATTTCATCCCGATCGCCAGCCAGGGCCAGGCGACGCCCGTTTACCACTGACGCGACCAGGCCTGCGAACGGGTGCGCGAAGGCCAGTCGCTGTCCGCCGCGCTGGAGCTCAATCACCTTGTCACTCCGGTATCCCTGCGCTTGCTGCGCGCCGGCGAGCAGTCCGGCAACCTCGGGCAGATGATGGAGCGCAGCGCCGATTTCTACGACGAAGAAATCAGCCGCTGGATCGAATGGTTCGTGCGGTTGTTTGAACCCTTGCTCATGACCTTCATCGGTCTGCTGATCGGGGTCATCGTGATCCTGATGTACATCCCGATTTTCGAGCTGGCCTCAAGCATTCACTAGCCCCGGGGGCAGGACCGGGTTGTACCGCTCATCGCTCGTCGACGGTGCAACTGAATAAATCTGGACGTTGCGGTGTTCACCCACTGAATCGAGCAGCACGTTGCATTGTTCATCAACGCTCCAATCTGAATAAGAAGACGGAGAACGACATGCACATCAACAAGCTTTTACTGGCGGTAGCGATTGGCGCAATTTTGTCGGCGTCGACCGTATTGATTCCGGACAGCCTGTCCGGAGTATCGAGCGCACAGGCCAAGGACGGCGGGAGTGGAGGTGGCGGCGGCAGTGGTGGTGGTGGCGGTGGTGGCGGCAGCGGTGGCGGTGGCCACGGCGGCTCTGGCGGTGGCCACGGCGGAAGCGGGGGCGGCGGCAACAGCGGCGGCCATGGTGGAAGCGGCAGCGGCGGCAACAGCGGCAACGGTCACAGCGGCAGTGATCATGGTTCGGGACACTCTGGCAATACGGCCTCATCCGGCCGCAATGGCACCCATGCCGAGCCGGGAGACGATCACGGCGTTCATCACGCGGGTGAAATTGGCCATAACCGTGGCGTTCATCATGCCGGCGAAATTGGCGATGACCACGGCGTTCACCGCTCCGGTGAAATTGGTGATGACCATGGAGTTCATCGTGCTGGCGAGATCGGCGATGACCATGGCGTGCATGTCGGTGGCGAGCCGGGGGATGACAAAAGGTCCTGACCGCCATTGAGAAAAGGTTCACCAAAAATCCCTGTGGGAGCCGGGCATGCCCGGCTCCCACAGGGAGTGTGCGAACCGTCCTTCTACAGACCACCCTCGGTCTGATCCAGCCGCTCACGCAAAAACTCGACCAACGCCTGCACCGGTCGCGAACTCTGGCGATGCTGCGGATACACCGCCGACAACGTCAGCGGCTCCGGGCGAAACTCATCCAGCACCGGCACCAGCCGTCCATCCTTCAATGCCGCCCCGACAATAAACGTCGGCAGGTAAGTCACCCCCATCCCGGCAATGGCCGCATCCTTGAGCAACTCCCCGTTATTGACGCGCATCCGCCCGGTGACATTGACCGCCAGCGGCTTGCCCTGCCCTTCAAAACGCCATTGCACCTGACGCCCGTGGCCGTACGGCAGGCAGTCATGCGCGTGCAAGTCTTCAGGTTTGAGCGGCGTACCACGCTCGGCCAGGTAAGCCGGGCTGGCGCAATACACCCGCTGGATGGACGCGATGCGTCGGGCGATCAGCGTCGAGTCTTCGAGGGTGCCGATGCGCAACGCCAGGTCGTAACCCTCGCCGAGCAAATCCACCGGGCGATCGCTCAAGTCCACTTCCACCGTGACATCGCGATAGCGCTGCAAGAACAACGGTAGCAGGCAGCCCAGATGCGCCAGCGCAAACGACAACGGCGCACTCACGCGAATGGTGCCGCGCGGTTCAGTGGTCTGGCCGGCGATGCCCTGCTCGACCTGTTCGACTTCGCCGAGCAGGCGCAACGCGGACTCGTAGTAACTCTGGCCCAGCGGCGTGACGTCCAGCCGTCGTGTGGAACGGTTAAGCAGCCTTACGCCGAGGCGCTCTTCCAGTTGCATCAAACGCCGGCTGACGAACTGCTTGGACAGTCCCAACTGATCGGCCGCAGCGGTGAAGCTGCCGGAGTCCATGACCTGGCAAAAAATACGCATATCTTCGAACGGGTTCATTGTCACACTCTGGTTGACAGTTAAACGCTTTATAGCTGCTTTTTCCCTTTTCGGCATCCCATTAATCTGTGTCCACGGTGTTGCTGAGGTCTGGATCCCGGCGCAGCAGCAACCCGAACCTTAGGTGACCAACCTCTAATCAATTAAAAAGGATTTCCTCATGAACCTCGTCAAAAAAGCCCTGACCGCGTCCCTCCTCGCCCTCTCCGTCGGCAACGCTTTTGCCGCTGGCAGCCCCGGCGTCGAACACAACACCCAAGCCTTCCTCGAAGCCCTCGCTGCCGGTGGTGGCAAGCCGCTCGAGCAACTGAGTCCGAAAGACGCCCGTGCGGTGCTCACCGGTGCGCAAAACTCGGTGAAGGTTGATCTGTCGGGTGTGGACGTCAGCGATCGTGCGATCAAGGTCGATGGTCAAACCATCAACCTGAAAATCGTACGGCCGGCCAAGGTCAAAGGTGAGTTGCCGGTGTTCATGTTCTTCCACGGTGGCGGTTGGGTGTTGGGCGATTACCCGACTCACCAGCGTCTGATCCACGACCTGGTGGTCGGCTCCGGCGCCGTTGCGGTGTATGTCGATTACACGCCGTCGCCGGAAGCGCACTACCCGACCGCGATCAACCAGGCCTATGCCGCGACCCGCTGGGTGGCTGAACATGGCAAGGACATCGGCGTCGATGGCAAGCGCCTCGCCGTAGCCGGCAACAGTGTCGGCGGCAACATGGCGGCAGTCGTGGCGTTGATGGCCAAGGAACAGAAAGCCCCGGCACTGCGCTTCCAGCTGTTGATGTGGCCGGTGACCAACGCACAGTTCGATACCGGCTCGTACCAGCAATTTGCCGAGGGCCACTTCCTGACCAAAGGCATGATGAACTGGTTCTGGGACAACTACACCACCGACCAGGCCGAGCGTGCACAGATCCATGCCTCACCGTTGCAGGCCAATGCCGAACAGCTCAAAGGCTTGCCGGCAGCGTTGGTGCAGACCGCCGAATTCGACGTGTTGCGTGACGAAGGCGAAGCCTATGCCCGCCACCTCGACGCAGCCGGGGTACCGGTCACGGCGGTGCGCTACAACGGGATGATTCACGACTTCGGTTTGCTCAATCCGCTGAGCCAGATTCCGGAAGTGAAAGCGGCTGTGCGTCAGGCAGCGCTGGAACTCAAGACGCATCTGAACTGAGTCCACAGCCTTCGCCACACAAAAATGTGTGGCGAAGCTGTTTTTGTGGCGAGGGAGCTTGCTCCCGCTTGAGTGCGCAGCACTCACAAAACTTGCATCGTTGCGAAGATTTTGGGGCCGCTTCGCCGCCCAGCGGGAGCAAGCTCCCTCGCCACAATTAGTTTGCCTGCGATCAACACCCTCATTCCCGCCGGAGTTGTCCCATGTCCCTTCTTCTCGGTCACCTGCTCTCCTGGAGCGTCCTGCTGCTGGTCATCGACGCCGTGCTCTGGCACCTCGCGCCGTTCAAGCATCGCGTCACACGGGTCGGTGTGCGCCTGGCCCTGTTCGTGATGTTCAGCGCGCTCATCATCAATGCCGGCGTCAGCCCCTTGCAGGCGCCGCTGTTTGCAGATGACCGCGTGGTGCAACTGGGTGCCACGGCACTGGGGATTCTCTGGTGGTTGTACGCCGCCCGGGTGCTCACCGAAGTCATCGGCCTGGTGCTGATGCGCCGCATCGGTCACAGCGGTCGCTTGCTGCAGGACGTCATCGGCGCACTGGTGTTTCTGATCGCCATCGTCGCCGCGGCCGGCTACGTGCTGGAACTGCCGGTGAAAGGTTTGCTGGCAACGTCCGGGGTGGTGGCAATCGTCGTCGGCCTGGCCTTGCAAAGCACCTTGAGCGACGTGTTTTCCGGGATCGTGCTCAACACCACCAAGCCGTATCAGGTGGATGACTGGATCATGATCGACGGCGTCGAGGGCAAAGTGCTCGACATCGACTGGCGCGCTACCCACATGCTGACCAGCGCCGGCAGTACGGCGGTGGTGCCGAACTCGGTGGCGGCCAAGGCGAAAATCGTCAACCTGAGCCGGCCGAACAACATGCATGGCGTGTCGATCAGCATTCAGGTGCCCAACCACATTCGCCCGCGTCGGGTCCTGGATGCACTGGATCGTACGCTTCAGGGCAGCAGCCAGTTGTTACTCAACCCGGCACCGAAAGCGGTGCTGAAAGAGGCCGGCGAAACCATGTCCGAATACGTGGCCAGCGGCTTCATCGCCGAGCTTGGCAAGAAAAGCGAAGTGCGTAATCAACTGTTCGACCTGGCCCATCGGCACCTCGAAGCAGCGGGCATTTCCCGTCAGCTCGACGGCGTGATCGAACCGACAACGCGCGCACGGGCGTTGCTGGATGAGGTGAAAGTTTTCCGTTCCTTGAGTGAAGAGGAACGCGATCAGATGGCGCAGTCGATGGTTGCGCAGCAGTACGCGGCCGGTCAGGTGGTGCTGGCGTTGGGTGAAGTGCCGGACAGTCTGATGGTCATTGCCACGGGTGTGGTCAGCGCCACCGTTCCCGACGGTACAGGGCAAACCGAAGCCGGTCGCATGGGGCCGAGCGAAGTGATGGGCGAACAGAGCATCCTTACCGATACGCCGTCACAGGCGACGTTCACCACGCTGACCTCGTGCATCATTTACCGGATCGACAAATCCCTGACCCGTAGCTGCATGGAACAACGGGTTGAAGTGGGTCGGGCGTTGAACAAGTTACAGGCGGTAAGGCAGCAGAACAGCCGGTTGGCGTTGCTGGCCAAACCGGTGCAAATCAAGAAAGGCGGATTCCTGAGCTGGCTGCAGAAACGCCAACAAGCCTGACTGTATCGAGGGGCCTTTTTGTGGCGAGGGAGCTTGCTCCCGCCGGGCTGCGAAGCGGCCCCTGTTTATGAGTGCTTCGCACTCAAGCGGGAGCAAGCTCCCTCGCCACAGAAGGGCTCATTGAGACAAAAAAAATACCCGCACATTGGCGGGTATTTTTCATGGCCGGTCGGCTTACTTCGAGGTGAGCACCGAATAGCTGTTCATCAGATTGCGGTAGTTTGGAATGCGCGGCGACAGCAGGTTCGCCAGGCCTTCCATGTCGTTGCGCCAGTCGCCCTGCAGCTCGCACGCCACCGAGAACCAGTTGACCAGTTGAGCACCGGCCGCCGCCATGCGCGCCCAGGCGGCCTGTTGCACGGTTTCGTTGAAGGTGCCCGAAGCGTCGGTCACCACGAACACTTCAAACCCTTCGGCCAGCGCCGACAGCGTCGGGAAGGTCACGCAAACGTCAGTCACCACACCGGCGATGATCAGTTGCTTGCGGCCAGTGGCTTTGACAGCCTTGACGAAATCTTCGTTGTCCCAGGCGTTGATCTGGCCTGGACGCGGGATGTACGGTGCGTCCGGGAACTGCTCTTTCAATTCCGGAACCATCGGGCCGTTCGGGCCGTTTTCGAAGCTGGTGGTGAGGATGGTCGGCAGTTTGAAGAACTTGGCCACGTCACCCAGGGCCAACACGTTGTTCTTGAATTCGTTCGGCGAGAAGTCCTGAACCAGCGAGATCAGACCGGTCTGATGGTCGACCAACAGGACAACCGCATCGTCTTTGTTCAGGCGTTTGTACGGAACGTTGCTCATGTGAAGCTCCTCGATGGATGGGTGTTACATCAGGCGCCGACACCGCTGCATCGGCGCTTTCTTGTGATCGTCAGAACGCAAAGCACGAGCAGCCAAAGGCGCCCCAGAAACCCGCGAAATCGCTGACCGGCGCATTCGACAAACGCGCCTTTTCATGGCTGTGGGCATGCACGCCGCACGGCCCGCTGCAATGGTGAACCTGCGCCTGCATCGGCGACGTCGGGCGCCAATGACCCGGCACCTTCACCACCGGTGACCAGTCCGGCAGCACCGGCACACTGGCCGGGCCGAGTTTTTCGAAATCACCGGCGGCGTACACCACCTTGCCGCCGACCACGGTCAACACCGATTCGATCCACTTGATCGCTTCTTCGTCGACACTGAAAAAATCTGCGCTCAGGGCCGCGACGTCAGCCAGTTGGCCGACCTTGATCATGCCTTTCTTGCCCTGCTCGGAAGAGAACCAGGCGCTGCCGTGGGTGAACAGTTCCAGCGCGGTTTGACGGGACAGTCCCTCGGCGTGCAGCTCCAGGCCACCGACGGTTCGACCGCTGACCATCCAGTACAACGAGGTCCAGGGGTTGTAACTGGACACTCGCGTCGCGTCGGTGCCGGCGCCGACCGGTACACCTTCGGCCAGCATGCGCTTGATCGGCGGCGTCGCTTCGGCCGCCTTGGCGCCGTAACGCTCGACAAAATATTCGCCCTGGAACGCCATGCGATCCTGAATCGCAATGCCGCCGCCCAACGCCCTCACCCGCTCGATATTCTGTGGAGTGATGGTTTCGGCGTGATCGAAAAACCATGGCAAGCCGTTGAACGGAATGTCGCGGTTGACCTTCTCGAACACGTCGAGCATGCGGCTGATGGATTCGTTGTACGTAGCGTGCAAACGGAACGGCCAACGCTGCTCGACCAAGTGGCGGACCACTGGCTCCAGTTCGTCTTCCATGGTTTGCGGCAGGTCCGGACGCGGCTCGAGGAAGTCCTCGAAATCCGCCGCCGAGAACACCAGCATTTCCCCGGCGCCGTTGTGCCGCAGGTAATCGTCGCCCTGGTGCAGGGTGACGCTGCTGGTCCAGTTCTTGAAGTCGGCCAGTTCTTCCTTGGGCTTCTGGGTGAACAGGTTGTAGGCAATGCGGATGGTCAGTTGCTGGTCCTTCGCCAACTGCTCGATCACCTGGTAATCGTCCGGATAATTCTGGAAACCACCGCCGGCGTCGATGGCGCTGGTCAGGCCGAGACGGTTGAGTTCGCGCATGAATTGCCGGGTCGAGTTGACCTGATATTCCAGCGGCAGCTTCGGCCCTTTGGCCAGGGTCGAGTACAAAATCATCGCGTTCGGTCGCGCGACCAGCATGCCGGTCGGCTCGCCGTTGCTGTCGCGCACGATCTCGCCACCCGGCGGGTTCGGCGTGTTGCGGGTATAGCCGGCCACGCGTAACGCGGCGCGGTTGAGCAAGGCGCGGTCATACAGATGCAGCACGAACACCGGCGTATCCGGCGCGGCCTGGTTGAGTTCTTCCAGGGTCGGCATGCGCTTTTCGGCGAACTGGAATTCGTTCCAGCCACCCACCACGCGTACCCATTGCGGCGTTGGCGTGCGGTCAGCCTGATCCTTGAGCATGCGCAAGGCGTCGGCCAGCGACGGCACGCCTTCCCAGCGCAGTTCGAGGTTGTAATTCAAACCACCACGGATCAGGTGCAGGTGCGAATCGTTGAGACCGGGAATGACGCAGCGGCCCTTGAGGTCGATGACCTGGGTGCCGGAACCGCGCAGGGCCATGGCTTCGGCGTCGGTACCGACCGCGACGAAGCGACCGTCGCTGATGGCCACGGCACTGGCGAGCGGGTTTTGACGGTCAACGGTATGAAATTGGCCATTGAATAGAATCAGATCGGCGTTCATCGCGTTTCCTTGGGCTGAGTGGAAGAGGACAGCCAAGGCGCGAACAACCGCGTCGCCATCGGCATGAACAGGTACACCACCGAGACGACGATGGTCAGCGTGATCAGGAACGTGGCGACCACGTAATTGGACAAAAATGCGTTGAGCCGCAGCAGCGGACCCCAGATCAGCGGCACCAGCAAGGTGTGCGGCAGAATCACCAACAACGTCACCACCGCCTGCTTCCAGCGCGGCGGCGGTGAACCGGCGTCAGCCTGCGGCGCGAACCAGAACTCGTTGACCGGATTGACCTCGGTCTGGTCGCCGTCCGCCAGCATCGGCGTGGCTTCGTTGACCAGTTGCAGCCGTTGCGGCGAATCGAGCCAGCGCTGCATCGCGTCGGTGGAGCAAAAGCGCAGCACGCAGGTGTACATGTCGAGACCGGCGTTCTTGCCGCGCATCACATCCACGCCCAAGTGCCCTTCCTGCTGCCCGGCAATGCTGACGATGTTGCGCAACCAGGCTTCGTACGGCACTTCAAAACCGGCCTTGACCCGGTGCTTGATGACCAGGGTCACGACTTCTTCGAAACGATTGGATTCAGGCATAACGCAAAGCTCCGGCAAATCGGACATTGAGCGCCAGCCGTCCCGGCCCGGCGATAAGAATGCTGGTGAACAGAATCAACAGCAGCCAGCCGAACTGCCCTTCATCGAGGCTCCATTGCGGGTGCACAACCAGCAACGCGACCCACAACACACACAGAATCGGCAGGCACGCCAGACGCACCAACACCCCGAAGATGATCAGCAGCGGACACAACACCTCGGCAAAAATCGCCATCATTAGCGTGACATTCGCGCCCAGGTGAAAAGGGTCTTCGATGACTTGCAGCTGAGCGCTGTAGTTAAGCAGCTTCGGCAGACCATGCACCCACAGCAAAAACAGACCACCGCTGACCCGCAAAAAAAACAGCCCGACGTCCTGGACCCGTTCATCCCATTGCGAAACGTTCATGGGTTACCTGCACAAATGAAAAACCAACGGCGTCAATGCGCCGGGAACTCGTTTGATAGTGCCGGTGTGGGGGCGGAGAAAATTGAATGTACGTGCTCTTTTTGAATGCCGTCGCTCATCCCCCCGCGAATGCGATGGGTCATTGAGCGTGATATTGACTGGCATACCGCCATCGCTGGCAGGCCAGCTCCCACAGGGATCGGGGGCATCAGCGGAAATCGGGTCGGCTGTCAGGCCGCCATCCCACGCAATGAATCAGCGCCCCCCACCCACCAAACCACGAGGCCGAGCGTTAGCTCGCCTTGCGCTCTTGATCTTGATCCACCCGCCCCTTCGGGAGGCTGAGTGGAGGTGTTCATCCGGGGAGTGGCGCGCAGCGCCGTTCGACGCAGTCGAACACGCTGCATGTAGGTCGTCGCGAAGCAGACCGGAGGGCAGTGTCCCCGGATGAATACCGGAGCGAAGGAACGCCGAGCCTCAGCGAGGGGCCGGACGCTCGGGGCGAGCCTTTTTTTGCTTACTTTTTTTTGGCGTTTGAAAAAAAAGTGAGTCGCCGTAAGGGCGAAACCGCCAGCCGCCGTTACCGCAGAAATGGATATGTACTCAATCAGCCAGAACCTGGTCGGCCCAAAGGCCGCCACGTTCAACCCGCAATCGGCAAAGGCCTGGACATGAACTCACTGATCCGAGACCGCAACCACCGCTCCGCCGGATCATTGTCATGCACCCCGCTCCAGGCCATCGACAACTGCGCCGCCTCAATCGGAAACGGCGGATCCTCGGCACGCAAGCCACACCCTTCAACCAACGCACACGCCGCATAATCCGGCACAGTGGCAACCATCTCGGTCCCGGCCAGCAACGCCCGCAACCCACTGAACTGCGGCACCCCCAACACCACCCGCCGACTCCGCCCGATCTTGGCCAGATCCAGATCGATATTGCCGCTCAAATCACCCGAGAACGACACCATCGCATGAGGCCGTTCGCAGTACTCGTCAAGCGTCAGCGTTCCCGGCCGTTTATCACCGCGCAGCACCTTGCACGGAATGTCCCGCAACTTCTTGCACTTGGCATTCGCCGGCAAATCCGTGGTGTAACTCACCCCCACAGAAATCTCCCCCGAGGCCAGCAACGCCGGCATCAGCAGATAGTTGGCGCGACGCACCACAACGACGATCCCCGGCGCCTCTTCCTGCAGTTGCCGCAACAACGGCGGAAACAAGCCAAACTCGGCATCGTCCGACAGACCAATGCGAAACACATCGCAACTTGTCGTCGGATCGAATTCCTTCGCCCGGCTGACCGCTCCGGAAATGACATCCATCGCCGGCTGCAACTCCTTGAGAATGGCCAGCGCCCGCCCGGTCGGCTCCATACCGCGACCGTTGCGCAGCAACAACGGATCGTCGAACAAATCCCGCAGCCGTCCCAACGCGGCACTCACCGCCGGTTGCCCCATGAACAGTTTTTCGGCGACGCGAGTCAGGTTCTTTTCGAACATCAACGCCTCGAAAATCACCAACAGGTTCATGTCGACGCGACGCAGATCGTTACGGTTCATAGGCACGGTTTCCTTGGGAGGGCATCGGACTTTACTCGATCAGCGGGACTTTCGCCGCTCGTTTGTAGGGGCCGTATTCGACCGGCACCCACTGGAAGTGCTTGCCCTCTGCCGCGATGTGACCGATACCCGGGAACGGCAAGTGCGCCGCCGTCACCCAGGTCTTGCTCGCAGCGGCATCGCTGAAAACTTTGGCGCGGCTTTTGATCGCCTGCTGACTGTTGACGTCAAATCCGATCGAGACTTCCGGGTGCGAGAACTGCACCGCAAGGTTATGCACCAGATCGCCCATGAACAGGATGCTCTGCCCCTGGGAAGTAAAACGGTACGTGGTACTGCCCGGTGTGTGTCCGGCTTCCAGCGTGGCTTCGACGCCCGGCACAGGCGACTGACCGGCATCGAACGTTTTAAAGCGACCTGCCGCGACGTACGGTGCCGTGGAATCCTGGGCGATTTTGAAATACGGTTTGGCACCCTCAGGGGCCTTGGCGAGGGCCTGGGGATCGAGCCAGTAATCGGCTTCTGCCTTCGCGGCGTAGACCGTGGCGTTGGCAAACACCGGCTTCTGCTGGCCGTCGACCAGTCCGCAGACATGGTCCAGGTGCAGGTGAGTCAACAGGATCGTGTCGACCTGCGAAGGCTCATAGCCGGCGGCTTTCATGTTGTCCGAGAGCATGCCCGCCGTCGCACCGATGCATTGGCCGGCGCCGGTATCCACCAGGATCAATTGCTTGCCGGTGTTGATCAGAAAGGCGTTGAACGCGGTCTGCACGCCCGGCGTTTCAATCGAGCGACGAGCCAGCAGCGCGCGAATCTGGCTTTGGGTCAAGCCCTTGAGCAGCTTGGGCGACAGGTCGTTGTAACCATCGAACAGTGCGGTCACCTCAAAATCGCCTACGGCCAATCGGAAGTAGCCGGGCACTTGCGAACCCACCTGTGCCGGTGCCTGAGCCGAGGAAACGCCGGACGCCAGCGCCATCGCGAGGCCCAACGCGCAAATCAGAGAATGTTTCATGCCTTCACCCTTGATCGAATCGCAAAAGCGGCCCTGCCCGGGTCCGCCACATGACATCAATCATGCACGGTCCCCGCGTCCTGAAAATTGCAGCAATGTGCTGAGTTGGCACGGTTGTCCTTAACGGCGCACAGACGAAATTAACAACGTTTAACTCGCCTGCCAGAGCGCTCGCGCCCAAGAATGACGCTCAACCGACACGGACATTTGTCATGGCTCATTCTCAGCAAAACGTCGCTCGCGCGACCGTCACTGAAACGCCAAGGAAGAACACGGGCGGCCTGACCCCGTGGCGCGAAAGCCTGGCCAAGCAACTGATCCTCGAACGTCTGGGGGAAACCATAGAAGTGACCGAGCTGGCCCGCGCCTGCGCGCTCTCGCGCAGCCATTTCTCCCGCGCCTTCAAGTGCAGCACCGGCCTCTCGCCCCAGGACTGGATTCGCCAGCAGCGCATCGCCCGCGCCAAGCAACTGATCCAGAGCACCGACCTCAGCCTGACCCAGATCAGCCTCGAATGCGGCTTCTGTGACCAGGCGCACTTCTGCCACATCTTCACCCGCAGCGAAGGTATCAATCCGTTTGCGTGGCGTTGCCGCGCTGTGCGCGGGCTCGACAGCAAAAGATCGCAGACTTCGCCAGCGGCTGCAGGTATGTGCATAACCCTGTAGCCGCCGCTCAAGCCTGCGATCCTGCTTTATTAAACCAACGGCACCAACCGTTCCAACGCCTCGGCCACGCCAAACCCGTACGCCGGATCAGCCTTGGTGCAATTGTCGATATGGCGCTGACGAATCGCCTGCGGCACGCCGTTCATGGCCCGCGCGGTGTTGTCGAACAGCAACTGTTTACGCACCGGGTCCAGCAAACGAAACAGATTGCCCGGCTGCTCGTAATGATCCTCCTCCAGCCGATGATCATAGTGTTGCGCAAAACCTTCCAGGGGCAGCGGTGGCTCGGCCAGTTCCGGCGAATCCTGCCACTCGCCGACGCTGTTCGGGAAATAGCTGGCGGTGCCACCCAGGTTGCCGTCCGTGCGCATGGCGCCGTCGCGATGGTAACTGTGGGCCGGGCAACGCGGGGCGTTAACCGGAATGTGGTTGAAGTTCACGCCCAGACGATAACGCTGGGCATCGCCGTAGGAAAACAGCCGCGCCTGGAGCATGCGGTCCGGCGAGAAGCTCACGCCCGGCACCACGTTGGCGGGCGAGAACGCCGCTTGCTCGATCTCGGCGAAGTGGTTTTCGGCGTTGCGATTGAGCTCCATGATGCCCACTTCAATCAGTGGAAACTCGCCGTGCGGCCAGACCTTGGTCAGGTCGAACGGGTTGTGCCGGTAGTTGATCGCCTGCTGTTCTTCCATCACCTGAATGCACAGTTTCCAGCGCGGAAAGTTGCCCTGCTCGATGACTTCGTACAAGTCACGCAGATTGCTTTCGCGATCCTTGCCGACCACGGCTTCTGCCTCGGCGTCCGAGAGGTTTTCGATACCCTGCTGGCAGACAAAATGAAACTTCACCCAAACGCGTTTGTTGTCGCGGTCGATCAGGCTGAAGGTATGACTGCCGAAGCCGTGCATGTGACGGAAGCTGGTAGGAATCCCGCGATCGCTCATCACGATGGTCACCTGGTGCAGCGCCTCGGGCAGCAGGGTCCAGAAATCCCAGTTGCTGGTGGCGTTACGCAGGCCGGTGCGCGGGTCGCGCTTGACCACGTGGTTGAGGTCGGAGAAACGCAGCGGGTCGCGGAAGAAAAATACCGGCGTGTTGTTGCCGACAATGTCCCAGTTGCCTTCGTCGGTATAGAACTTCACCGCGAAACCACGGATGTCGCGCTCGGCATCCGCCGCGCCACGCTCGCCGGCTACCGAGGAGAAGCGCACGAACAGCGGCGTTTCCTTGCCCACGGCGCTGAAAATACTGGCCTTGGTGTAGCGGCTGATGTCATGGGTGACGGTGAACGTGCCGTAGGCGCCCGCCCCCTTGGCGTGCATGCGTCGCTCGGGGATCAGTTCGCGGTCGAAGTGGGCGAGTTTTTCCAGCAACCAGATGTCTTGTAAAAGTGCCGGCCCTCGAGGGCCGGCGGTCTGGATATTGAGGTTGTCGACCACCGGCGCGCCGGTGGCGTTGGTCAGCTTTTTCATGGTCATGTACTCGAAGAATTCAGCTCATCAGGAGCAAAAACGGCGCGGATCTACGCCCGCGCCGGTATGCATCAACCCTTGAGGAACGCCAGCAGATCGGCGTTGAGCTGATCCTTGTGAGTGTCAGTCAAGCCATGGGGCGCGCCCGGGTAGACCTTGAGCGTAGAACCTTTCACCAGTTTCGCCGAAGCAATCCCCGCAGCTTCAATCGGCACCACCTGGTCCGCATCGCCATGCACCACCAGGGTCGGCACGTCGAACTTCTTCAGGTCTTCGGTGAAGTCGGTTTCGGAGAACGCCTTGATGCAGTCATAAGCGTTCTTGTGGCCGGAGGTCATGCCTTGCATCCAGAACCAGTCGATCATGCCTTGCGAGGGTTTGGCGTCCGGCTTGTTGAAGCCGAAGAACGGACCGCTGGCGAGGTCGATGTAGAGTTGCGAACGATCGGCCAGGGAGGCCTGACGAATGCCGTCAAACACTTCAATCGGCAAACCGCCGGTGTTGGCTTCGGTCTTGAGCATCAGTGGCGGCACCGAGGAAATCAGCCCGGCCTTGGCCACCCGGCCAGTACCATGGCGACCAATGTAACGCGCCACTTCGCCGCCGCCGGTGGAGAAGCCGAACAGCACGGCGTCTTTCAGGTCCAGCAACTCGATCAGTTGCGCCAGGTCATCGGCGTAGGTGTCCATGTCGTTGCCGGTCCACGGCTGACTGGAACGGCCGTGACCACGGCGGTCGTGGGCGATCACACGGTAGCCTTGGGAGGCGAGGAAGATCATCTGCGATTCCCAGCTGTCGGCGTTCAATGGCCAGCCGTGGCTGAAGACGATGGGTTGACCGGTGCCCCAGTCCTTGTAGTAGATCTCGGTTCCGTCTCGGGTCGTGAACGTACTCATGCGATGTCTCCTTAGTGAGTGTCGGGGTGAATCAAACCGGTGAGTGGCTCATGCGATCGGCCAGCCGCGCCACGCGCTCGCCCAGGTGCGCGGCAGTGCAACGGTCTTCGGCGGGCGGTGCGAATTCGGGGGACTGTTCGACATTCGATTGCGCCATGGCGCCCAGCGAGCTGCCGAGGCGGTTGAGTTGCCCGTCGAACACGCCGACGCCGGAGCGCGCGGGCAGCAGGTCGAGACCGACCCAGATCATCGAATGCTGGGCGGCGAAAACCGCCATCTGCAGCAAGGTATTGAGTTTGTCGCCGCACAGGCAGCCGGAATTGGTGAAACCGGCAGCCAGTTTGTCGCGCCAGGGTTGAGCCAGGTAGAACGCCGCCGTGGCTTCCATGAACCCCTTGAAGCGCGCCGAGGCGCTGCCCATGTAGGTCGGCGCGCCAAAGATGATCGCGTCGGCGTTGTGCAAACGGTCCCAATGCTGGTGCACGTCCTCGACCGGAATCAGCAGGCACGTGCTGCCCAGGTGCCGTTCCACACCTTGGGCCACGGCCTCGGCCATGACCCGGGTGTGCCCGTAGCCGCTGTGATAGACCACCACCACGTTGCTCATTCCGGCGTCCTCATGACGAATCATTCCCTTTGCAACAAGGCTCAGTACCAGCCAGCCAACGCCGCTCCCACAGGTTTTCACTGCAGCTGACCGGTGGATGTTGAAGAAGCAGAGTTTTGGGCGTAGACCAGACGCAGCACGAGTTAAACGTTGTTAATTTTCCCTGGCGCGCCAAAAGCCCCGACATCACCTTTGCGAGTACCGCGCCCAATAAATACGGAACTCACGAACAAAGACGGCAAACGGCCGGGCCAGATGCCCTCCGAAAACCATTGCACCGTGCATTGCACAGATCGACAAACCTGACGAATATGTTCGAGAACCGCATACCAGACGGTTGCAAGCAGGAGTGCCCCGTTGTCCCTTTCACCCGTACAGGCCATCCATTTCGGCCCCTACCGGATCTATCCCGGCCAACGCCTGGTGATGGAAGCCGAGCATCCCGTGCGTCTGGGCCGGCGTGCCATGGACATTCTGCTGATCCTTCTGGAGCACGCCGGGAATGTGGTCAGCAAACAGGAACTGATCGCCAGGGTCTGGCCCAAAAGCGTTGTCGAAGACATCAACCTTCGGGTGCACATGGCGGCATTGCGCAAGGCGCTGGGCGATGGTCAGGCCGGTCAGCGGTACATTGTCACCGTGGCCCAGCGTGGCTACAGCTTTGTCGCGCCGTATTCGCTGGGATACATCGAGCAACCCGCGGCGAGTCAGGCACCGGCGCCGAGCGTCCACAACCTGCCGGTGCGTCGAACCCGCATGATCGGGCGTCAGTCCCTCGTCGACAGTCTGGTGGGGCAGTTGTCACGCCAGCGATTCATCACCCTGGTCGGTCCCGGCGGGATCGGCAAGACCACCGTGGCCCTGCGCGTCGCCGAGCAACTGATCGGGCGTTATCAGGACGGCATTCGCTTGCTGGACCTGGCACCGATCAACGACCCGGCGATGATCACCGCGCATCTGGCGACCTTGCTCGAACTGCCCTTGCACGGCGCCGAACCGATGAGCGGCCTCGCGGCATTCCTGCGCGATCGGCAAATGTTGTTGGTGATCGATAACTGCGAACACCTGATCGACGCGGTCGCCTTGCTGAGTGAAAGCCTTCTGCGCGCCGCGCCCGAGGTGCATATTCTGGCCACGAGCCGCGAGAGCCTGCGGGCCGAAGGTGAATTCGTCCAGCGCCTTGGGTCACTTGACTGCCCCCCGCCCATCGCCGTGCTCGACCGCGCCCAGGCCCTGACGTTTTCCGCCTTGCAACTGTTTGTCGAGCGGGCGATGGCCAGCCACGACAGTTTCGAACTGACCGATGACGAATTGCCGCTGGCGATTGAAATCTGCCGGCGCCTGGACGGCATTCCACTGGCGATCGAACTGGCGGCCGCGCAAGTCAACAGCCTCGGATTGAGCGGATTGCTGACGCAACTGCAGGGCAGCTTTCGCCTGCTCACCCAAGGCTGTCAGACCACCTTGGGCCGGCATCAAACCCTGCGCGCCACGCTGGACTGGAGCTTCGAACTGCTCAGCCCCTGTGAGCAAGTCTGCCTGCGCCGACTGGGTGTGTTCAGGGGCGGTTTCACACTGGAGTCCGCTGCGGCAGTGATCGTCGGCGAACACATCGAACCCCGCGAGGTGTTTGGATCGATCACCCAACTGGTGGCCAAATCGCTGTTGAACGTTGAGGTCGGTGATGAAGAGGTGTTTTACCGTCTGCTCGACACGACCCGCAGTTATGCGCTGGAAAAACTCGACCAGGCCACCGACCTGCCCGACACCCGAAAACGTCACGCCGAACGCTGCCTGGCCTTGATGCATCAGGCCCAGCACGAATGGGAGGCGATCCAGACGTGCACGTGGATCGAGCGATATGCCCGCAGCCTGGAAGACATCCGTTCCGCCCTCGACTGGGGATTGAACGCGCAAGGGCCGCAAGCCCTGGCGATCCGCCTCGCTGCGACGTCAGCTCCGCTGTGGCAGGAATTGTCGCTGCTCAGGGAGCACGGCGTGTACGTGCGCAAGGCGCTGGCCTTGCTGGACGCCGCGCCCGAGCCTTGCCCTCGGCTGAAAATGGCCCTCAAGCTGGCCCTCGGCAGCTCGTGTTATCACACCCAGGGCGGCACGGCGGAGACCGTCGAGGCTTTCGTCAGCGCCAGGACTCTGGCGAGACAGTGCGACGACCTGGCCGGTCAACTGCGAGCCGTGTCCGGCCACATGGCGGTCAACCTCAGTTGCGCCCACTATCAAATGGCCCTCGAGCAGAGCCGGCAATTTGATCGGTTGGGCGTGCACGGCGATCCGGTGCTGTCCCTCAGCACCCACCGCTTGCGGGTATTGGCCCTGCATTTTGCCGGGGACCAGCCACAGGCGCGGCTGAATGCCGAACAGGTTCTCCAACGCATGACCCAGAGCGGGCATCTCAACCGCTTCACCCACGGTTTTGGTGTGCAATACGACCAGAGCGTCGCCTCACTGACGATTCTGGCGCGCATTCTCTGGTTGCAGGGTCAACCGGAACAAGCCTGGCGCACGGCCCGACAGGCACTGGACATTGCCCTGCAGATCAACCACGGCACCTCCATCTGCTACACCCTGGCGCTGGCCAGTTGCCTGATCGCTCACTACAACGGCGACACCCGCACCGCTCGCGAACTCTTGCGTCTGCTGCTGGAACAAGCGCAAAAACACTCGGTACTGCTGTTCTACACCTGGGCCCTGCACTACGCCCAGGTGATCGACCACGCCGAGGTGCGCTCGTCCCTCCTGCCGGGCGTGGGGCTGATCAAGGACATCATGGTCACGCTGGACACCGGCTTCGTCGATGACGCCTCCTTGCAACGGGCGGACACCGGCATGGCCGGCTGGAGCACGGCGGAAATCCTCCGCGCCAGGGCTGATGCACTGCTGGCGCAAGGTTGCCCGTTGAAAACCGAAGCAGCCGAAGCCGTGTTGATACGGGCCTTGAACGTGGCAAAACACCAGGGTGCCCTTGCCTGGGAATTGCGTAGCGCCACTTCACTGGCACAGCTTTGGCAGCAACAGGGCCGGCACCGGCAAGCCCATACGTTGCTGTTGCCGGTCTATAACCGGTTCACTGAGGGTTTTGCCACGCCAGACCTGACCAAGGTGCGCCGGTTACTCGATGAGTTGCAACGCCACCTGCCCGCTTGATGTCCAGCGCGTCCGGCTGATGTAGCGGGCGTAACGCATTTCCAAGGTCCGCAGCTCACCGCTGTGTTCAAGTTTTTCGAGGGCGTAGGCGCGCGTGGTGTTGAGAAAGCGGTATCGGCTCAATCCACCGCCCTGCTCCAGCGACAGCAGCGATTTGAGCGCCAGGCTTTCCACCACCTCAATCACACGTCCGGGCAACAGCGCCGTGCAACCGAGCACGCCAATCGCCGCGTCCAGTGTAAAGGCCATTTTGAACACCGCCAGACGCTTCAACACGGTTTGCTCCAGCGGACTCAGGTGTTCATAGCTCCAGTCCAGCGCGGCTTTAAGGGTTTGATGGCGGGGCACGGCGGTGCGCCGGCCGTGGCTCAGAAGCTGAAAACAATTGTCGAGTTGGGCTTGCACGCCCACCAGCGCCAACGCGTCGATTTGTGCGGCCGCCAACTCGATGGCCAACGGTATTCCATCGAGGCGGCGACAGATTTCGCGCACAGCCTTGAGGTCCTGTTCGCGCAGGGCAAACCCTTGCTGACGGGCACGGGCGCGACTGACGAACAGTTGCACCGCCGAATAGCCCATGGCCTCCGCCACACTGTGCAATGCCGACGCCGGCGGCACCGCCAGTGGCGGCAAACGCTGGACCGATTCTCCCTGCGCGTTGAGCGGCTCTCGACTGGTAACCAGGATCGACAGACGCGGTGCGGACTTCAGCAGGTCCTCGACCAGCGTGCGGCAGCGTTCGAGCAGATGCTCGCAATTGTCCAGCACCAGCAAAGCATGGCGCTGCTTTAACGTATCGAGTGTCGTCCCGACCTCCAGTTCAAGCGCCCGGGTCAGCTGATCGACCACCTGCGCCGGATCATCGATTGCCGCGAAATCGACCAGCCAGACGCCGTCCTGATAGTGCTGCAAAAGCAGTTCGGCCACACGCAACGCCACGGTGGTCTTGCCGATGCCAGCGGGCCCCACCAGGGTCATGAAGCGTCGAACCGGCAATTGCCGGACCAGGCTGCCGACGATCGAATCGCGACCGGTGACCGGTGTGAGCCGCGCGTGCAGGTTGTGTTGAAGTTTTTGAGCCGTCTCGATCGACACCAGAGAACACGCCGGCACACGTTGCACCGCCGCAATGAAGCTGTAGCCCCGTTGGGGAATGTTGACGATATAGCGCTGCCCGTTCTGCCCGTCGCCCAAGGCGCGACGCAGCGCTGCGATGTGCACACGCAGGTTGATGTCCTCGACCACCGAAGTCGGCCAGACGAGCGCGATCAATTCGTCCTTGCTGACGACAGTACCTGCACGCTGGACCAGCACCTGCAGGATATCCAGGGCCCGCCCGCCCATGCGCAGCGGACGGGCACCGTCCAGGATCAATCGTTGCCGCAGGTGGAGTGCGTAGGGGCCGAATTGCAGCACTGCATCGCTGTTCAAATTTGTCATGCTGTTCATGCACGTTCACGTGCGCAAACCCGGGGCGGCTAAAAGGACTGCACATTCATCGCGCGCCAGGCTCACGCACCTCCATTGCAAAGAGTTCAGCAGTATCTTGGCAGGCATCGGTGAAGGTACAACTGCGAAGATGGGAGCATCACGGCCATCACAGTGCGCAAGACGGACAAGAAGGCTCTAGCTCGACTGTTCCCGGTACAGGGTCGGCGTCAATCCAAGTTTTTCACTGAACAGGAACCGCATGTGCCGAACACTGCCGAAGCCACTTTTGAACGCCACGGTCTTGAGCGGCAAGTCAGTGGTTTCCAGGAGATTCCTGGCGCAGTCGATGCGCGCGCTTTGCAGGAATTCCATCGGGGTCATGTTCACTTCCCGGGCGAACACCCTGGCGAAATGACGGGGACTCATGGTGGCCAGGCCCGCCATGCGTTCAATGCTGAATGCCTCATCCAGATGCTCAAGCACATAATTCTGCACGCGGGTCACTGGCGTTTCATGGGGCGCGATGGTGGCCATCAACGGACTGAATTGCGCCTGGCCGCCCTGGCGCTTCATCACCACCAGCAACACCTTGGCCACGTCCTGGGCGACTTTCTTGCCGTGGTCTTCGGCGACGACTGACAACGCGAGGTCGATGCCGGCCGTAACGCCGCCGGAGGTGATGAGGTTGCGGTCCTGCACGTAAATCCGGTCGGTCTCCACTGTCGCCTTCGGGAAGCCCTTGATCAGCCGTTCTGTGTAATGCCAATGGGTGGTGACGCGGTAACCGTCGAGCAAGCCGGCGTGCCCGAGCACGAAGGCGCCGGTGCAAATCGAGCCATAGCAGCCTGCGCGGCTGACGGCGTTTTGCAACCAGTGGAGTAACGGCGGGTGCTTTTCGTTGTAGGCACCGGGACCGCCAGGCACCAGCAAGAGATCGTAGGCCTGATCCGCCTGATCAATGTGCATGTCGGGGTGAACGTTGACGCCGTTGGACGCACGCAATGCCCCGTGTTCGGTGCCAATGGTCATCAGCTCATAACGCTGTGCCGGCTCCAGGTAGCGATTGGCGATGGAAAACACCTCCATCGGCCCGGCCATGTCGAGCAGGAGAAAGTCGGGAAACAGCACCATTGCTACGGTTTTCATGGGTTACATCACTGAAGTCAAAAAAGGATTACCGGCTGAACACCCACCCCGCAGGAACCGGCTTGCTGGCTCCTGCACGTTATGCGCTCGGCATTAAGGCAGTGATATCCATTATGGCCAATGGAACAGGAACAGCCTACCCATTATTGTCAACCTGAACGAGACAGTATTTCAATTTTCATCTACTTATTGCACAAACCGATAAACATTAACCTTCTCCTCACTCGGACGAATCAACGTCCCAACAGGAGATTTCATCATGCTGACCCTTCGCAAAGCTTCCGATCGCGGCGCGGCCAATCACGGTTGGTTGAAGTCGTTCCACACCTTTTCCTTCGCCAACTACCGCAACCCGAAAGAGCAGGGTTTTTCCGACCTGCTGGTGATCAACGATGACCGCGTCGCCGCCGGCAAAGGCTTCGGCCAGCACCCGCATCGCGACATGGAGATCTTCTCCTATGTGCTCGAAGGTGCCCTTGAACACAAGGACACCCTGGGTACCGGTTCGGTGATCCGCCCCGGTGACGTGCAATTGATGAGCGCCGGCAGCGGCGTGGCGCATAGCGAGTACAACCACTCGGCCACCCGTGGCGTGCACTTCCTGCAAATCTGGATTGTGCCGGACGTCAGCGGCGCCAAACCGCGCTATCAGCAAGAGCATTTCAGCACGCAGAAAAAACGCGGCCGCCTGCAACTGATCATCTCCCCCGAGGGGAAAAACGGTTCGCTGCAGGTGCGCCAGGATGCACGGGTGTATGCCGGGCTGATCGACGGCAAGGAATCCGCCACCCTGGAACTGGCCGCCAATCGGTACGCCTATGTACATGTGGCTCGTGGCAGTGTCGAACTCAACGGCATGGTATTGCAGGAAGGCGATGGCGTACGGGTTCGGGATGAACAATTGCTGAGCTTGAGCAATGGCGTCGATGCCGAAGTGTTGGTGTTCGACCTGCGTCCTCAGGAATTGCCGGAAATGCCATAACCCTGGGATCACAGCCTCGCTCCGCTCGACAGCTCCTACATGTCAATCCCTGTAGGAGCTGTCGAGCGGAGCGAGGCTGCGATCTTTCAAGCTTTACTCACCCGTCCCCGAAAACACCGCCACAATCTCATCAATGACCACACGAACCCTGGCGGTATGCCGCAAATCCTCGTGGGTCACCAGCCACACGTCATACGGTACCGGTCGCGTGCGCTCTGGCCACAGCCGGACCAGCCCGTCCCTCTCCCCCATGTACACCGGAATTTCCCCCAGTCCGATTCCGGCGGCAATGGCTCGGCGCACCAGCAGGCCGGAACTCAAGCTCGACACGATGCGGCCGCGCCCCAGCGGTTCCGAAACCAGCGTCATGTCCTTGTGGCCCTGCAAATACGGCTGATACACCACCAGATCATGCCCCTCGAACGCGGAGCCCGGCGCCGGCACGCCGTGGGCGTCCACATAGTCTCTGGAAGCAAACAGTCCCACCGGCCAACGCGCAATGCGCCGGGCGATCAGGTCCGGGTTATCCGGTCGGGTGTTGCGCACGGCGATGTCGGCTTCGCGTTTCGACAGGCTGATAATTTGCGTCGAAGCGTCCAGTTGCACTCGCACGTCGGGGTGCTGCTCATGCAAGCGGGCAATGGCCGGGATCAGGAAGTCGATGGCCATGGAGTCCGTGGTGCTGACCCGAACGGTGCCCGTCAGTCGATCATCAAGCCCTTGAATCCGTCGTTCGAGCTCCAGTGCGGAATGCTCCATTTTTTCCACAGCTTTCAACGCCGCCTCGCCCACCGCCGTCAGCGCGTACCCCTCGGACGTGCGCAGAAACAGCGTCGCACTCAAGGACTTTTCCAGCGCCGTGATTCGCCGCCCGACGGTGGCCTGATCAACACCCAGCACCCGCGCTGCGCCGCGTAGCGTCGATTCCCGGCAAACCGCCAGAAAGACTCGCGCGTCATCCCAATTCATACGGACCTCCACTGATGCATATATGCATCACGATAGCGCAAACTCGCTGCGCTAATGAATCAGTAAACCTGGATAAGCTGGGCACCTGAAATAAACCTGCAGGACAGCCCCCATGCTCAGCACATCATCCACTCCGCGCAGCGCGATATGGCTGCCGATATTCGCCGGTCTTTGCGCCAGCCTGGTCAGCATCGGGCTGGCGCGGTTTGCCTACACGCCGTTGATTCCTTCGTTGATCCAGGCGCACTGGTTTTCCACCAGCGACGTGGTCTACCTCGGTGCCGCCAACCTGGTTGGCTACCTGATCGGCGCACTGATCGGCCATCCGCTGGCCCGCCGCACCTCCAACAAAACCGCGCTGCGCCTGATGATGCTGGCGGTGACGCTGTCGTTTTTCGCCTGTGGCTTTCCGCTGTCGGTGAGCTGGTTCTTCGGCTGGCGCCTGCTGTCGGGCATCGCCGGTGGCGCGATCATGGTACTGGTCGCCGCGACCGTGCTGCCGCATGTGCCGGTCACCCGCCGAGGATTGGCCAGCGGCGCGATTTTTCTGGGTATCGGTTTGGGCATTGCCGGATCGGGGACGATTGTTCCGCCGCTGCTGAGCCTGGGTTTGCAGAACACCTGGTTCGGTCTCGGTTTGATTGCGCTGGTGCTGACCGCCGCAAGCTGGTTCGGTTGGCCGTCAGCTGCGCATCCGGCAACTGTCATGCCGTCTGACGAAGAATTCAGTGCGCCGACCGATCCACGGGTTTATCTGTTGTTTGCCCAGTACGCATTCATGGCGGCCGGCCTCGTACCCGCCATGGTGTTTCTGGTGGATTATGTCGCTCGCGGGCTCGGTGCCGGGTCGCATGTGGGTGCGCTGATTTGGGTGATGTACGGTATCGGCGCGATTATCGGTCCGGTGAGCTACGGTTTCCTGGCCGACAAACTGGGCGCACGGTTGAGCATTCGCCTGGTGCTGGTGGTACAGGCGCTTGCCGTGGGTCTGCTGTCGATTTCCAGCTCATTCACCGCCCTGGCCTTGCTGGCAGTGATCCTCGGCTCGTTCCCGCCGGGCATCGTTCCGCTGGCACTGGCCCGCGTTCACGAACTGATCCCGCACCATCACCCGCAGCAAATTGCCTGGAGTCGCGCCACCGTGTCGTTTGCTACATTCCAGGCAATTGCCGGGTTTGCCTATTCAGCATTGTTCAACGCCAGCGGCGGGCATCACGGGTTGTTGTTCATCATCGCGGCGGGAGCCATTGTCGTGGCGCTGCTGCTGGAACCGGGCATGCGCCTGCTGAACCGCCACGATCGGCTGCAATCGGCATTGAACTGAGTCACTGCCACCTCGAAGTGGTCCCATTTACTGAACACCTCCAGACAGGACGCGCCCATGAATCTGCCCCAAACCATGACCCTGATTGAAATCACCGAACCCGGCGGGCCCGAGGTGTTGAGGCCGCGCCAGGAAGCGGTCCCCACCGCCGGTGTGGGCGAAGTGCTGATTCGCGTGCATGCCGCCGGGGTCAATCGCCCCGACGTGATCCAACGGGCCGGCAAGTACCCGATGAAACCCGGCATGAGCCCGATCCCTGGCCTGGAAGTGGCCGGCGAAGTGGTTGCAGTCGGTAAAGACGTGAGCGAATTCATCGTCGGCGACAACGTCTGCGCGCTGACCAATGGCGGCGGCTACGCACAATACTGCGTCGCACCGGCCAGCCAGACATTGCCGATCCCTCAAGGCATGGATTGGGTGCAAGCGGCGGCGGTCCCGGAAACGTTCTTCACGGTGTGGGCGAATCTGTTCGACATGGGTGGCGCCAGCAAAGGCCAGCGAGCATTGATTCACGGCGGCACCAGCGGCATCGGCACGACGGCCTTGATGTTGTGTCGCGAGTTCGGCGTCAAGGCATTCGCCACGGCAGGCAGTGAGGAAAAGTGCGCGGCGATCCGCAAGCTGGGCGCGGAGGCGATCAACTACCGCGACCAGGATTTCGTCCAGGTGATTCAGGAAAAAACCGCCGGCAAGGGCGTCAATGTGATTCTCGACATCATGGGCGGCTCGTACCTGAACTCGAACATCGCGGCGCTGGGCATGGAGGGTCGACTGGTGATGCTGGGCTTTCTCGGCGGTGCCCACGCCAAAGACGTCGACCTGATGGCGATCATGAGCAAACGCGCGACGATCACCGGCTCACTGATGCGCTCGCGGACCCGCGAAGAAAAAGCCTCGATCGCCGAGCAACTGCGCGAGTACGTCTGGCCGGTATTGGCTGCCGGGCGTTGTCTGCCGATGATCGACAAGGTCTATCCACTGGCTGATGCGGCACAGGCTCATGCGCGGATGGAAGGTGGCGATCACATTGGCAAGATTGTGTTGCGGGTGGATTGATCTGCCACAGGGGGCCGTGAACGACTGTCGAAATTATTCCCGCCCCCGCTGCGCTTCTGTTAAAAAACGAACTTCAGTTTTTTACCGATGGACCACCCAATGGCCTCCTCCCTGCTCACCCGTCTTCGCCGACGCTGGCTGCCCTTGCTGTGCATGGCCGGGCTGGTTGTCGGTCTGCCCGTGAGTTGCGGGGTGCTTGAGCACACCGAACGCGAGCTGCTGTTTCGTATCGAGCCGGGCACCGCTGGCTGGTATCGCGGCTTGCCAAAGGACGTTCAGGAGTTCGACATCAAGTCCGCAAGCTTCAAAGGCGGGCAAAACCTGCATGCCTGGTGGTGGCCCGCCGCGCGGCGGGATGCACCGTCGATCCTCTATCTGCATGGCGTGCGCTGGAATCTGACGGGGCAGGCGTTCCGTATCGAGCAATTGCGCGCCATGGGCTATTCAGTGCTGGCCATCGATTACCGTGGGTTTGGTCAGAGCAAGGGGGACCTGCCATCGGAGGCCAGCGTGTATGAAGACGCCCGAGCCGCCTGGGAGCGCTTCAAGACGATGCAACCCGACGCCGGCAAGCGCCTGATCTACGGCCACTCCCTCGGCGGTGCCGTGGCCATCGACCTGGCGGCTGACCTTGCCGCACAGGCGAAAAAAGACCACGCCGCCGTTCCGGTGCGCGGTCTGGTCATCGAGTCCACCTTCACGTCGCTGGGCGATGCCGTGGCGCAGGTGGCCGAAAGCAACCTGCCGGTGAAATGGCTGCCCGTGCGCTGGTTGCTATCGCAGAAATTCGATTCCATCGACAAGATCGTCGACATCGATATGCCGCTGCTGGTGGTCCATGGCCTGGCCGACGCGTTCATGCCCTCGCGATTCAGCCAGCAGTTGTTCAATGCTGCCAGCGAACCCAAACGCCTGCTGCTGGTGCCGGGCGGTACGCACAACAACAGCATGAGCCTGGGCGGCACCCAGTATCGCCAGGCACTTGAAGGCTTGATGAAGGCAAAGCCGCCGCAGATGGCCGGGCCGACGCTGACTCGCGGTACTCAGGATTCCTGAAGACTATCGATAACCTTGCGCCTGCAGCTTGAACAACTGCGCATAACGCCCGCCCGCCGCCACCAGACTGTCATGGTCGCCGCGCTCGAGGATCGCACCCTGATCCAGCACGATGATGTGGTCGGCGTTGCGCACGCTGGAAAACCGGTGAGAAATCAGCAGCGTCATGCGACCTTCGGTGTGCTCGCTGAAATGTTCGAACACCGCCGCCTCCGCCGCCGGATCGAGGGCTGAAGTCGGCTCATCCAGAATCAGTATGTCGGCATCACGGCGCATGTAAGCGCGGGACAAGGCGATCTTCTGCCATTGCCCGCCGGACAGTTCCTGCCCCCCCGCAAACCAGCGGCCCAATTGCGTGGCATAGCCGCGATCCAGACGCTCGATGAAAGGCGCAGCCATGCCCTCGGCGGCGGCCGCCTGCCAACGTTGTTCATCGTTGAACGCCAACGTATCACCCACGCCAATGTTCTCGCCCACGGAGAACTGGTAACGGATGTAATCCTGAAAAATCACACCAATACGCCGACGCAGTGCACCTTCTTCCCACGCCTGCAAATCGCTGCCGTCCAGTAGAATTCGGCCCTTATCGGGACGGTACAGACGGGTCAGCAACTTGATCAGCGTGGTCTTGCCTGAACCGTTCTCCCCCACCAGCGCCACACTGTGCCCCGGCACGAGGTGCAGATCGATGCCCTCCAGCGCAGGGCGGCTCGCGCCCGGATAACAGAACCCGACGTTCTCGAACCGCAAACCATCGCCGGGCAGTGCACCCTCGGTGAGATGCCCGGTATCCACGACGACGGGTTCAGCCAGGTATTCATAAAGACTCGACAGGTACAGGCCATCTTCGTAAAGACCGCTGATGGCGCTCAAGCTGCTGCTCACCGCGGTCTGCCCTTGCTTGAACAGCACCAGGTACATGGTCATCTGGCCGAGGCTGATACTGCCGTGAACGGTGTCGACCACCACCCACGCGTAAGCCAGGTAAAACGCCCCCGTGCCCAGCAACCCCAGCACAAAACCCCAGCCATCCCGGCGCAAGGTCAACCGGCGGTCCTCGGCGTAGAGTCGCGCGAACGTCTCGCGATACCGCTTCAACAGCAGCGGCGCGAAACCGAACAGCTTGACCTCCTTGATGTACGCCTCGTGGGAGAGCAGCGTCTCGATGTAGTTCTGCTGCCGACTCTCCGGCGCACGGCGGGTGAAGAGCCTGAAAGCGTCACCGGAGAAATGCGCTTCGGCAAAAAATACCGGCAGTGCGCCGACCACCAACAGCACCAGCGCCCACGGCGAAAAATGCACCAGCAACACACCGAAGCTGATCAGCACGATCAGGTTCTGGATCAGCCCCAGCGACTTCATCACCAGCGCCAGCGGCCGGGTCGACGCCTCGCGCCGCACCCGAACCAGCTTGTCGTAGAACTCCGAATTTTCGAACTGCACCAACGACAACGTCTGGGCTTTCTCCAGAATCATTGTGTTGACCTTTTGCCCCAACTGCACCCGCAACAACGACTGCTGCACTGACAGCGCCCGTTGCGTCCCGGACAGCAAAGCAAGCACACCGGCTTCAAACAGCACGTAACGCACGACCGGCCATAATGGCGCACTGCCCTGCTGCGCATGCAACTGCATGGCGAACACCACGGCATCGACGATGCGCTGGCCCAGCCAGGCGGCCAGCGCGGGGAGCATGCCAGCGATCAGGGTGGCCAGTACCAGGCCCAGAAACAACCCGCGAGAGGTTCCCCAGACAAGGAGCAAGGCGCGTCTGGCCTGGTCGAGCAAGGAGGTGATGCGGGAGAGGCTCGCAGGCATGTTTATCTGCTGCGCTTGCGTGGTTTCTCGAAGGGTCTTCTTGAAGGTGGAGGACCGAGGGGAATAACCAGCCCGGGGGGTGGAGGGCCACCATTGTGCCACTCCTCCATTAACCGCCGAAGTTCAGCCGGCATTTCTTGCGGTGCTTTGCTTGTCATTTAATCACCCTGTTGTTTTCGTGAACTCGACCCACTGAACCTTTGAAACATCAATAACAATGACTTCGATCCCGGTGTGAAACGGTTTGTTTGCACCATCAATCCAGCTAGGGTACTCGAGAACGAATTGTCCTCGTGCAGGTTCCGACGGCCATTCTGTTGGCCAGCCAAACAGGCGTTTGCCATCTACCAAATGCAGCATTACATATCTTTTCCGCGATAAAAAAGCGCTGTACCACTCGCAAGGATATGAAGATTGCGTGGTGATTTTCAGCTTCCGCAGTAAAGCGTGAAGCTTGTCGCTGCTAGCGATGTGACAGGATAGAAAGCCCAACAGCACCGCTATCACAGCAGACCACAGAGCCTCCGATTTCCTGTCCCACGCGCCGACTGAGAAAAAACGCTCCCCCGTTAAAAGCAGCAACGCTCCCAAACCGACAACCAGCGACTGAATCACAAACGTAAAAATCAACGCCTGGACGATCTGCCCAAAGGTATCCGGACGTTTGAACGCCGTCAGCGAGTAAAAAATCCAGGCTGCCAAAAAACCCGGGAGCAAATACTGAAGTAACGGAATCACTTCCTTGACCAAGCCATCCATGCCATTCCAATCCATTGAAAAGTTCGAACTGGCGCAAATAAATACAGCACTGCAACAGCCTGTGTCATCCATTGAAAATGGAGGCTCGTCACAAGAAATGTCGGGGCTACAAGCGGGACTACAAGCCGAAAATCCTCCTACATTCAACAAAGAAAAACTGGACAAAAACTCAATCCAGATCCGACGTCATGTGCTCCTGAAACCGCGCCCGATACCGCCCCGGACTCTCCCCCGTCCACTTCTTGAACGCCCGATGAAACGCACTCGGCTCCTGAAAACCCAGTTGTTCGGCAATGTCACCAATGCTGGCCTTGCTCTGACGCAACTGTTCAAACGCCACGCCGCGTCGCACTTCGTCCTTGATCTCCTGATACGAACACCCTTCACGCTCCAGCTTGCGACGAAAGGTGCTGGGGCTGAGGTGTTGTTCCAGGGCGAAGGCTTGCAGGGTCGGCCACTGGCTGTAATGACTGTGGCGCAAACGCTGATGAACCTGCGACGCCAGGCCATGCTGGTTGCGGAATCGGATCACCAGCCATTGCGGCGCGGTACGCAGAAACACTTTCAGGGAGGCGAGGTCCTGAACCACCGGCAGGCGCAGGTAGTGGCTGGCGAATTCGATTTCGGTGCGCTCGGCGCCGAAAGTCAGGTTGGGGCCCCAGAGCAAACGATCATCGCTGAGGGCCACGCGTTCATGACGAAAATCCGCACGATCGATGGGGATGCGCCGACCGCCCAGCCAGCACAGCAGGCTGATCATCAGCACCAGAAACGTCTCTTCGCCCAAACGCGCCACATCATCGTTTTGCGCGCAGGTATCCAGGCTGATGACCGCACGTTTGCCGCGCACCGTCAGCGTGCCGCGAAAGTCGCGAAGGAACAGCGCAAAGTTGCTCAGGCACTGGCGCAGGGCTTTGTGCAGATCGGGCTCCTGAATCAAGGCGCGGCATATCAGGGCGAAGCTGCCCGGCGGCATCCCGTGGGAGTCGAGCCGGAAGAACTCGTCGTCGAGCTCGCGGATCTGGATCAGCCAGAGTGCGGCGAACGCACTGGCCGGCACCCGCGCCACGGGCTGTTCGATCAACGCCGGATCGATGCCTGCCTGCTCCAGCGCAGCCCGCCGTCGCTGCGGGTCGTCCCCCAGCCCATGGATCATCGCCTGCACAAAGTAGGCGGCCACCGAGTCCTTTTCCCGCATCTGAACGCTTCGCTCCCCAATTACCCGAATGGCAAAAAACACCAGCACCGTTGAACAGTTTCGGCATAGGACAACCGCCCCGCCGGTTCTAGACTCGCGGCCAATAGTACGCCTTCGGCCGTTGCCTCGGCCAAGGTATCGCAGGGTTTGACCGGAAGGACGTGTGACATGAATCTGCAAAACATCGGCGTGATCGGCGCTGGCACCATGGGCAACGGCATCGCGCAAGTCTGTGCCCTGGCGGGTTTCAATGTGACCTTGATCGACATCTCCGAGAGCGCTTTGCAAAAGGCACTCGCGACCGTCGGTAAAAATCTCGACAGGCAGGTCAGCAAAGACACGCTGACCCAGGAGCAAAAGCTCGCCGCCCTCGACAAGATCCGCACCAGCACCGATTACGCTAGTTTGCAGAACGTGCAACTGGTGATCGAAGCCGCCACCGAAAACCTGGATCTGAAACTGCGTGTGCTGCAACAGATCGCCGCGCAGGTCAGCACCGAGTGTGTCATCGCCTCCAACACGTCGTCGCTGTCCATCACCCAGCTCGCCGCCAGTGTCAGCCAGCCTGAGCGTTTCATTGGCCTGCATTTCTTCAACCCGGTGCCGGTCATGGGCCTGATCGAAGTGATTCGTGGCCTGCAAACCAGCGACGCGACCCACGCGATGGCGCTGGACATGGCCACGACCCTGGGCAAAACCGCGATCACCGCAGGCAATCGTCCGGGTTTTGTGGTCAACCGGATTCTGGTGCCGATGATCAACGAAGCGATCCTGGTGTTTCAGGAAGGCCTGGCCAGTGCCGAGGACATCGACGCCGGCATGCGCCTGGGTTGCAACCAGCCGATCGGCCCGCTGGCACTGGCGGACCTGATCGGCCTGGACACCGTACTGGCGATTCTCGAAGCCTTCTACGACGGTTTCAACGACAGCAAATACCGTCCCGCGCCACTGCTCAAGGAAATGGTCGCCGCCGGCTACCTGGGACGTAAAACGGGGCGCGGCTTCCATGCCTATGCCTGAGCGTTGCTCACGTTTCGCCGAGTACCGGGACAAGGTGCTGGAGCTGTTTGCCAGCAAGGGGTTCGGGCAGGTCGGCATGCGTGAGCTCGCGACCTGCCTGGGGCTCGCCCCGGGCTCGTTGTATCACCATTACCCCAGCAAGCAGCACTTGCTGCTCGACCTGATCGAGGAGTTCTATGAAGAACTGCTGTCGACGCTGGGGCGTATCGATCAAAAAGCTTCAGCGAAACGCGACAAACTGCAAAACCTGATCCGCGCACACCTGAATCTGCATCAGGAAATGCCCTGGCATTTCCGCCTGGCAGAACGCGACAGCGGTTGCCTGAATGAAGAGCAACAGGCGCGCGTTCAGCAGTTGCGCGAACAGTACGAACGCAAATTACTGCTGATGCTCGGCACCCGCGCCCGCCTCAGCGAACAGGCGCAACGTGCCGCCGCACATGCTATCGCCAATCTTCTCAACAGCGCGCCGAGCTGGCTGGCGCACCAGGCGCTGGAGGAACATGAGCGGGTCGAGATGCTGGAAAATCTCGTGGGCGGGGCCATTGAACGTTTGCTGCGTCCCTCGGCGCCACGCGCAGTGGCCTGAAAGCGCAGTTGCGCAAAGCCATAAGCCGCGTCGGCCCAATAGGAAAAACATCTAAACGAATGTTGCGAATTACCACCTCTAACGCTTTGCTGATGGAGCCCAACCATTGCAGAGCCGCAGGTGTATAGCGCCTCCCTCTGTCTCCTTTATCACCGGGAGTAAAACATGAAAATCAATCCCTACCTCATCTTCAACGGCGACTGTAAAGCCGCGTTCACCTTCTATGCCCAGGCCCTGCAAGGCCAGCTCGAAATGATGATGACCTTCGGCGAAAGCCCGGCGCGCGAGCACTTCCCGGCAGACCTGCACAACCTGATCATTCATACCCGTCTGTCGGTGGGCGACCAGGCGATCATGGGGTCGGATACCACCCCTGATCGCCCCACGGATGACATGGCCGGCTGTTCGGTCTCGCTGAATGTCGACAGCATTGCCGAGGCGGAGCGCGTCTTCAATGCGCTGGCGGAAGACGGCAGCGTGCAAATGCCTCTGGAAGCGACCTTCTGGGCCGCACGTTTCGGGATGCTGGTCGATCGGTTTGGTGTGTCATGGATGGTCAATTGCGAGAAGGATCAGTGACTTTTCAGGCAAGCAAACGCCCAACCTGAAAAAGTCGGGCGTTCTTGAAACTCCCGGGCCGCCTGCTACCGTCAACAGACCACCCCGCCTCGCCGCGGCCCCTTCGGAGGAAATCCGCCATGCCCGCTCATGACGCACCCCCTTCGTCCGCCATGGGCGCCTATGTCAATGGGCCGCTCTGGGCTCGCGATGTAAGAACCATTGAGGGGCGCAAACTCAAAGGGATCGTGATCAAGTACCGCTAGCGGTCGGCTACCCCTTCACGCATACCACCTGACGCAAGGTATGCAGCACTTCCACCAGTTCGCGCTGGGCGTGCATCACGTGGTCGATGTTTTTGTAGGCCATCGGTATTTCATCGATCACCGCCGCATCCTTTCGGCACTCGACGTGGGCGGTGGCGCGGATCTGATCTTCGACGGTGAACAGGCTTTTCGCTTTGGTACGGCTCATGGTGCGGCCAGCGCCGTGGCTACAGGAGCAGAACGATTGCTCGTTGCCGAGCCCGCGAACGATGAAACTTTTCGCCCCCATCGATCCTGGAATGATGCCCAGCTCACCCTTCTGCGCCGACACCGCACCTTTGCGGGTCACCAGAACATCCTGACCAAAATGCCGCTCTTTCTGCACGTAGTTGTGGTGGCAGTTCACCGCCTCCAGGGCGACGTCGAACGGCTTGCTGATCACCTTCCGAGTCGCCTGAATCACCGATTGCATCATCAGCGCGCGGTTCTGCCGGGCGAAATCCTGAGCCCAACCGACGGTTTCAACGTAATCATCAAAATGCCGACTGCCTTCTTTGAAGTAGGCCAGGTCACGGTCCGGCAGATTGGCGATGTGCTGGCGCATGTCGCTCTGAGCCAGTTGAATGAACAGGTTGCCAATGGCGTTGCCAACCCCGCGTGAACCGCTGTGCAGCATGAACCAGACCCGGTTGGCTTCATCCAGGCATACCTCAATGAAATGATTACCGCTGCCCAACGTGCCCAGGTGCCCGCGATTGTTGGTGCTGGCGAGTTTCGGGTACTTGTCGGTGATCGCCTTGAACCGTGGGTTCAAGGCAGCCCAGGCTTGATCGGCCTCTCTGGGAACGCTGCCCCAGGCACCGGTGTCCCGAACGCCACGACCGACGGTGCGCCCATGGGGAACCGCCTTCTCGATCGCGCACCGCAAACCATGCAGGTTATCCGGCAGATCAGCGGCGGTCAGCGACGTGCGCGCGGCGATCATGCCGCAGCCAATATCTACCCCGACAGCGGCCGGGATGATTGCGCCCACGGTAGGAATCACACTGCCGATGGTCGAGCCCTTGCCCAGGTGCACATCGGGCATCACCGCCAGGTGTTTGAAGATAAACGGCATCTTCGCGGTGTTGATCAACTGTTGCCGGGCTTCGTTTTCTACCGGAACGCCTTCGGTCCAGAGCTTGATCGGTTTGCCGTTGGCGACTTCCAGCAATTGATAGGTAGGGTCTTGCATGATTCGGTGCTTTCCAGTGGCCGATGTTTCGGCCCTGTTCTGATGACTGAGCCGTACATTGAGTCCTCATAGTATCCCAGCGAACGCGAACATTCCCTGGCGTCGAACATGTCTGTCAGACATGTAACGCCAGTTTAGGAACCGTCTGACATCAATTCCCAAGCCCCCTTGATAGCCTCGCACAGAACCCGGCTACGGGACGTTCTATTGTGATCTGACCAGGGAAGGTCATTTACGCACGTTGCATCAACGTCCCGGAGCCTGTGCCACGTCACAGGAAAAGGAAACCTGGATGGTTAATGCAAACCCTCGTGCCCGTTTCAGCCTTGCGATCAACGACATTCAACATGACCTTCAGGTGCTCAAGTTCACCGGCAAAGAGCTCATCAGCCAGCCTTTCGCCTTTGAGATCGAGCTGGTCAGCGACAGGCGAGACCTGGACCAGAATGAGCTGCTGCACAAACAAGCCTTTCTCGCTTTCAACGGTTCCGGCGACGGCATTCACGGGCAAATTCATGGCGTGGTCAAAGGCAGTCTCGGTCATGGCCTGACCCGCTACAGCGTGACGCTGGCGCCCAGGCTGGCGTACCTGGACCACCGCACCAATTGCCGTATTTTCCAGCAAATGACCGTTCCGCAAATCATCGCGCAGGTGCTCGACGGCCACGGCATCCATCGTGACTTCCACCAGTTTCAACTGGGCAGCGCTTACCCGGATCGTGAGTACTGCGTTCAGTACAAAGAGTCCGACAGAGCGTTCATAGAGCGACTCTGCCAGGAAGAAGGCCTGCACTACCACTTCCAGCACAGCCGCGAAAAACATGTGATGGTGTTCGGCGACGACCAGACAGTGTTTCCCCGGCTCGACCGTCCGACACGCTTTAGACACGACAACGGCCTGGTCGCCGACACACCGGTGATCAAGCACTTTGACGTGCAAGTGCGAGTTGGCACCCACCGCACCACTCGCCGCGATTACGACTTCAAAAAAGCGCGCATCTTGCTGGAGGCCGAGAGCAGGTCCGATAGGTCCGGGACTGAAGCGGATCTGGAGGATTACCAGTACCCCGGTCGTTTTACCCAGGGAGATCGCGGCAAACTGTTGAGTCGACGCGAACAGGAACGTCACGGCACTGCGTGCCGGGTGGCACGGGGTAAGAGCGATCAACCGATGCTGCTCTGCGGGCATTTCCTGCCGCTGGCCGAACACCCGGACGAAGAATGGAACGACCTGTGGTTGCTGACCGAAATCGAGCATGAAGGTGCACAACCGCAAGTCTTGCAACAGCACGCGGCCTACACCGGCACCGGCGATGACAACGGCTTTCAGGGTTATCGCAACCAGTTCCTCGCCACGCCTTGGGACGTGATCTACCGCTCGCCGCTGACCCACGACAAACCACGAATCGCCGGCGTTCAAAGCGCCGTGGTCACAGGCCCCAAAGGCGAGGAAATCCACTGCGACGACTTCGGTCGGGTCAAGGTGCAATTCTTCTGGGATCGCGAAGGTCGCTACGACGATAAAAGCAGTTGCTGGCTGCGTGTCTCCTCCCTCCTGGCCGGCAACGCCTTTGGCGGCGTCGCCTTGCCGAGAGTCGGCATGGAGGTCCAGGTCAGTTTTCAGGACGGCGACCCCGACCATCCCGAGATCAGCGGCTGCCTGCACAACAGTGCCAACCCGGTGCCCTACGAATTACCCGCCAACAAAACCCGCAGCGTATTCCGCTCCCGCAGCTCGCCAGACAGCACGGGGTTCAGCGAACTGCATATTGAAGACCGCGCCGGTCAGGAATTGATTTACCTGCGCGCCCAGCGGGACATGGAACAACGGATAGAAAACGACAGCCGCCTGGAGGTCGGCAACGAGCTGCGCACCACCGTCAAGGGCGACAGCGTTACCGTGCTGCATGCCACGGAACACCGCACCACCAGCGGTGATCGGCACACACAGCTCAAGGCCAACGACTACCTGCAAGTTGCCGGCAACAGCCACACTCACGTAGATCAAACCCAGGCACTCAGCGCTGGCCGGGCGGTTGTTATTGAAGCCGATCTGATCATTCTGAAGGCCAGGACCCAGTTCTCGATCGAAGCCGGTGGAGAACATTTACAGGTAGGCGGCGGCGGAATTTTCGGCAGCAGCGAACTCCAGATCGGTGGCGCTCCGATGCGCGCGCCAGCCGACTCGATAGCAATGCCGCGCTCAGTCGATGGCTTGTCCGTGCCACCCGAACTGCCGCCCATGCTCGCGTCGTCCCAGCCCGCACTGATGGCGGCAAGCAACGCGTTGGCGGCGGATCTCTGCCCCCTTTGCGAAGCGTGTCGTGATGGCTTCTGCCCAACGGAAGGAGCTGCCGCATGACCCACACACTCCCCCGCCAATGGATGAACGAACAGCGCCGCCTGGGCCGCGAACTGTGCCTGGTGCTGGACTCGCAGAACGAGCGTGAAACCCGTCAGCTGTTGTTGAAGTCCAGCGGACACGACCACTACCTGAGCGTCTACAACGCAACGACCCTCGCGAACCTGGCCGATGCCGGTCCGTTCATCTTCACCCTGGAACAGTCCGGCGACCGGCGCCTCGACGAACTGCTGGATCATCCCGAACGCAACTGGGGCTGGCTCGCGAGCGTCGAAAAAGGTGCGTTACGCGGGTTGGTCAATCACTGGCAACAGCGATTGATTGTCGGGACGCGTCCCTATCAGGCGCTGTATCGCTTTCACGACAACCGAGTGTTGAGTCGCGCGCTGAAACACCTGCGGCCTGAAGAATATCCAGCCTTTCTTGGGCCGGCGATCAGCGTCTGCTACTGGGACGGCGCTGCCTGGAACACAGCTCACAATCCTATCCCCGGAACGTACCCCGTGCCGGACCAGCCGCTCTGGTTGCGCACACCCCTGCCCCAGCCACAGGCCTCGGAAATTCGCCGGCTCAACGCCCATCGTTATTTGCTGGCCGAGCATGTTGAGGCCTACGTCAATCTCGCCGAAGAACATGAACCTGATGCGTGGTTGCGTGAGCGTTTAGCGCTGGCAGACAGGTGGGGCTGGTTGGAGCCAGAGCAACTGGAATTTCTGTTGATTCAGAGTTTGCAAGCGCCGGGTTTTACTTTGCCCCCGGAGTGGGAGGTGCGGGGTGATGAGAGTCCGGTGGAGCACTTTGAGCGGGTGCGGCAGTTGGTGGGGTTTTGGCGGGGGGATGTGCCGATATGAAATGGAAATCAGAAATCGCAGTTGTGGCTTGTTGTCTTGGGTTGGTCACGGGTTGCTCTACCGGGCAGCCGGACACATTCACCTTCACTGCCGATTTACCGCCCGATTTTGCCTACAAGGCCATCGCCGAGTATGTGCCGGCCAAAGGAGAAACCTGCACCGTGCCGGGGGGAAGGAATACGGCCGTCGGGTACAACATGAAGTGGCGTGAAAGTTACACGCCAAATTCTGAAATTTCCATGTATCGAACAGTCAGTGGCTGTCCGCTGGTGATCAGGCGCATCAAGCTGGATATCAACGCTTCCTATTGGACACATAGGGGGGACTTCGGTGGGGACAGCGCAATGGTCATCGTCCGCGATGATCTGGAGGAACAATACAAAGGCACGTTCAGTGAATCGGGTGAAAGCACTTTCTACGGTCATTGTCAGTGGCTGTTTCGCACTTCGGGTGCGCAGCGACGCATTGTCAAAATTCTCGATTGCAAAGCAGCGAACGCCCGAGGAGAGCCGGAACGTGGCCACCCGGTTTCGGGGTACAGCCTTGATCAGCTACCGGGTAAGACCGTGAAGATGAAGATTACGTTGGCTGATAAGGAGCGCCCCGCCATTGGCGACACCTGGGTCAATGTGACTGGCGGCTGGAAACGCTGCATGGGAGACAACTTTGAAGACCAATACGCCTTTTGCTTTGGAAACGACAAGGACTTCAGCAGTTTTCGTATGCCGGATGGACGGAAATGCACCATTTACCCAGGTTGCACGGAATAAGGACATTAATCACATGCAAATTTTTTCTTCACAGCAGAATTCGATGCTGAAATTTTCTGCGTTGGCTTGCTGCATCACATTAATCACCGGCTGTGCCAAGAGTCAGCCGAACACATTCACCTTCACCGCCGATTTGCCGCCCAACTTTGCCTACAAGGCCATCGCCGAGTATGTGCCGGCTAAAGGTGAAACTTGCACCGTGCCGGGGGGAAGGAACACGGCCGTCGGGTACAACATGAAATGGCGTGAAAGTTACACGTCGAATTCCGAGATAGCCATGTATCGGACGGTAAGCGGCTGTCCGCTGGTCATTTCGCGCATCAAGCTGGAAATCAATTCCTCGTACGGCAAAGAACGAGGCGATTTCGGTGGAGATTTCGCCACAGTCGTAATCCCCAATGAGGTAGAGGAAAAGTACAAAAGCGGCTTCAACGAAGCCGGCGAAAGTACTTTTTATGGTCAATGTCAGTGGCTGTTTCGCACCTCAGGCGAGCCTCGCATCCTCCGCAAAATCCTTGACTGCAAGTCAGCTGAGGCAAATGGCGAGCTGGACCGAGGCCATCCGTTTTCGGCGTACACCCTCGACCAATTGCCGGGAAAGACCGTGAAGATGAAAATCAAGCTGGCGGATGAGGAAAAACCAGGCTGGGGAGACACCTGGGTCAAGGTGGTGGGTGGCTGGAAGCGTTGCATGGGCAAAGGTTTCGAGGATCAAGACGCCTATTGCTTCGGAAACCACACCGATTTCAGCACCTTCAAAATGGTGGATGGACGCATCTGCACCATTTACCCCGGCTGCACGGAATAAGGACATTAATCACATGCAAATTTTTTCTTCACAGCAGAATTCGATGCTGAAATTTTCTGCGTTGGCTTGCTGCATCACATTAATCACCGGCTGTGCCAAGAGTCAGCCGAACACATTCACCTTCACCGCCGATTTACCGCCTGATTTTGCATACGTCGCAGCGGTTTACTACGTACCCGCCGAAGGTGAGGCCTGCACTGTTGCAACAAAGGACAACTTGGCGCCGGTTTTCAATGACCAATGGCGAAAAGAATACAAACCCGATTCCGAAATAGAGATTCATATAACGCGCAAGGGCTGCCCGTTGGTCGTTAGGCGCATCAAACTGGAGATCAACTCGGCGTATGGAAAAGATCGAGGCGACTTCGGAAGGGAAAGCGCCATGGTTGTTATTCGCCATGAACTGAAGGAGCAATCCAAAGGCATTTTTAGTGAAGCGGGTGAAAGTGTCTTTTACGGTCAGTGCCAGTGGCTGTTTCGCACTGCGGGTGCTCAGCGACGCATCGTTAAAATCCTCGACTGCAAAACGACCGACGCACAGGGCCAACTAGGGCGTGGGCGCCCATTTGCGGCGTACACCCTTGATCAGCTACCTGGGAAGACCGTGAAGATGAAGATCACGTTGGCCACGAAGGAAAGACCTGGCTGGGGTGACACCTGGGTCGAAGTGCCCGGTGGCTGGAAGCGTTGCATGGGGAAAAATTTTGAAGATCAGGATGCTTTCTGTTTTGGAAATTACTCTGATTTCAGCACTTTCAAAATGCCAGATGGCCGTATCTGCACTATTTACCCCGGCTGCACGGAATAAGGAGATTCGGAAATGACATCTATGGAAAAAGAACTTGCATCGCCATTGAGCAGCAGCGTACTGACATGCCCCTTACAAGGTAGATGGAGCAGCTTCCAACTGGTCGACGAGTTCGGCTCTGGCGAGCCGTATTCGGGACTGGCTTATTCAGCAACTGACTCTGAAGGCCAGAAGTACACTGGGCATCTAGACATCACAGGTACGGGCAAAATAAACAACCACTTTGCGGGCCCCATTGCGTTGTTTCTTGACCAAAAATATGAAGGTGGGGAAACCGTTTATGTGCGAGCCCAAACAAGACCACACTACGCGCTCAAAATCACCGAACTCCAAGTACGCGCCGAACAAACACGTTATCTGAATCAAAACTCAACCCGTACCCAGACAAACCCCGCACAAGCCTGTGCAGACGAATTCCTCCAAGTAGAAGTACGTCACTTGGTCAAGCATGTTTCACACTTGCCGCCCGAGGTCTATCGTCTTTATCCGCATAGCCCGAACCGAGCGAAGACCATGGGTGAACATGGGAGGCTCGGCGTTGCTCTGCTTCCACTGAAACACACAGTTCTGGAAGTTCGCCCTCTACGAGCGTTGCGACCAATGCTGTCGACTGCTCCCGAATTTTGTGCGTTGAATCTCTATCAGTTCGCATTAATGGCTACCCTGAGCTACTGCCCTTTTGGCATGAAACCTGAAAAACGCCCCATTGAAAAAGGGCCTGTGTATTTTCCCGTGCAACCCAGCGTTGGAAACTGGTTCGGCGATTCATTGGCAAAGTCTGATGAGCTGTGGCGTGTCGATGCGGGGCAAACCAAAGCTTTCTACCCACTATATGAGGATGTGCCGTACTCCAAACGCCTAGAAATTGTGCCGTTTGATCCGGACCTCTATGTAGTAAACGACCCTGAGCTAAAAGACGATCAGGAACACCCAGCCAAAATTCACTTTCTCGACGATACCGACAAAAAAGGAGCCACCGATACCCAAGCTTTCATTACCCACAATGACGAACTGATCCTGATCGCGGTACGTGGCACCTACGAACTCATCGCGGATGGACTGCGCGATGCCGATGCATTCCAAGTGCCGTTTCAAGAAACTGAGAGCAAAGTACACCGTGGTTTCTACGAGGCCGCGCAGAAAGCATATGAATTCGTTGTTAACTATCTCGACAAATTCTATGCAGGGCAAAAACTGCTCATCTGCGGCCACAGCCTCGGTGGCGCCGTTGCACTGCTTCTCTCCGAAATGCTGCGTCGTCGCCCGGATTTCGACTACACCCTCCAGCTCTACACCTACGGCGCCCCCCGCGCTGGCGATGCCAAATTCGTCGAAGGCGCGAAAGACCTGGTGCATCACCGCATCGTCAACCACAACGACCCGGTGCCAAGCGTGCCGGGTACGTGGATGGACACTAAGGCCGATGTTTTTGGAACGGGGTTGGCGTTGACGTTTGTCAACGTGCCGCTCGGGTTGTCGGTGTTTTTTGCGGGCATCACGAACTGGACGGGCGAGCCGTACGATCACCATGGTTCGTTACGGCATTTCATGCCTGTGGAATTTGAGCGTGGGATAAAGTCCGCGATCCTGTGGGAACCCGGCTGCGACACCATCACCCAACATGCGGCTTGCAGCTTGGCGATTCAGCAGAAAAACGGGTTGCCCCATCGGCCACCATTGCTGGCGCAGATCTTCCAGGCCGGAAATCATTTGATGGCCGGTGGATATGTCCCGGCGTGTTGGGCGGTTCTGCTGCGGTGGCGGCAAGCGCACGAGGACAAGCGTTCGCGGGTTACGGACCTTGAGTTCAATTGGGTCGCGAATTCGCTGGCACGAATCACCACACAGTTACGGGAGATAGAACGTGGAATACCGGCGCGTTCGGAGGCCTACGTGCGCACCCAGGAGAACAACATCCGAGCACTCGGCCTGGAAAAAAGCAGGATTGCAATCACAGTCGATCGCTTGAAACGCGTGCGTGAAGAGAGGGTGACGGCACACGCGCTTTACGGGTCGCTGCTGGAACAGCCTGAGCAACTGAAGGCTAACGTGGCGCGCTGGTTGGCACATCCCGAGAACAAGTTTAAAGACCCGTTCGCCATGGCGCCGGAAGACCCGGAGGGGGACGCGCTGACGGCTTCGATCTATGGGCACACCATCGGTGCACCACACACGCTGGATATCGATTCGTTCTGTTAAACACGCCTGTGTTTAAAAGCCTCACCGGTTACTTCGCGAAAGCTACAGCGCCTTGCGTCATTGCCTACGGGTACGCCAGAATCCGCTGGCTTGTGCGCCTTGGGCCCGGGTTCTATCGTTGGTCGGTCGCTGAAAATCAGTGATCGGGTTTGGTAGCCCGGATTGTCCAGGCGCATCGCGCCACCTTTTGCAGACCTGCTTCATCTCTGCTCCTTTATGGTGGCCATGCGCGGGGCGTCTTCGGACGCGCCGGGTTCCTGGACCGGTCTACCAACCTGCGTATGGCTGCCACCCATCGTTTGGTAGCGAGGGGTGATGGCTCCTCATTTACATCCCGGGAGTTTCATCAATGATCAAACCAACACCCAACCCACCGAAAGCTTCCCCCTCCGCCGCCGACATCCACGCCACCCCACGCACACCGAGCACGATGTACACCCTCGATCCACACATCAACACCGAAGACCTTTTGGGACACGCTTGCGAATCACTGGCCTCGGCCCATGTCATGACCATGGATCTGGCGGACCGTACGCTCGGGCCGAGTCGCAATACCCTGCTGGGCATTGCCCAAGTGATCATGCTGGGCGAACTCAACGTGAACCGGGCGCTGGATCAACTCGATCCAATCGAGTAGTCCTGTCCTGTGGCGAGGGCCTGCGCCCTCGTCACCACCACTGACCGAGTCACTTGATCCGATAATGAAAGGTATTGCGCACCGCCGGCACCGAAACCACCTGGCCGTCGACGACTTTCGGCTGATAACGAAAGGTGTTGGCCGCCGCCAACGACGGACGCATGAACAGCGGATGACAGCCGTCGAGCACCTTGGGATTTTCAACCTTGCCTTGGGGGTTGACCGTATATTCCACGGTGCAATCGCCTTCGATGTTCTTGTCTAGCGCCCGTTGCGGGTAGTCCGGCGCTTCCTTGCTCAAGGGCAGGTACTGACGACTGTTGGCGGCGACCTGGGCCGCTTGCTGGCGAGCGCGTTCAGCGTTCAACCGGGCCTGTTCGGCTTGATGCGCCTGTTGCACTTGCTGCTCGGCGAGGCGTTGTTGTTCAGCCTCGCGAGTGCGTTTTTCCGACTCAAGGCGCTGGCGTTGGTGCTCGGCCTGAAGATCGCGCTTTTTGTCTTCGACCCGTTTGCGCGCCAACGCAGCTTGTTCGAGTTTCTGCGCCTGGATCTGTGGGTCGATGGCGGGTTTGACGGGAGCCGGAGCAATCGGTTCGGGCGGTGATGGCTCGACCAACGCCGGTGCCGGTTCGGGTGCCACAGGTTGCGGCGCCGGCGGCAACATCACCAGTTGGGTTCTCAGCACAGAAGGCGGTTCGACGGGCGGCTTCTGCGGCGACCAACCGTGCACCAGCAACGCGAGGACGGCCGCGTGCAACGCCACCGCCAGGCTCGCCGCCAGACTGTTCTGCCAGAAGCCGCTGCGAGCACCGGGCAGCAACGTCATCGAAGGACTGTGCATGATCATCGCCGTCATTGCGGGGCCTCGGTCACCAGCCCGAGGTTGCTGACTCCGCCCTGCTGCAACGCCGCCATGGCCGCGACCACGCTGCCATAACCGGCGTCCTTGTCGGCGCGAATGTAGACCTGAGTGTCGTGGCGCTCGGCGACGATTTGCGCCACTTTCGCCCGCATGTCGTCAAGGCTCACCGCACTGTCGGTCTGGTGTTGAGTGTCGAGTTCACCGCCGACATTCCAGTAGTAACCACCCTCGGCCTTCACCGACAACGTGAGGATTTGCTGACGCGTGTCAGTGGCCAGGGCTTCACTGGCGACCTTGGGCAGTTCGATCTTTACACCTTGGGTCAGCATCGGCGCCGTGACCATGAAAATCACCAGCAGCACCAACATCACGTCGATGTACGGCACCACGTTCATTTCGGCCTTGGGTCCGTGTTTGCGTTGCGGTTTGATCAGCATCTTCACGCTCCTCTCAGGCTGCGGCGGCCAGGTTCATCGGCGCACCGTGCAATGTGCGATGCAGACGCACCTGAAGTTCATTGCCGAAGGCGTAGTAACGGGTGAGCAAGGTCTGGCTGCGGGAGGAAAACCGGTTGTAGGCAATCACCGCCGGAATCGCCGCAAACAAACCGATGGCCGTGGCGATCAGCGCTTCGGCGATGCCGGGCGCCACGGTCGACAGCGTCGCTTGCTGGACCTGAGACAAGCCGAGGAAGGAATTCATGATCCCCCACACTGTGCCGAACAGACCGATGTAAGGGCTGACCGAGCCGACGGTGGCGAGAAACTGCAAGCCTTTCTCCAGCTGCACTTCCTGTTCGCTGATCGCCACATACAACGCGCGCTCCACACCTTCGAGCACCACGTCGGCGGGGTTGCCCGAACGCTGATTGAGATGACTGAATTCGCGAAGCCCTGCATGAAAAATCGGCTCCACACCGCTCTCGCTACCTGCCGTTTCCCGGTACAGCGGCTGCAGATCCGAAGCGCCGCGAAACTGCTGCACGAAAGCATTCATCTGCCGCTCGCGCTGCTGCAACACGCGACCGCGCTGGATGATCAGGTACCAACTGAGCAACGACGCCAGCAACAGGGTGAGCATGACCGCCTTGACCAACAGACTGGCGTCGCTGATCAGCCCCCAGATCGTCATGTGTTCGAGCGTGGCCTGCATGGTGAAACTCCTTGTCTGAAGCGCTCGGGCCGTCGATGCGCGACGGCCGTTGAGCTATTGGATGAAAGTGGGATGACAGGTTGATGACCGGCCCGGATCAAGGCAGCTTCAGGGCTTGAGTGACCTCGGTCCAAGGCACGAATTTGAAGTTTTGCGTCTGCTCGGGCATGCGCTTGCGGCCGTCCTGCACCACCAGCAGGCCTTGGCTCCAAGGTCCGCCGAGGTTCACCGAAGTGACTTCAAGGCCATCGGTTTCCGAGGCGCCATCGATGCCGAGCGCTGCGTTCAGGCCGACGCGAAAAGCGCCCCGCGAGGCGAACGGCGGCTCGGCGTCCAGCACCAGGTAGCTGTCGTTACCCTGGCTGGAGATCACCAGATAATCGCGAGCCTCGCTTTGATACAGCGCCAGACCTTCAACGTCGGCCTGCAGTTGTGGGCCGACCTTGATCACGCTGGTCAGTGTCGCCGGCTGATCGGCGCGTGCATCCACCGCCCAGACGCCGACATCTTCTTCACCGAGAAACAGCCGTTGACGTTGGTCGTCGGCCACGCAGCCTTCGGGTTGGCTGTCGACCTTGAACTGGCGCACCAACTCACCTTTTACCGTGCCGTTCGGCGCACTCAGGCGGTATTGCAGGAACGTGCCGTCCTTGCCGTTGGCGATGGCGTAAAGCTCGCCACTGGCAGGCTGGAACAGGCAGATGCCGTAGATTTCCTTGAGCGGCGTGGGGATCTCGCCGGCTTCACGCAGCTCGCCGCTAAGACGGTCGATGCTGAACAGACTGAGGCTGTTGTGATCGCGATTGCTGGCGACGGCGAGGTCGACAGTCTGTGGGCCGAGTTTGAAATTCGGCCGCAGGTCGACGTTGTTCAGGCGCCCGACCGGTAACTCCTGCAGCAACTTGCCTTGCAGGTCATACGCCAGCAACCCCTGCTTTTTATTGGTGCCCAGCACCCGGCTCAGCGACGGTTGCTGCGGGTGAATCCAGATCGCCGGATCGTCCGCCGCATCGCCCTGACGGCCGACCGGATCACTCTGGCTGAGCGCTTTAACGTTCGGCAGCACCCGCGCCAAGGGCACCGGTGTCGGCTGCCAGTTCAGTTCGCCTTCATACAGACGGCCGTCGTCATCGTCGCGCAGAAGAACCTGCAGGCCTTTGTCGGTCGGGCGCAGGGCGAGGTTTTCCGGTTCTATCAAACCTGGCAGCGCCAAGGTCGCCTGGGCCAACCAGTGTTCGCCCTGCTGCTGGTAGACATGCAATTGCGCGGCTTTCGGGTCCAGCGCGACGAGGCCACCGGGCACCAAAGCCATGGCGCCTGCGGTTTTTTTGATCGTGCCGAACGGTTCGCGCATGGCCACCGGCGTGCGGCTGACCTCGGCTTCGGGATGCGCCGGATACACCCACCACCCCACATTCTCTTCGTTGACCACCAACTGATTGGCGCCGTCGTCGACCTGACAATCCGTGGCCGACGGTGGCAGCGGCAAACCGCGCACCCGTTGTGGTCGCGGGTTGAGCGCCGCATCGTTACCCACCAGCCATTGCTCGCCCTTGCCCTCCTCGCCCACCAGAAACAGGAACAGGTTGCTGGCCTCGTCGCGATACAGGCACAGGCCGTTCACCGGGTAATCCCGCGTCGGCAGATACACCGGCTGGCCCCAACTGCGTTTGTCCGGATCGAGACTGACCAAAAATGCCTGCTGACGGCTGTTGTCCAGGCTTGCGACCAACACTTGCCGGCCGGCTGCGCGGCTGTCCACGCCACTGAACGATCCTGGTAAACGCGCCAGTTCCCGGCCCTGTGCATCGAGCAGCAGCAAACCGTCTTGATCGCTGGCCGCCAGGCGTTCGGCGCCAACATTGGCGGGCAGGAACGCCACCGCATCAACCGACAGATTGGCGCCCCATGGCTTGAGTGTCAGGCTGGGTACCGCCGCCAGCACCTGGCCGGCGGTCAGGCTGATCAATGCGGCCAGAAGATGGCGCTTGGATAGAAACGAAATACTCATGAACAGGCAAAGTCCTTGTCGTGGAATCGTGTAACGGCCATCGCGGGCGAGCCTCGCTCCTACGGCAATGCTGTTCACTTAAGTGCGGGCACCGACAATTGTGGCGAGGGGATTTATCCCCGTTGGGTCGCGAAGTGGCCCCCAGCGTCCGGCCAAACAGACTGAATTGTCCGGATCGACGACCGCTTCGCAGTCGAACGGGGATAAATCCCCTCGCCACAGTTGTCAGTGTTCGCCAAGCAAACAGCATTACGCTCCTACGGAGGCCGCATCGGGGCTCAAAAGTGGGTGAAGGTCAGGCCGAGCTTGTAGGTCGGGCCGTATTCTTCGTACTGGCCGTTGTAGGCGCGGTGGCCGGTGTAGACGAAATACGGCTCGTCGGTGAGGTTCTGCGCCTCGAAGCTGACTTGCAGGTTTTTGGTCAGCGAGTAACGGGCGCTGAAGTCGATAAAGGTCTGGGCATCGACGTGCAGGTCGTGGGCCTTGTCGTTGATGGACGCCAGTTCAAAGAGGTAATCCGACTTGTAGTTGGCCGACAGGCGCAGGCTCAGCTTGTCGTCTTCCCAACCGAGCATCAGGTTGCCGACCGTGTCGGACTGGTTGGGTAAATCGATGCTGCGCTTGCGGTTGATGCCACTGGTGGCGTCGAAGCCCTTGATCTCGGCATCCGAACGGCTGAAGGTGCTGTTGGCGCCAATCAGCAGGCCGTTCCAGGGCGCCGGCAACCAGTCGAATTTCTGCGAATAAGCCAGTTCCAGGCCATAGAGCTTGGCGCTGTCGCCGTTGGCAAAGGTGTGGGCTTCGGAGAAATCGACCCAGGCACCCGTGCCGGCCAGGTCGGTGTTGTAGACGAAATTCTTGATGTCCTTGTAGAACACGAACGCCGAGACGGTGCCGGCGCGGCCCATGTAATGCTCGATGCCCAAGTCAAGATTGCTCGACTCCAGCGGTTTGAGTTCCGGGTTGCCGAACGTGGCTTCGTCATCGTCGATGACAAACCCTGGCGCCAGTTGACCGAAAGTCGGGCGCACCACGGATTTGGTCCACGCGGCGCGAACCTGGGTGTTTTTGTCCAGTTGATAGCGCGCATGCAGGCCCGGCAGCCAGTGGTGATATTTGCGCTGGGTGTCGGTGGAAGTGAACGCGCCATCGGTCACGCCGGTGCCCTTGGCTTCGAACTCGGTGCCTTCGTAGCGCAGGCCGGCGATGAACCGCCAGTCGTCGATATCGATCGTGTTCATCAGGTAGCCGGCGTTGATGTCTTCGCTGATCTTGAAGTCGTTGACCTGCGATTCGACTTCGTCATAGAAGTCCGCCTGGTTGAGGCCGCCGATCAACTGCTTGATCGCACTGCCGCTGATCCCCGGGCCGAACTGGCCGAGGCGATAGTCGACGTTGCCTTTGGTGAAATGCGACAGGTTGAGCTGATCGTCGCTGAAACCCAGGCCGTCGAAATCCTCATAGACCCAGGCGTCGAGGTCGTTGTCCTTGTTGCGCCGACTGACCTTGCCGCCGAATTTGACCTGGGACGCGTAGCCTTTGAAGTCGTAATCCCGGGCCAGGTCCAGGCGCAGGTTTTTCTCGGTGTCGGTGGTTTTCTGCTTTTCCCACTCGACCTTGTCGAGGCTGAAATTGGCCGGATCGTAGAAGGCCTGGCCAATGATCGGCCGTGGTTTGTCCTTGTCGTAGTAACCGCTGTCGGCAAAGTCATCAATGCCGGTGAACGCAGCATTGGCAATGTGACCCGGGCTGTCTTCGCCGGAGCGGCTGTAGCCAGCCTGGCCGCTGAGGGTCCAGAGGCCGAACATGCGTTCGCCGCCCAGGACGTAGGATTGAATTTCCTGGGTCTCTTCGCGTTGTTTGAGTTTGCGCGAGCCTTCGGCGTCGCCCAACTCGCCCGCAGCTTGCGGGTCGGCAAATTCGAAGGCCGCGGCGTTGCGTGTTTCGCTATCCTTGTAACGGCTGTAGAGGGTGCGCAGGTAATAGCTGCTGAGGTCATCGGGCTTGTAGTCGAAGTTCAGACCACCGCCGGCGCGTTCGCGGCTGATGTCGTAGTCGCGTTGCTCGAACTCTTCGAGACGGGCGCCTTGCTCGAAATCCCAGGCACCGCCGGTTTCGACGTTGTCCGAACCGAAATCGCGCTTCTGCCAGCTCAGCGCGGCGGCCACACCGAAATTGTCGATGCCGTCACCGAGGCTGAAGCGGTCACTGATGGCGCCGGAAAATTTCGGGCTGGTCTGGTGGGTGTTTTTGTCATAACTGGCTTCGCTGCTGCCGGTGTAGAACAGGCCTTTGTGATCGAACGCCGAAAGGCTTTTGACGTCGACGGTGCCGCCCAGGGAGTTAGCGTCCATGTCCGGGGTCAGGGTCTTGATCACCGATAACGACTGCACCAGTTCCGAGGGCAACACATCGAGGGCTACAGCGCGGCGCTCGCTTTCCGGCGACGGTACGAGCGTGCCGTTGATGGTCACGCTGTTGAGGTCCGGACCGAGGCCGCGCACGCTGACAAACCGCCCTTCGCCCTGATCGCGCTCGACGCTGACTCCCGGCAACCGCTGCACGGCTTCGGCGACGTTTTCGTCCGGCAGCTGCGCCACGCCGTCCGCATGCACCACGCTCTTGATGCTGTCGGCGTTGCGTTGTTCCTTGAGCGCCTGGTCGATGCTTGCCGCTTGCCCCACCACTTCGACGTGTTCCGTGTTCGCGGTGGTTTCGGCAGCGCTCAAGCGTTCGCTGGCCATTGCCATGGCCAATGCGGTGAGCGTGAAGCTGACGAGCCCGGCAGTGCTGCTGCGCTGGTACATGGTGTCCTCCCCCAAGAGTCCGATAACGCCAGGCAAGTGGCCCGGCAACTGGGAGGGCAAGCTAGGGTCGGGGGATGACGGTTCTGTGACAGGGGTTGGCGGGAGACGCTGTAAACCGGGGTTTTGCCAGGCTTCAGGCTGGTTAATGAGCTCAAATGACCTGAGTCTGGCGCTAATCCTGTGGCGAGGGGGGTTACCCCCGTTGGAGTGCGAAGCGCTCCCCTATCAAACACGCAGTGAATCTAACGGCGGCCGCTGCGCGACCGAACGGGAGCAAGCGCCTTCGCCACAGGTCATCGCCAGGCAGAAAAAAACCGCTGCACCATGAGCTGATTCGACCTTTCACCCCAGTCACCCCACTGTCACAAACATCTGCTGTGCTGACGCGCATCGCCTCTTTGCCAAAGGATCACGGCCATGTTCTCAGTGCTCAAACCCCATCGTTGGAAACTTGCACTGCTGCTGTTGGCGGCGAACGCGGGATTGCTGTTGCACCTGGCGTGCGGCGAGTTGAAAAGCATCAGCGAATGGGTCTGGCTGGACATCGTCGGCGAAGGTGGCTCGGCGCTGCTGGCGCTGGTCTGGTTGGGGCTGGTACTCAAGAGTCGCCCGGCCGGTCGCGTCACCAATTATCTGGCGCTCGGCTTGAGCGGCATCTTTTTCTCCTGGTGGATCGACAGCCTCGACGAGTTCATCCGCCTGCCCGACAGCATCACCTGGGACCACTGGCTGGAATCCGGACCGATGCCGGTGGGCATGATTCTGCTGACCCTCGGCATCTATCACTGGCACCGCGAGCAACTGGCGATCAGCGCGCAAATGGAGAAGCGTGAAAAGCTGTTCCGCGAGCACCGGTTGTTCGACAAACTCACGCCACTGGGCGGCGCCGACTACCTCAAGCGACAACTGACCGAAAGCCTTGAAGAGAGTCAGCGGCAACAGCAGCCGCTGTCACTGCTGGCGCTGGATGTCGATAACTTCACGGCCATCAACCAGACGTTCGGCCATGCCGAAGGCGACGCCGTATTGCAGGCGCTCAGCCATTTGTTGCTGCTCAATCTGCGGCGGCAGGACTTGCTCTGCCGACTGGCCGGCGACCGCTTCGTGGTGCTGCTCCCCAACACCGGCGAGAGCCAGGCACGGCTGCTGGCGCTGGAGCTGGAACAGGCGGTTCAGGGCTTGGCACACAAAACCCGGCAACACGGCGAGCGCGTGCAGTTGTCGGCCAGTACCGCCGTGGTCATGGCGGTCAACGAGGCTCCGGATCCCCTGCTCAAACGCCTTAACCTGGCGCTGGCACGGGCCAGGCAGCCGTTGGCAAAAACGGCCTGAGGCGCGGTCATGACCCTGAAAACCAAATGGTATGAAACCGACAGCCGCTTCATTCCCGGGCATTACCAACCGGCGACCTTGATTGATCTGGCCTTGTCCCGGGATATCGATAGCCATCGCCTGCTGCGTGGCACCGGCCTGTTTCATGAAGACATCCTCGCCGGCCAGACCCGCCTCAGTCCCCAGCAATTTTTCGGGCTGATCAACAACAGCCGCCGGTTGCTGGACGCCGACGACAGCAGTTTCCTGTTCGGCCAACGCTTGCTGCCGGGGCATTACGGACCGGCCAGCCATGCCTTGCGCCACGCACAAAACCTGCATCAGGCACTCGACACACTGGTGCAGCAACAGGCGCTGCTCAGCCCGCTCGCAACGCCGCGGTTGGTGCTGGATGAAAAGCATGCCTGGTTATATTGGCTGGACAGTTGCGGCGCGGGCGAACAATGGCGTTTTCTGCTGGAAGCGAGCATGACCTCCATCGTCGCCATGAGCCGCTCACAGAGCGGCCAACGCCTGCCGTGGGAATGCAGCTTCAGCCATGCCGAGCCACGTTACGTCGAGCAATACTGGGTGCATCTGGGCGAGCACACCCAGTTCAACCGCCCACTGGACCTGATGCGCATCCCACGGGAATACCTCACGCTTGCCTGGCCCGCCGCGTCGGCCACCGCCAGCCAGGTCGCCCGTCAGGAAGCCCAAGGGCAAATCGAACAACTGGGCTTTGCCTCAAGCTTCGTCGACTGCCTCTATCGCTACCTGCAAACCCATATACGACAAGCCCCGAGCCTGGAACAAGCCGCTCAGGCCTTCGCCATGAGCCCCGCCACGCTCAAACGCAAACTGCAAAAGCACGACACCGGTTTTCAGCAACAGGTGGATCGAGTGCGCAAGCATGTGGCGCTGTACCTGTATCAGATCAAGGGGTTCAGCAACGAGGAAGTCGCGGAGTATTTGAGCTTTAACGATGCGGCGAATTTCCGGCGTTCGTTCAAGCGCTGGACCGGTAGTACACCGAACCTGATCCGTCAGCTGTTCACTTCAGGTTAAGACAAACACGAAAAAGCCCAACCTCAATAAGGTCGGGCTTTCTCATTTATGGGCGGGTATCCATCATTTTGTCAGCGAGGGCCTTGGCTCTTTCAATCAACAGATTCTGCCTGTCCTCATGAGTGGCCCCTCCCACAACTGGCGCCGTCAGATGGCTTTCCGCAATCAGCGCAGCGCAGAAATATTGATCCCACACGGCTTTGTCCGCGGACGTCTGTGCGGTGGTTGGGTCGGCAGTCATAGTGCGGCTCCTTTTGATGAAGTAGCCCTGCCAGTTTACGCCTGATTCATAACCCGCAACCGACCACCATTCGTCGCCTGAAAACACCCGTCAAGAAACTGTAACCACCTTTGGCTCAGGCTTTGCAAACGCTGGCCGTAACCGCCCCGGACGACGGAATTCTGACGTGGCGGCCAATCAATCAATATTTATGGGCACCAGCGCTACGCTGGGTCCGGCACCCGGAGATGTAACGTGTCAACTCTCAATGAAATCGCAGCGAACCACGCGAAAATGGCGAAAAAACTGGCGGGAGAGTCGACCGAAATGTGTGAACGACAGCCGCTGGTGGTGGGTGGGTTCGAGGTCACGTCAGTGGATGAGCAACCCCATGTACCCATGCATCTTATCGTTGCGGCGCAGGACAACCATCTCGTGCAGGTTGCTGGCTACTTGCCCTGAGCCGCCTCAGTTCAAATACCACCCCCAGGGTCCACCGCCGTATCGGGTGATTTGCTTGGTCTCGAGGTAATTGTTGTAGCCCCACTCACCCAGCTCGCGTCCGATACCGCTCTGCTTGTAACCGCCCCAAGGGGCCTCGACAAAAGTCGGTTGCGAGCAGTTGACCCACACGATACCGGCGCGAAAGCGTCGGGCCACTCGTTCGCAACGCGGGATATCGCGGGACATGACCGCGGCCGCCAGACCGAATGGCGAGTCGTTGGCCAGGCGAATTGCTTCGGCTTCGCTGTCGAAGGCCCGCAGGCAGACCACCGGGCCGAAGATCTCATCGCGCCATACCGAACTGTGCTCCGGCACATCGGAGAATATTGCCGGGGTCACGTAATAACCTTTCTGCAGATGGGCCGGGCGTGTGCCGCCTGACACCAGTCGCGCCCCCTCTTGCTGACCGGCCGCAATGGCGTCGAGCACCTTGTCCAGTTGCCCCTGACTGACCAACGGCCCGAGTTTCACACCCTCGGTAAAACCTTGGCCAATGCGGATTTGCTCTGTGGCTTTGATCAAACGCTCCAGCAGCGCCGGATACAGGGCGCGCTCCACCAACACTCGCGACGTGGCCGAACAGACCTGGCCCTGGTTCCAGAAAATCCCGAACAGGATCCACTCCACCGCAGCGTCGAGGTCACTGTCGGCGAAGATCACGAACGGCGATTTGCCGCCCAGCTCCAGGCTGATGCTTTTGATCTCGGCCGCCGCCGCTTGCATGATCTTGCGCCCGGTCGGCACGCTGCCGGTGAAGGCGATCTTGTCGACGTCCGGGTGTTCGGCCAGCGGCGCGCCTGCCTCACGCCCCAGCCCGCTGACGACGTTCAACACCCCCGCTGGCAAGCCGGCCTGGTCGGCAATAGTTGCCAATTCAAGGGCGGTCAGCGGCGTCAGTTCCGACGGTTTGAGCACCACCGTGCAGCCCGCCGCCAGCGCCGGAGCGACTTTCCACGACGCCATCAGCATCGGGAAATTCCAGGGAATGATCGCGGCGACCACGCCCACCGGTTCCTTGATCACCGAGGAACTGAAGCGCTCATCGGACACGCTGATCGACTGCTCGCTGTGTTGGTCCGCGCCTTCGGCGAGCCCGGCATAGAAATCGAAACAACCCGCGGTGTCGGCGATGTCCCACAGCGCTTCCGGCAGCGGCTTGCCGTTGTCGCGCACTTCGATCGCGGCCAGTTCGTCCTGACGCGCACGAATGCCGTCAGCGATTCGCCGCAGAACCTGCGCTCGCTGCACACCCGTCCAGCGCGGCCAGTCACCTTCGTCGAACGCCTTGCGCGCGGCGGCGACGGCCAGGTCGATGTCTTCCGCCGTGGCGGCAGCAACCTGTGCCAGCACCGATTCATCACTCGGGTCTAAGGTCTCGAAAACGCCACGCTGCACCGGCGCAATCCACTCGCCGCCGATGTACAGCCGTTGATAGTCACGCATGACAAATTCCCTCGCTGACCGGTTGCTCCAGCCGAATATTCTCAAGGCGACTGAACGCATCCACCCGCACCCCGCTGCCCACGCTCACCCCCGGCCCGAACACCACGCAAGGCTCGATGCGCACGTCCGTGGCCAGTTGCGTATCAGCGCTGAAAAACACCGTGTCCGCCGCCACCAGGCTGACACCAGACTGCATGACCGAACGGCGTCGGCGCTGCTGGAAAAGTTGTTCGGCCGCATGCAATTGCTCGCGATCATTGACCCCGAGCACGTCGTCCTCATCCACCTCCACCGCTGTGACCGGCAGGCCGGCGCTGTTGGCCACTGCCACTGCATCAGTGAGGTAATACTCGCCCTGCGCATTCTGGTTGCCGATCCGGTCCAGCAGCCACAGACAGGTATCGGCACGTAAACCCATGACACCACCATTGCAGAAGTTGACTTCAAGCTCTTTCGGGCTGGCGTCCCTGGCTTCGCGAATGGCCAGCAAGCGGCCCTCCTCCACCAGCAATCGTCCGTAAGGCCCCGGCTGTGCGGTGTGAAATCCCGCGACCGCCACGGCGGCACCGTCGATCAGTGCCTGACGCAATTGCGCCAAGGTCTGCGCGCTGATCAATGGCGAGTCGCCAAACAGCACCAGCACGCAACCCTGTTCATGAGCCTGCAATGCGGGCCGGGCGGCAAGCAACGCATGGGCCGTGCCCAACTGCTCTTGCTGGGTAAACGTTCGCGCAGTCGGCGCTGCCTGTTTCAAGTAATCGGCAACCGCCCGACTGCCTGCGCCCAACACCACCGCGCATTGATCGATATTCGCCGCCTCGACCGCCGCCAGTACATGGCCGAGCAACGGCCGGTTACCCACCGGGTGCATGACTTTCGGCAGCTGCGAACGCATGCGGGTGCCCTGCCCGGCGGCAAGAATCACCGCCAGGGTCCGCCAGGAAATATTGTCGCTCATTGCGACCCTCCCAATGAGTCAAGCCTGATCGCGATAGAACACGTCGTCGGCATACGGATACCACCAGTCCTGAATCTTCGGCTGGTGATCGATGATGACCATTTTCGAGCGTCGGAACGCTTCGAGGCCCTGACGCCCAAGTTCGCGCCCCAGGCCGGACATCTTCCAGCCGCCAAACGGCAGCGCGTCGTTGTCGATCAGCGGGTTGTTGACCCAGACCATTCCGGCTTCGAGGCGCTCGGCAGCCTCCATGGCTTCAGCAAGGTCGGTTGAAAACAGTGATGCGCCCAGACCGAACGGCGAATCATTGGCCAGCCGCACCGCTTCATCGAAATCGCTGACACGACAGATCGCCGCGACGGGGCCGAAACACTCTTCCTGAAGAATCGCCATGTCAGCGGTCACGCCGGTTAGGATGGTCGGCTCATAGAACCAGCCCACGCTGTGCTGCGGCGGAATCCGCCCACCGCAAACCAGCGTCGCGCCCTTGGCCAGGGCGTCGTCGACCAGGCGCATGACTTTGTTGCGCGCAGCCTCGCTGACCATCGGCCCGATCTCCGTATGTTCCAGGCCATGGCCGATGCGCAAGGCGCGGGTGCGTTCAGCGAACTTCGCGACGAACTCATCGTGGACTTCATCAACCACGTAGAAGCGCTCTGCCGAGGTGCAAATCTGCCCGCTCAGGTGGAACGCGGCGGTCACCGCACCTGCCGCGGCGACGTCCAGCGGCGCGTGTTTTGAGATGATCAGCGGGTCGCTGCCACCTGCCTCGATCACGCACGGTTTCATCTGTTCGGCACACGCCACTGCCACCGCTTTGCCCGCCGCCACGCTGCCGGTAAAGGCAACTGCGTGAGTGCCGGTCGACTTCACCAGAAACTGCGCCGTCACCGCATCGCCCGGCACACAAGACACCAGCCCCGGCAGCAACGAGGTGAAATGTTCCATGAACTTGAGCGTGCACAGGGTCGTGGCTTCCGCCGGTTTAATGATGCAGGCATTGCCCGCGGCCAACGAGGCAGCGACCGTCCAGCACATCAACAGGATCGGAAAGTTGAACGGCATGATGTGCACGCTGACGCCATACGGTTCATAGCGCACATGCTGGAACGAGCCAATCTGCGTGGTGCCGGCAACCTTGCCGGCATCATCCCGGGCCATTTCCGCATAGTAGCGAAAGATCGGCGCGCAGTTGGCCAGTTCGCCCATGGCTTCGGGAAACGGCTTGCCCATTTCCAGGGTCATCAACCGTGCGACTTCACGGTTGCAGGCGACGTCTTGTTCGATGGCATTGGCCAGCGTGTGCAAAAGCGCGGCGCGGCTTTTCGCGTCGATCAGCCGCCACTGTTTTTGCGCGGCGGTGGCGGCATCGACGGCGGCTTGCACGTCAGCTTCGCCACACAGCCCGACCTGCCCGACAGGTTGCAGCGTTGCCGGGTCGAGCACTTCGCGCGCGCGGGCATTCGTCAGCGGCAGGTATTCAGAGTTGATGAAACGCAGTGCGATGTCAGTGTTGAACGTGGCCATGGGGTAATCCTTGAACCAATCGATAAGGGGTTTCGCGCAAAACCGCGAGGGTTGCGGGCGACAGATCGTCGCGCCAGCCCGGCACATGCCCGTTGAGCCAGGCGCGCAGCGGCGCGAACGCCTCGGCCTCCAGCGCGCGAACAAACAAACCCAGGGTGCGCGGCAGGTGAGCCAGGTAACCGTGCTTGCCGTCGCGGCCCGCCAGTCGCACAAAAATCCCCAGCACCTTGGCGTGACGCTGGGCGGCCAGCCGCCGGTAATCCTCGAGAAATCGCGGCGCATCGAGCTCCGGGCGTTGCATCAGGTAGTGCGTCAGCAGCGCCACGCGCAACGCTTCGGACACGTCGCGGCGCGCGTCTTCGAGCAATGACATCAAGTCGTACGCCGCCGCACCGATCAGTGCGTCCTGAAAATCCAGCAGACCGCAGGCCGCAACGCCATCGCGGCCTTCGAGCAGCATCAGGTTATCGACGTGGAAGTCGCGCAACACCAGCGCTTCGCGACGTAGCGCGACATCGCTGCAGGCCTCGGCGAACAGCGCCAGATACGACTCACGAAGGCCCAGCGCCGCTTCCTTGCCAATCAGCAACGGCACGTACCAATCGATAAACAGCGCACACTCGTCACTCAGTTGTCGAGCATCGTAGGGCGCCACTTCCGCCGTCGGTGGCGCGCGGTGCAACGCCACCAGCGCGTCGACCGCCAAGCGATACAGCGCCGCTTCCGGATGCCCGGCTGCCAACAATCGGGTGTAGGTGTCGTGACCGAAATCCTCGATCAACGCCAGCCCCGCCGCTTCGTCGACCTGCAGCAAGGCCGGCGCGGAAAGCCCCAGTCGGTGCAGGTGCCGGGCAACCTGGACAAACGGACCGATCGGCTCGCTGTGCGGTGGCGAATCCATCAACAGCAGGCCTGCACCGCTCAAGCGGAAATAACGCCGGCTCGAGGCATCCGCCGGCAGCGCAATCAACTGCGCCTCGGCGAAGCCGGCACGCGCCAGGAAGGCTGCGCGCTGGTCCTCGCGGGTTGGCGATGATGCACGTGTCTCAGTCATGGCAATCACCGGATCATGTAGACCTTTTTCACCGTCTCATGGACGGTGCACACGCCTTTCCAGTCCTTGCGGAAAAAGGCTGCAGTGTCGGGCTTGATCTCGATCACTTCGCCGGATTCGTGGACGTAGGTGCAGCGGCCTTCGAGGAAATGGCAGAACTCATCACTGGTGACGTGGCAAAACCATTTGCCCGGCGTGCAGATCCACACGCCACACTCGGACTGACCTTCGGGGCCTTTGTGCAGCACCACGCCGGAAACACGGGATTCACCTTCAAGCATGGTCGGGATCACGCCCCAATCCTTGACGTCAGTGATGCTCAGCGGGTCGTACAGAAACGGGGTAGTCATGTGTTGCTCTCCAGAAAAGTCAGGTTCAGACAGATAGAACAAACGTCGAGTAACGTGTGGCGAGGGAGCTTGCTCCCGCTGGGCAGCGAGGCGGCCCCACCCTCTCTATCTGAAAAGAAGGGGCCTGCTGTGCAGGCCAGCGGGAGCAAGCTCCCTCGCCACAGGGGCTGGCATTCAGGCCAGCATGTAAACGTTGCGCAGGGTTTCCCGGACGTGGCATTCACCGGTCCAGCCGGCCGGGAACAGCACCAGGGTGTTCGGGCGAATCTCGATCACTTCGCCGTTGTCATTGCGATAAGTGGCGACGCCGGCGATGAAGTGGCAAAGCTCGTCACGGGGAATCGACAGCCGCCAACGACCCGGCGTGCAGACCCAGAGCCCGGTTTCTGGGCTGTTATTCGGGCCTTTGAACAGCAGCCGGCCGCTGGAATGCGAGACGCCTTCGACGGCGTCGCTCTGCACGCCCCAGTCCACCAGATCGGTGCGACTGCTGACGGCTTCGAGGTACGGCGTGATACCCGCCGTGGTGTTTTGCTCAGGCATTGTTCAGCACCTTGTCGAGAATGGCGGCCGCGTCCGCCGGCCCTTTACGTGATTGCATCTGCGCGCTGGTGCGCTGAAGACGTTGGCGCATTGCCTCGTCGTTGAGGCACGCCGCGAGCTTCTCCGCGAGCTGTGCTTCGCTCCACTCGTAGCGGTCGAGCTTGAACCCGTGACCGCTTTCTTCGGCGCGCATGGCGTTGTCATGACCGTCCCAGACGTAGGACATGACGATTGCCGGCTTACCGAAAAACAGGCACTCGGTGAAGCTGTTGTTGCCGCCGTGATGGATCACCGCATCGACTTGGGCAATCACCGATGGCTGCGGGAACCAGTTGGAGATCAGCACGTTGTCGGGCAGGTCCGGGTATTCATCAAGGTGCTCACCGACATTGAACAACGCGCGGTAAGGCAACTTGCCAACGGCGGTGATCAGTCGCTGGAGCAGATCGACGTCGCCCGAACCGAGGCTACCGAAACTGACGTAGAGCAACGGCTTATCGTTGTTGGCGCGAAACTCGGGAATGTCGTAGGCCGTATCATGACGAACGCAACCTTGCAGGTAGTGGAAACGCTCGGCCGGCAATGGGTGACGACGCTCGAACTTGACCGCGTCCGGGTACAGCAGCAGGTTCATGTACGGCGAGGCTTCGAAGAAGGTGCCAAGCGGATACGGTTGCTCGCCATGGGCTTGCAGGAACTGGTTGAAGTCTTCATGAATCGGCCCGACCACGTCTTCGAAGCGCTGGCGAAACTGCGCGTGGCCCGCCTTGTCGTGAATGCTCATGCCCGACAGGTGCGGCGGGATATCCGGGTCTTCGATCTCGTTTTCCGAGCAGGAAATGATGCGCACCCAAGGCTTGCCGTATTGCTTGATCGCAGGAAACAGGATCACGTTGTCGACGCAGATCAGGTCGGGTTTGACCTTGTCCAGCACCGCCGGCAAATCCTTCTGCGCCCACTTCGCGGTGTCGACGATGGCGGCCCAGCATTCCTTCACGTAGTTGTCGATTTGATCGATTGGGGATTTGCGGAAATTGGGAATGTGGCCGTTGATGAAATCGACCCAGTAGCGGGCCATCTCCTCGGCGGGCATCGGCGCCGACATGTTGACCATGTGTTCTTCAAAACCGTAGCCGGCATACACGCCGCTCATGCCGGGGTCGGTGAGGAAAACCGCCTTGTGGCCGAGGGCTTCGCACGCCTGGGCGATACCAACCGAGTTCAGTGCCGGGCCATAAGCGGCTTCCGGAAAGAAGGCGATCACTTTCTGTTTCATCGAGCGGTACTCCTGCCTGGTCTTTTTTATTGTTCAGCGCGTCAATACACGGGCGTGGCGAGCCTGCCAGCCGAGATGGACGCTCATACCGATAGCAAAATGCGCAAATTCGAATTGCGAGGACGGCACCCGGACGATCAACGCCTTGTCGCTAAGCGCCGTCTGCACATGCAGGTTGGTGTCGAGACCGTGATAGGCGATTTCGACGATGTTTCCGGTGACCTGATTGGCACACGTCTCGCCCTCCTGCGCGAGCACCTGTAGACGCTCCGGGCGCACGACGACGGCGACCTTTTGCCCAGGGACCAGCGGCACGTCGGTTTCGACAGCCAGTTCCTGGCCGTTGACGCGCACCGTGTGCTGGCCCGAACGCACGCCTTCAAACAGATTGCTGACACCAATGAAGTTGGCGACAAAACGGCTGTTGGGGTTTTCGTAGAGTTCGGTGGGGCTGCCGCACTGGCAAACCTTGCCGCCATCGAGCACCGCCATGCGGTCCGACATCACCAGCGCTTCTTCCTGGTCGTGGGTGACGATGATGAAGGTGATGCCGCTCTCCAGTTGCAGGCGCTTGAGTTCGAGCTGCATTTTTTCCCGGAGCTTTTTGTCGAGTGCACCCAACGGCTCATCGAGCAACAACACCCGCGGACGCTTGACCAGCGCCCGTGCCAGTGCAACGCGTTGGCGCTGACCACCCGAGAGCTGATCCGGCTTGCGCTCGGCCAGTTCACCCAGCTGCGCGGTACTCAGCACTTCATCCACCCGGCGACGGATTTCCGCCTCGGGCAAGCGCTCCATTTCCAGCCCGTAGGCGATGTTCTTGCGCACGGTCATGTTGGGAAACAGCGCATAGGACTGGAACATCAGGTTCAACGGACGCTTGTTGGCCGGCAGCGGCGAGATGTCTTTGCCATCCAGGTAAATGCAGCCGGCGCTGGGTGTTTCGAAGCCGGCGAGCATGCGCAACAGCGTGGTCTTGCCGCAGCCGGACGGCCCCAGCAGCGCAAAGAACTCGTTTTCGCGGATGTTCAGCGACACCTCGTCAACCGCCAGACCGTTGCCATAAGACTTGCTGACCTTGTCCAGGATCAGTACCGCCGAGGAGTTATTCATGGGTGCGAGGAGCCTTGTTGAGACGCTGCGAAGCCAGCAGCGCGGTGATGCTGACCAGCATCACCAGCGTCGCCAGGGCATTGATTTCCGGGGTGACGCCAAAACGGATCATGGCGTAGATCTGCATCGGCAACGTGGTGGAAGCCTGGCCGGAACCGGAGTTGAAAAACGCGATGATGAATTCGTCCACCGACAGCGTGAAGGAGAGCAAACCACCCGCCAGCACACCGGGAAAAATCGCCGGCAACAGTACCCGGCGAAAGGTGGTGAACCAGCTCGCGCCCAGGTCGATCGAGGCTTCGAGGATCGAATAGTCAAAGTGTTTGAGCCGCGTGCGCACCACCGCGCAGACGAACGCGATGTTGAACACGGCGTGGCTGATGATGATCGAGTGCAGGCCCAGCCCGACCTTGAGCAAGTTGAAAAAGCTCAGCAGCGCAATCGCCAGGACGATGTCGGGAATGATCATCGGCGCCATCAGCAACGTGTCCACCACTTGCCCCTTGTCGTTACCCTTGCGGCGCAGTTCGATGCCCAGCGCAAGGAACGTCCCCAGCACGCAGGCAATGAAGGTTGCCGACAGTGCAACGATCAAGGTATTGAGTGCCGCCGACAAAATCGCCGAGTTATGCGCCAGCGACACGTACCATTTCAGCGATACGCCGCCCCAGGCCGTCGGCAACCCTGACTTGTTGAACGACAGCAGGATCAACACCAGGATCGGCACATACAGGAAGGCATACACCAGCCACAGGTGCGTATTGAGTGCGGTGCCGCCCAGCGAACGAGACTGACTCATGCGCGTCCCCCTTCTGCACGACGGGCCACCAGGGCCTGTACGAACAACAGGATCAGCATGATCGCGATCAGGAAAAAGCTGAGTGCCGCACCGAACGGCCAGTCCCGCGCCGTGAGGAATTGCGAGTAGATCAGGTTGCCGACCATCTGCACCTGCTTGCCGCCCAACAGGTCGGCGGTGATGAAGTTGCCGATGCTCAGGACGAAGACAAACACAGCACCGGCGGCGACACCGGGCACGCTCAGCGGCAGGATGATCCGGCGAAAGGTCATCCAGCCCGAGGCGCCAAGGTCTTTCGAGGCGTCCCAGAGTTCGTTGTTGATGCGTGACAGCGAAGAGAAAATCGCCAGGATCACAAACGGGATGTAGTTGTAGACCAGCCCCAGCACCACCGACGCCTCGGTGTACAGCAGGCTGATCGGTTCGCCGCTGTAGCCGAACATCTGCAGCATCCGGTTGATCAGGCCTTCGCGATTGAGCAGGACGATCCAGGCATAGGTGCGGATCAGGTAGTTGCTCCAGAACGGCAGCATCACCAGAAACAGGAACACCGCTTGATGGCGCCGTGGTGCACGGGCAATCGCATACGCCGCCGGGTAGCCGATCAGCACCGCAAACAGCGTCGCCAGCCCGGCGATTTTCGCCGACTTGAGCAGGATGCCGAGGTACAGCGGATCGAACGCGCGCTGATAGTTTTCCCAGGTGAACAGCCAGTCGATGCCGCCGTATGCACCGCGTTCGACGAAGCTGTAGACCAGCACCAGCACGCACGGCACCACTAGAAATATCAGCAGCCAGCCAAAGCCGGGTGCAAGAAGCCAGGCCGACAGACGCCTGTCAGCATGCAAAGCACTCATTACCCATATCCTCCCGCCCCGGAACGAAGGCGGCTTGCGAGCGTGGCGAGGCATGACGGGCATGCCTCGGTTCGGTGCGGCTTACGTTTTCAAGGCTTAGTTCTGTGCCGCCATGATTTCGGTGACAGCCCGGGTGTAGGCCTTTTGCGTGGTGCCGCCCAGATCACGCAATTGCTCCATCTTTAACAGCTCGCTCGGGGCGATCGTCAGGTTGGGATATTGTTTGAGCAGGTCAGCCGACAAACCGGCCATTGCGGCCTGGTTCGGGACTTTGTAGAGGATGTTTTCCGCCACCCAGGCGTGGTTTTCTTTGGCGAGCATGAAGTTGACGAACTTGAACGCCTCCTCCTGATGCTTCGAGCTTTTCAGCACGACCATGGTGTCCACCCAGAGGTCGGAACCTTCCTTGGGTACGACAAACTTGATAGCCGCATTGGCTTGCGTGCCGTAGTTGCACCAGCCATCCCACGCGTGCGCCATCAGCGACTCGCCGGACGCGAGCTTGGAGTAGAAGGTGGTGTCGTCGAAGGCGAGGATGCGTTTCTTGGTGGCGATCAACTGATCGCGGACGGCGGCGATCTGCTTGGGATCGTTGTCGTTGACCGACCAGCCCTTGGCCAGGAACCCGGCGCCGAGCATCCAGCGGTCGGTGGCGAGCATCGTCACTTTGCCTTTGAGCGCATCGCTCGGGTTGAGCAGATCGTTCCAGCTCACCGGCGCCGGCGTGACCTTGTCGGAGCGGTAGCAAATCCCGGTCGTGCCCCAGGTGTATGGCACCGAGAAATGGTTGCCCGGGTCGTATTCCAGCTGGTTGGCTTCGGGATAAAGGTTTTTCAGGTTGGGGACTTTGACGGGGTCGATATCGGCCAGCAGACCTTGCTTGTGCAGGACCTCGGCGAAGGGAGAGGAGACAAACACAACGTCATAGCCTTCACCGCCAGACGCCATGAGCTTGCCCATGATTTCCTCATTGGTCGCGTGCAAAGCCTTGTCGACGTCAACGCCGCTGGCTGCTTTGAACTTGTCCAGCGCATCCGGGGCCATGTAGCCGTCCCAGATCGAAATCACCATGTCTTTTGCACTTGCGGCCTGTGAAGCGATCGCCAGGGAAACGCTCAATCCCAGACACATAAGGCCTTTCAGCTTTCTCATAATACTCACCCGACGATTGATTATTGTTGTGTTCGAAGGCAGTACGGCGAAAAGATAAACGGTTTGACGTGTTTTTTTTTAGAAATTAGGACCAGCGAGAAAAGATGTCAACGCTTTTTTCGTGCCTGACGGCTCAACGGTGCATGGCATAAGATGAGCACCTGAGTCCAAAGCGACCAAAAGAGATAAGACGCTTGAGCACAACACCCGAGAAAAAACCCCGCACCAATCACCTGGAACTCGCCCGACGGATTCTGGAACACACCCAGGAAACCGGGCTGGTGGCCGGCGACCCGGTTGCCGAGCAAGCGCTGTCGCGTACCTTCCAGGTGTCTCGCACCCTGATTCGGGGCGCACTGAAAGTACTGCTGGAAGAAAACCTGGTGAGCCATGAAGCCGGCAAAGGCTATCGACTGCTCGCCGCACCAGGCGGCCAAGCCTTCAACGCGGCCTTGCCACAAGCCGAGGAAGAAGAACTGGCGACCTCGGTGTTGCGCGACCGCATGGCCGGGCGCCTCGGGGACAGCATCAGCATCAGCGAGCTGATGCGTCGTTACGACATCGGCCGGCCGGCAGCGCAGAAGGCCCTGCAGCAACTCAGCGAAAGCCAGGCGATAGAACGCGGCCCCGGCCAGTCCTGGCTGTTTCGCCCGTCGCTGAACAGCCTCGCGGCCCTCGAAGAAAGCCTCAAATTCCGCCTGATCCTGGAGCCGGAAGCGCTGCTCAGCCCCCACTTCAACGCCGATCCGCAACGCCTGGCACTGCTGCGCAGCGCAATGCAAACCCTGCTTTCAAGCCCGGTTGAACACTTCGACATCCAGCAATTTCGCGAGCTGGACATCAGCTTCCATGAACTGATCGGCCAGAGCTGCGGCAACCGCTTTATCGGCGACGCCCTGCTCCAGCATCAGAGCCTGCGACGCCTGCCGAATCTGTTGCCGACCGTCAGCGTGCACCGCCTGCAGGAAGCCCTGCGCGAGCACCTGCAAATCATTGCGCACATCGAGCGCGGACAACTGGAGATCGCTGCCGACCTGCTGCGCCTGCACCTGCGCCTGAGCGCTGCCCAGCGTCCGCAAACTGCCAATCGCGGGATTCCGCAGGGCCATTTGTTCGGGCGTCGCTGAACACTTTAAAAAACAGGATGATTTTTTTTATAAAATAAGACAGCATCCAATCATCTCAGGCACGGTGGGCTTTACCCGCCACGGACTTTCTTCGCCATGCACCCACACAAACTGATCGCCTTGTTTCCGGAAGCCAGTTTCGGCGCGGCCTTGAACTGCATTGGTATCGCCCAGTCACTGCGTGAGCTGGGAGCAAAACCGGTCTTTATCTGCCACGAACATTTCCAGGGACTCTTCGCCGAATACGGCTTTGACGAGTATCCGATTCCGCAAGCCAGTCCTTTGTCGGCAGCGGAGCACCAGCATTACTGGGAGCGCTTTATCGAGCGCAACATCCCCTACTTCGACCAGACCCCGCTGGCACAGATCGACAGCTATGTGGCGCCGGCCTGGGAAGCGATCATCGACACCGCGATCGAAGCGGAAAAGCCACTGCAACAGTTGCTCGGCCGCCTTAAACCGGACGTCATCGTCCTCGACAACGTGGTGATGTTCCCCGCCATCGCCAACGCCGGATGCCCGTGGGTGCGGATGGTTTCATGTGCCGAAACCGAATTGCCGGATGCCGCCGTACCGCCGTACTTGTCAGGCTGCCTGGCTGGCGACAAAGAGGCCCGCGAACGTTTTGCCGAGCATTACCGCAAAGCCGTCGCACCGGCCCATGAACGCTTTTCGCAGTTTCTCGCGAACAACGGCACCGCGCCTTGCCCGCCCGTCCAGTTTCTTGTCGATTCACCGTGGCTCAACCTGTTGCTGTCACCCACGCCGGTGCGTTATGAACGCCAACCGCCGCTGGACCCGAAACGCTATGTGTACCTCGACGGCTGCGTACGTCGCGAAGCGCCCTACATCGTTCCCGACTTCCCAAGGCACAACGACGCGCCGCTGATTTACATCAGCTTCGGCAGTCTCGGGGCTGCCGACACCGACATGATGAAGCGCCTGATCGGCACCATCGAACATCTGCCCTATCGCTTCCTCATCAACGTTGGCGCCTATCGGGACATGTACACCACCGTCCCGGACAACGTGTACCTGGACAGCTGGTTTCCACAGCCGGCCGTACTCAAGGAATGCCAGCTGTTCATCCACCACGGCGGCAACAACAGCTTCTGCGAAGCGCTGTACTTCGGCTTGCCGTCATTGATCATTCCTTACTGCTGGGACGGTCACGACAACGCCGCACGCGCCGAGGAAGTCGGCGTTGGCCGCTACTTGCCAAGGTTTGCCGATCCGCTGTCCGCGTTACCTGCGGCTCTCGAACAACTGCTGGCGGACCAGGCGATGAAGCAACGTCTCGAATCGTTAAGCAAAAACATGCAGGCGACTCGCGGCACTGACATTGCCGCAAAGGCGATCATGGCGCTGCCCAACACTTAAGCTTCGCGCCTACAGGCATCACCCCCTGAGAATCATGAACACCTTGCGCACCGGCGTCAGGTTCTCCCAGGTCCCTTTGAATCCGGCGGCGACCACGAACGTGGCGCCCGTCTTGAACTCCTGGCTGACGCCCTTGCTGTCGGTCAACCGGACATGCCCTTCGAGCAAATGACAAAGCTCGTCGTAATCACATTCACAGCGCTCAAGGTGCTCGGGGGCCTCCCAGATGCCTGCGACAGCATTTTTCTCCGGCGCCATAAAGTGCCGCCAACTGCGACTGCAATACGGGGCGTCGACCAGCGCAGGATCGCTGGTTTCCAGCTCGACGACGGGCAACTCGGGGTTGGCGAAATCGATGATGTGATCGGGGTTGTTCATGGTCATGCTCACTTCAGTTCAAGAATCAAAGCCAATCCCTAACGCATCAAACCCCTTGAGCAACCAGTCGCGGCGCCCGGTCAGGTCTTCGCGGGCCAGCGAGCGCTGCGCCAGGGAGACGCCCGCGTATCGCAAGGGCTCGGGTGGAAACGGGAAAGGCGCCGTCGAGGTCATCGCCAACTGCGTGCGCTCGGTCGATTGACCTTCGAGCAAATCGAGCATGGTCAACGCCGCGAAACGACTGGCAGACACGCCCTGCCCCGTGAACCCCTGGGCATAGGCAACGCGACCATCAGACGAAGTGCCACAGAACATGGTGGTGCGCGCAGAGGTATCGATGATGCCGCCCCAGGCATGGCTGAACGTGACGTCCGCCAATGCCGGGAAGGTTGATTGAAATTGCCGGGCCAGCGTCACGAAGCTGTCGGGACGCTGGGTCAACGCCTCATCGCGTCGGCTGCCAAAATGATAGATAGCGTCATAACCACCCCAGAGAATGCGGTTGTCCTCGGTCTTGCGCAGGTAATGAAACTGGTTGCCACTGTCGGCGATACCGTAGCGACCGACCCACCCGATGGCGCGCAGCTGCGAATCGTCGAGGGGCCGGGTCGCCAGGGCATAGTCATATATGGGAATGACCTTGGACTTCAGCGCCCCCAGCAACGGCGGCGCGATGTTGGTGCCGAGGGCGACTTTCGCCGCTTTGACGGAGCCCAACCCGGTCTCCAGCACTTGATGGATTCCGTCCTGGCGCAGGCTGGTTACCGGAGAATGCTCAAACAGCTGCACACCTTGCGCAAGACACACACGGCGCAATTCAGCGACCATCTTGACCGGGTTCAGCAACGCATAATTGAGCTCGAAAACACCCGCGACATAGGCCGGTGAATCCAGGTGGGACTTCAGCGCGTCGCCTTCCAGATAATCGCAGGCGATACCAAAGCGCTGGTAGTTGCGCTGCATCGACTTCAGCCCTTCAACCTGCCACGGCTGGCTCGCGACGTTCAACTTTCCGGAGCGCTCGAACGCTACATCCATACCATAGCGCTGAAGATCCTCTTCAAACGCCAGAAGGTTTTCCCTGCCCAGTCGAACCAGTTGCTCCGCTTCCCCGGGCCAACGTTTCAGCGCATTGGAAACGCCGTGAGAGATGCTCGGCGCGCAGAACCCGCCATTGCGCCCACTGGCTTCACCGCCGCATTGCCCGGCCTCAAGCACAACGATCGTTGCATCTGGCCAACGCTGACGCGCCATCAGCGCCGTCCACAACCCGACGAATCCGCCGCCCACTATCGCAATGTCACACAGCACTTCGCCGGTGAGCCTCGGTGCAGCAGGCGCAGAAACTCGCGTCTCCTGCCAGACAGGATAAGGCCTGGCATCTGCCAGGGATCGGTTCGCGGTGTGAAGCGTCATGCACTCATGCTCCGAAAAAATCATGGGCTGACGCTAAAGCAATCGCCGGCGCTTTCACAGGCACAACGATGCGGTAAACCTCGCAGCGGACACGGGCGGAAAACCACAGCATCTGGAATACTCGTGGCTTCGCCCTGATCTGTGCCATGGAGCTCGTTGTGGAAGCACTCGATTTACACACCACCCCCACCTTCCTGGCGGACCCTTCGAGCGCGCAGACTCATGAAGTTGCCGTGCGTTACCACCAGGCCTGGAAAAGACGCGACCTGGACAGCGTGATGGCGCTCTATCACCCGGCTATCGAGTACAACGATTTTTTCCAGAACCGGACCATCGAGCACTCGCAGCTGCGCGACTATCTCGCGGCGAGCATGCCGGTAGGATCAGAAGAGTTGCAGACTTACACCGATCGCTTGCGCATCGACGGCGACACCGCGTTCCTGCAGTACCGGGTGACACTCAATGGCAGCGACGGCCTGGTTTCATTTCGCACTGTCGAGGCGCTCTCGGTGAAGGATGGATTGATTGTCAAAGTCAACGAACATGCGGTATTGGTCAGCCAGGCGACCACTGTGATTCGTCCGGCATACAGTGCCGATGCCGTGAGTCGGCTGGGATTGTCTGCCCGTCAGGTCGGGGCGCTGTCCAATGATTTGCAGCAGTACTTTGAGCAGTCGAAGCCCTATCTGGATCCTCGGCTGGACCTGTCTCATGTAGCGGCATCGACGGGTTACACGCGTAACCAGATTTCGTTTTTTCTCAATCAGGTTCGGGGGCAAACGTTTTATGCGTTGCTCAATCAGTTGCGGCTTGATGAGGCGCTTGAACGCTTGAATGCGCAACGGCATGCGTCACGGGTTGACGATATTGCCGGTGCTGCGGGGTTTAACTCGCTGTCGACTTTTTATCGGTGCTTCAAGCAGAGGACCGGGTGTTCACCGAAGGTTTATGTGCAACGACTTGGCAAGGCCGGGCAGGTTTCCGACATGCCGTACCCGCTGTGCACCTGAATCCCTTTGGCCCGGTCGCCGACCTCGACCTCTTCATAACGAAGGACTTCGGGACCACCGGTTTCGTAGAAGCGTACGGCGTTGGCCATTTTTTCTTATTCTCCAGTCTCAAGTTGGGACGTGCTGCGTCGAATTGCGCTGATTGGACTGTAGGACGCCGTCTGGCGAGTCGCTTCTCATCAGACGACAATGGCTTTTCATTTCATGACAGAGGGCTGCGACGACGCCCTGTCTCGCACTGTCCGGTTATCGACGTCCAGGCCTTCCCGAGGGCGGCCCTGGCCACAGGTGAATTCGAGGCGTAAAAAAGCCCGCGCTGTGCGGGCTATTGAAATGATCCAAACATGGTCAGGCGCCAGATTCCGGATCGCTCGCCGGCATGCCGCGAGCCTCCTTATGATCTTCATCCTGATCCGGATTATCGACGCGACCGCTCGTTCCAGCGTCGGGATGCTCACTCGATACCGAGTTGTTGGCCTCCACGTCGGTCATATCTTCATCAACAGGGGCTCCGTCGTCCGGCTGCAACGGAATCCCTGGCTCATCCCTTTCAGGGTCATGGCCGGTTTCGTTGTCCGCCGTGCGCGTCACGCTCTGTTGGGATCTGTTGCCAGGTGCATTCTCGTCAATTTCCATGGTGACTCTCCGCTCTCACGCCCGGGTGAATCCGTGCTTAAACGTGAGAGAGCCACACCGCGCTCAAGTGCCCGGCATTGGACGAATGGCGAAAACCAACAACCCGGCACAGTGGCCGGGCAGTCAAGAAAGTAAGCCCACCCTGACCAGTTGCGGCCACTCAGCATTTCTCTGAAACAGCTGGCAGGGCGAACTGCTGCACCTTATTCGAGTGCGGCTTTCCCGTATATCAGCTTTTCCCTGATACCCGCCGTCAGCCTTCTCCGCACATGTCACGTACATGGAAAAGACCAATGCTGTGAACATTGGCCTTAGTCATTGAAAAATATGCTCGGGACGGCGTGATTCGAACAAACAGGCGTTGGTGCGAAGGATCAGGTCAATACGACGTCAGCGCCAACACCCAAGCCTCGCCCAGAGCCCGTGACTTGCCCTCCCCGATCTCGCCTGCCAGTGACCAGCGCAAATCAATACCACCAAACACTTTATTTTTTTATATACTATAATTTAGCAAACTGATTAATTAGTGACCAATCGTATGCCCGAATCAGATATCCAGCAGCTACACGCCAATGCCGATGCTGCCAGCCAATTTCTTAAAGCCCTGGCCAATCCGGATCGCTTGATCCTCCTGTGCCAGCTATCCCAAGGCGAGCGCAATGTCAGCGATCTCGAGTCACTGCTGGGGATACAGCAACCGACTCTCTCTCAACAGCTGGCAGTGCTCCGTCGCGAAGGGCTGGTGGAGACCCGCCGCGACGGAAAGCAGGTGTTCTATCGCATCAGCAGTCCCGCAGCATTGGCAGTCATCCAAACCTTGTATCAACATTTTTGCGCCGGAGAAATGTCATGAATGTCGACTGGCTCAACTTCACTCCCTGGTCATCCCTTGCCGGTGGCGCACTGATTGGCCTGGCGGCCAGTCTATTCGTCGTCGCCAACGGGCGTATCGCAGGCATCAGCGGCCTGATCGGCAGTCTTTTACAGCGCGGGAGCGAGGGGGTAAGTGAGAAAGCACTTTTTCTCCTGGGTCTGCTCATCGCGCCACTTCTATGGGGCTTGTTCGCTGCGCTGCCGCAGATTGAGTTCCAAAGTGGCTGGTTCGGACTGATCGCCGCCGGTGTATTGGTGGGCATCGGCACACGATACGGATCAGGCTGCACCAGTGGTCATGGGGTATGCGGTCTGTCGCGCCTTTCGCCGCGATCGATGGTCGCCACTGGGTGTTTCATGTTCAGTGGTTTCGTCACAGTGTTTGTCTTGCGTCATCTGCTGGAGGGCTGGACATGATCAAACTGACCGCATTCATTGCTGGCCTGCTGTTCGGCCTGGGCCTGCTTCTGGCAGGCATGGCCAACCCCAGCAAAGTACTCGCTTTCCTGGATTTAACCGGTGCCTGGGACCCTTCCTTGGGGTTGGTCATGGTGGGAGCCATTGGCGTGGCTTTTGGCCCGCTGACCTGGGCCCGCCGACAATCCAGCTCGCTGCTGGGGAGGCCAATGCAGCTACCGGTCAAACGTGAGTTGGACCCGCGCTTGATTGGCGGGAGCCTGTTGTTCGGCATCGGCTGGGGAATAGCGGGCATCTGTCCTGGCCCCGCAGTGGCCATTCTGCTGACAGGACACTGGCAAGTGATCGTGTTCATGTTGGCCATGCTGGCCGGCATGTTGTTGTTTACTGCGCTGGAGAGCCGGCGCAGCCATTGATCGGGAGATCGCCATGAAAGCGAACATTGGAACCATAGACCGTAGCCTGCGCATTGTCGCCGGCCTGCTTCTCATTGGGCTCAGTTTGTCCGGTGTGATCGGCGCATGGGGTTGGATCGGTTTGGTGCCGCTGGCCACTGGCATTTTCCGTTTCTGCCCTGTCTACACCTTGCTGGGCATCAAGACCTGTAACCGTCGCTGAACGACGGCCGTTGCACACTGGCGGGCGCCTGAAGGCGCCCGTGGTGGTTCAGGTCTGCAGCGCTGATCACGGCTCCTGACCAAAAGCCCATTGGTAGATCAGCACTCCACTTCGTATATCGAAAAGAGAATTCCATCATGAAACCCCATGTAGAAGCTTTTTTTGACTCCGCTACGTATACCTACAGCTATGTTGTCAGCGACCCGAATACAGGGCACTGCGCCGTTATCGACTCAGTGCTCGATTACGATCCCGCATCGGGTCGCACGTCTTGCAACAGCGCGGAACGTCTAATTGCCTACGTGCGGGAGCAAGCCCTTACGGTGGAGTGGTTACTGGAAACCCATGTACATGCCGATCATCTTTCCGCAGCGCAGTATCTAAAGCGCGAGTTGGGCGGCCAACTGGCCATCGGCGAGCAGATCACCGTGGTTCAGAATACTTTTGGTAAGTTGTTCAACGTTGGCAGCGAGTTTGCCACTGATGGTCGTCAATTCGACCGGCTGCTGAAAGACGGTGAGCGCTTTTTGGTCGGAGGGATCGAAGCGCACGCCATCCACACACCAGGACATACACCGGCCTGCATGACCTATCTAATCGGTGATGCCGGTTTTGTCGGCGATACGCTGTTCATGCCTGATTACGGCACTGCCCGATGCGATTTTCCCGGTGGCGATGCGCGAAAACTCTTCCAGTCCATTCAAAAGTTGTTCGAGTTGCCCGACGATACCCGTTTGTTTATGTGCCACGACTACAAGGCCCCGGGTCGAGATGACTACCGCAATGAAACCACCATTGCCGAGCAAAGAACCCATAACGTTCATGTGCATGAGGGCACTGGCGAAGCAGATTTCGTTGCTATGCGCCAAGCGCGGGACGCTACGTTGGGCATGCCGACACTTATCCTGCCATCCGTGCAAGTGAACATGCGAGCAGGTAATTTGCCTCCAGCTGAAGGCAATGGCACTTGCTACCTGAAAATCCCTCTTAATGTGCTCTGAGTGGCTGACGTTAATTGACTCACTTAAACCTTCAGCGTCTACCAATGTCATCGCAGCCTCCCGAGGGTAGCTGAACGCTTCAGTTCGTGATTCAACTGCCTGCCAAGGCCATGCGCTGCAAACCCCGGCAGCTGAATCTATAAACGTACAAGTGGATTGCTATTGTTTAAAACTATTCTGAGCGGAGCAGTTTCAAAACTTGTTTGAACAAGGAGATTTGAATGTCCGACCTGAACGATCCACGCCCGCTCATGCCCCCTCAGCCCGTTCCCGTTGAGCGCGCACAGGAGAAACTCATTGAAGAAGCCGGTCGGTGAAGCTGTAAAAGAGCCCATACCCATTCCGTCACATTCCATGGCCTGGCATACCCTGCCTGCAGAGCAGGTGACGAACCTGCTTGAAGTCAATGAGCATGTCGGGCTGGCGGCCGATGAAGTTCAAGCCCGGCTTGACCGAACGGGTTTCAATCGCTTGCCAGAAGCAGTACGGCGACCTGCCTGGCTGCGATTCCTCCTGCAATTTCACAACATTCTGATTTATGTACTTCTAGGATCCGCCGCGATTACCGCGATGTTGCAACACCTGTGGGATACGGTGGTGATTCTGGCGGTGGTCATTACCAATGCAATCATTGGATACGTTCAGGAAGGCAAAGCGGAAAAAGCCATGGACGCTATCCGGCAGATGCTGGCACCGCACGCCGCCGTGATTCGCGCAGGCGAACGCTTGAGCGTTGCAGGCGAGAAGCTGGTCCCGGGCGATATCGTATTGTTGGAGGCCGGCGACAAAGTCCCTGCTGATTTACGCCTGCTGCACGCGAACAGACTACAGATTCAAGAAGCCATTCTTACCGGTGAATCCCTACCCGTAGAAAAACATACCAGACCAGTAGAGCTTGACGCTGCCCTGGGTGATCGTACCTGCATGGCGTTCAGCGGCACGCTTGTGACGTGCGGGCAAGCGACAGGGGTTGTCGTTGCTACCGCAGCAGCGGCTGAAATCGGACGCATCAGTACGCTGCTTGCGGAAGTAGAAACGCTGACGACTCCGCTGGTGCAACAAACGAACGTATTTGCACGCAGGCTGACGATCCTGATCTTGTTGGTTGGCGGGTTGTTACTCGTATATGGCCATTATGTCGGGCACTACGAGTTCACCGAGATCTTCATGGTCGTGGTCGGGATATCGGTGGCTGCAATACCTGAAGGGCTGCCCGCCGTCCTGACCATCACGCTGGCTGTCGGAGTCAGGGCGATGGCTCGTCGCAACGCCATTGTTCGTCGTCTGCCTGCCATCGAAACACTCGGCTCGGTATCCGTCATCTGCACTGACAAAACCGGCACACTTACCCGCAACGAAATGATGGTGGCATCGGTCGTGACGAACGATCTCGTCTTCACGGTCGATGGTGCAGGTTATCAGCCAATGGGCAGCATCAGCCTTGCAGATCAGCCAGTCGACAAGTCGTCTCACCCTGCGCTGGAAGAGCTGGGGCGCGCAGCCGGTTTGTGCAACGATGCCGTGCTGCGCCTGCATGAAGATTCATGGAAGGTTGAGGGTGATCCGATGGAAGGTGCCTTGCTGGCATTTTCCGGAAAAACCGGAATCGATCGTGATGAAGATCATCAGGCCTGGCCCCGCACCGACGCCATACCGTTTGACGCCAAACACCGCTTCATGGCGACACTGCACCACAACCATGATCGACATGCCTCTATCTACGTAAAAGGCGCGCCAGAACAAATACTGGCCATGAGCACGCAGCAGCTTGTAAACGCTTGCGAGACTGAACCGCTCAATGCGGACTACTGGCACGCACAGGCAAACGCCATTGCCGCCAAGGGGCAGCGTGTATTGGCGTTAGCAGTTAGACAAGTTCCACCCGAGCATACCGTGCTGGAATTCGAGGACGTGCAAGGAAGTTTAACTTTGCTTGGCATGGTCGGATTGATTGACCCGCCCAGGCCCGAGACAAAAAAGGCCATTCAGCAATGCCAGGCAGCAGGCATTGTCGTCAAGATGATCACTGGCGATCACGGAGGCACCGCCGCCGCTATCGGTCGCCACATTGGCCTGCAAAATGCCGACAAGGTGCTGTCTGGCGCTGACCTGGACGCCATGAGCGATACCGCCCTCAAGGAGGCAGTCAAGGTCGTCAATATCTTTGCTCGCACCAGCCCTGAGCATAAGCTCAGGCTTGTGATGCTGCTGCAATCGAACGGTATGACAGTGGCCATGACCGGTGATGGGGTGAACGACGCACCAGCGCTAAAGCGTGCCGATGCCGGTATCGCCATGGGTGGAAAAGGCAGTGAAGCCGCCAAGGAAGCCGCCGATCTGGTGCTGGCCGATGACAACTTCGCATCCATCGTGGCCGCTGTGCGCGAAGGCCGGACGGTCTACGACAACATCAAGAAAGTGCTGAGCTGGACGCTACCTACCAACGCGGGCGAGACAATGACCATCATCGTCGCCCTGCTGCTCGGTATTACGCTGCCGGTGACGCCGATACAGATTCTGTGGATCAATCTGATAACCGCAGTGACGCTCGGCATCGCACTGGCGTTCGAGCCCACCGAAGAAAACACTATGCTCAGACCGCCCCGTTCACGCAAAGCGCCACTCATAGGCGGTGCTTTAGTCTGGCATATGGTGCTTGTTTCTATTCTGTTCCTCTGCGGCGTTTACGGTATTTTTTCGTATGCGCTCGACCGGGGCTACTCAGTGGAGTTGGCCCGAACCATCGCGGTTAACACGTTAGTCGTGATGGAAATTTTCCACCTGTTCTTCATTCGCAACCTCTACAGCACATCGCTTACCTGGAAGGGCATTCGTGGCACCAAAGTCGTGTGGATGACAGTCGCCGTGGTCACCTTCGCGCAGTTCGCCATCACGTATGCGCCACCGCTGCAAAAGGTTTTTGCAACCGAAGCGATCCCCTTCGTTGACGGCCTGCTGATCATCGGGGTGGGCGTTGCGCTCTTTGCAATCATCGAGATTGAAAAACAGATTCGAATCCGCCTGTCCGAGTAACGCGGGTTGCGAGCTGAATTGAATCGCTATACTCGATCATCTTGCACCGATCCAAGGTTCGTCCGTGGTGGTAGGAGGCGGTAAGTCAGGGGCACAGATTCTGTGCCAAAGTCTCAAAGGGTTCAGTCCGTCCTGTCTGACGGTTTCATATCGCCTCTGCATGCCGAGGCAAGGCGATAGAAACCAGAGCGGCCAGCGACACGAATGCGCTCGATATCCACAAGCACGCGCCCAACCCGTACATCTGATAAACCCAGCCCGAGAGCACCGTGCCCATCAGTCGCCCCATGGCGTTCGACATGTAATAAAACCCCACGTCCAGCGACACACCGTCTTCCTTGGCGTAGGCCACGATCAGGTAGCTGTGCAACGACGAATTCACCGCGAACAGCGCCCCAAAGAGCATTAATCCGCCGAGCAGCACCGCCTGCTGCGACAAACCAGTGTTCAGCCCGAGAGCGATTGCCGCCGGGAGGCCTGCCAGTGCGAGTGCCCACAGAAATGCCGTACGACCATCCGGTACGTGCCCACGTTTCTTTCCAGTGATGTTGGGCGCGAAGGACTGCACGATGCCGTAGCCAATCACCCAGGCTGCCAGGAACCCGCCAACCTTCCAGAAACTCCAGCCGAAGACACTACTCAGGTACACCGGCAAGGCCACCACAAACCAGACATCACGGGCGCCGAACAGAAACATCCGCGCCGCCGAGAGGATATTGATCGCCCGGCTCTTGGAGAGGATGTCGCGAAATTTGGGCTTGGCTTTGGCCTTACCCAGGTCCTTTTTTAACAGGATCAAGCTGCTGATCCAGATCAGCGCCAGGACACTCGCCATGGCCAGCAAGGCACCTTTGAAACCGATCAATGCCAGCAAGGCTCCGCCAAGAAAGAAGCCGACACCCTTGAGCGCGTTCTTCGAGCCGGTGAGGATGGCTATCCATTGATAAAGCTTGCCCTGCTGCCCATCGGGCACTAAAAGTTTGATCGAGCTTTTGGCGCTCATCTTGTTCAGGTCTTTGGCAATCCCCGACAACGCCTGCGCGCCCATCACCCAAGGGATGGTCAACAAGGCCGAGGGTACTGTCAGCATCAACAACGCTGCGACCTGCATCCCCAGCCCGATGTTCATGGTTCGGTTCAAGCCTAATCGCGCGCCGAGATAGCCCCCCACCAGGTTGGTGATCACGCCAAAGAGTTCGTAGAACAGAAACAACGCCGCGATTTGCAGTGGGCTGTAGCCCAACGCGTGAAAGTGCAGCACCACCAACATGCGCAGGGCGCCATCGGTGAGAGTGAAGGCCCAGTAGTTGCCCGTCACGAGCAGGTACTGCCGCACTTCCGGCGCCAGGGCTGACAACGATTTCATGACCGCTCCTCAGACTGCCAGACCGACCATTCTGGCCAGTTCAACGGTACGGTTGGCATAGCCCCATTCGTTGTCGTACCAGGCATAGAGTTTGACCTGGGTGCCGTTGATAACCATGGTCGACAGCGCATCGATGATCGATGAACGCGGATCGGTACGGTAGTCGATAGACACCAATGGACGCTCCTCGAAACCGAGGATGTCTTTCAGTTCATTCTCGGAAGCGTCCTTGAGAAGTTTATTCACCTCTTCGACAGTGGTGGCTCGCTCGACCTCGAAGACACAGTCCGTCAGCGAAGCGTTGGCCAGCGGCACGCGTACGGCGTGACCATTCAGGCGCCCACGCAGCTCCGGGAAGATTTCGGCAATGGCGGTGGCCGATCCGGTACTGGTTGGGATCAGGCTCATTCCGCAAGCACGCGCACGGCGCAGATCCTTGTGCGGTTGATCGAGAATGCTTTGGGTGTTGGTCAGGTCGTGGATGGTGGTGATCGAACCGTGGCGAATGCCCAGCTTCTCGTGGATGACTTTCACCACCGGCGCCAGACAGTTGGTGGTGCATGACGCCGCCGTGACGATGCGATGTTCAGCGGGTTTGAACAGCTGATGATTGACACCCATGACGATATTCAGCGCGCCCTTCTCTTTCACGGGCGCACTCACCACTACGCGCTTCACGCCTTGGTCGAGATACGCCTGAAGCACCGCGACGGTCTTCATCTTGCCGCTGGCTTCAATCACCAGATCGCAACCCGACCAATCGGTGTCGGCAATTGCCTTGTTGGCCGTTACCTTGATTCGTTTGCCGTCAATGACGATGCTGTTGCCCTCGGAGTCGGCCTGGTAATTCCAACGACCATGTACCGAGTCGAAGTTCAGTAGGTGCGCATGGGTCGCCGCGTCACCCGCTGGGTCGTTGATCTGCACGAATTCGAATTCTGGCCAGCTCCAGGCTGCTCGTAGCGCGAGGCGACCGATCCGACCGAAACCATTGATACCAACTTTGATAGCCATGTTGTTGTGCTCTGTATTGAGTGTCAGTGGGCGTTCGACCGGGTGTCGAACTGGCCGATGTATTCACTGTGGGCAGGATGCTGGATAGCGCGCGGGCGCAGCGACTGAACATCGCGGATGGCATCGCACAATGGCACACCGCTTTCGATCAACAGCCGAGTGGCAACCAAACCGGTTAGCGTCAGCAGTGCCGATGCCCCCGCGTCCTTGACGGTTTGCAGCGCCTCGAAAGGCTTGGTGCCCTTCGTGCCGGGACACGGGGTGAAGATCAATTGGCCATTGAACTGTGCCAGCGGCAGTACGGAATATGGGTGTTGTTGCACGGTGAAAAACCCTCAGATGGAGCGCTGATTGACACGTTTCATGAGTTCTTCCGCCGACTCCTTGCGCTCGGAATAACGATCGACCAGATAGTCCTGACGGTCGCGAAGCAGTAGCGTGAACTTCACCAACTCTTCCATCACATCAACGACACGGTCGTAGAACGGAGACGGCTTCATCCGGCCGTTGTCGTCGAATTCCATATAGGCCTTTGGCACTGAAGATTGATTGGGGATGGTGAACATGCGCATCCAACGTCCCAGCACCCGCAGCTGATTGACCACGTTGAACGACTGCGAGCCGCCGCACACCTGCATGACGGCGAGGGTTTTGCCCTGGGTCGGGCGTACCGCGCCCATCGCCAGTGGCACCCAGTCGATCTGCGCCTTGAAGACCGCGCTCATGGAACCGTGACGCTCTGGAGAGCACCAGACCTGCCCCTCGGACCACAACATCAGTTCGCGCAGTTCCTTCACACGGGGATGATCGTCGGGTGCGTCATCGGGCAGCGGCAAACCTGACGGATTGAAAATCCGCGCCTCGGCGCCGAAGTGCTCCAGCAATCGAGCGGCCTCCTCGACCAACAGGCGACTGAAGGAGCGCTCACGGGTCGATCCGTACAGCAGCAAAATGCGCGGCTTGTGGATGGAGGTCTTTTCGATACCCAGTTTGTCAGTCGATGGGAGATCAACCAGTTCGGTATCGAGTTGAGGGATAGAGTCATCAAACATAGTGTTTGTCCTGCGCAACGGCGCTCTTGGATTCATCGAACCAACGGCGTTTCAACCAGAGGGCCACGCCGACCAGGGAAATCAGCACTGGCACTTCCACCCAAGGGTCAATCACCGTGGCGAAGGCCACTGGTGACGGGCCAGGTAACGGTCCAGGAAGGAAAGGCGGCCTTTACTCATGTTAATTGCTCCTAGGGTTACAGCGTGCCAATCAGGGCCAGCTGAGCCTTGAGCTGTTCGGCACTCAGTTGCGAAAGCGGTAATGCCAGGAAGGCCTGGATACGGGTTCTGATCTGCTCCAGCGTGGCTTCAAAAGCCGCCTCGATCTCTTCTTGAGTCCCGTGATATTCCGAAGGATCAGCCAGCCCCCAGTGGGCCTTGGTGGCCGGTCCGAAAAATACCGGGCAAGCTTCACCGGCAGCCTTGTCGCACACCGTGATGACGAAGTCGGGTGCCAAATTCACATGGGCATCGCTGGACTTACTGAACAGCCCAAGCGTCGAAATACCAGCGTTTTCCAGAGTCTTGAGACTCAGCGGATGCACTTCACCTTTGGGCTGACTGCCCGCACTGCAGGCTTTCATGCCTTCCGGTGCCAAGTGATTGAAGACTGCTTCACAGAGGATGCTGCGACAGCTATTGGCAGTGCAGAGGAACAGGATTTTCATCGAGCGATCTCGTAGTCGAAGGCGGAGTCAGGCTATTTAGCTTTCACAGCAGGCCAGTGCCCGTTCAGGACGGTCGCCCATTTCATCAAGGCGTTTGGCATCAGGGCTCAACCAGTGCTTGTTGCTTTCGAGCACAGTGGTCAGTACTTGATGAACCCAATCCGGGAGATTCGGGTGCAGTCGGTAATACACCCATTGGCCTTGTCGACGGTCCGACAACAGGCCGCAACTCCGCAGCTGCGCGAGGTGCCTGGAGACTTTTGGCTGACTCTCGTTCAACGCGCAGGTCAGCTCGCAAACACAAAGCTCTCCTTCACGGGTGATGAGCATCATCGTGCGGACCCGAGTGTCGTCAGCCAGGCATTTGAAAACAGTGGTCGGTGTCAGATGGTCAGCCATATCGTTTCTCAGTGTTTGTTTTTGACCAAGACGAACATCTTGATGCGCTCATGAATTTCGTGAAGGGTGAGACGAAAGGCATCATGTTTGGTGCTGGTGACCGGGTCTTCAAAACTCCAGACGAACAGGACACGGGCTTTGCTGGTCATTGTGCAGCCTCAGCTCATATACGGCTTAACGAATATATGTTTTCCCATATGCAAGGTAAAGAGTCAACGACACATTAATCCATCAAAATGACTGGATCCCGACGACCGTTGTCAATGAAAGCCCTGTAATACAGGGTTAGCCACGTCGAATCGCTTTCCGGCGCTCTTCAAATACCTGCTGCGAAATATATATGGTATCTGTAATAAATCTGTCGCTCACGCGGCCTCAAGGGTTGTCTCTCCAGTGCCACAACAAGATGTCTGGCTTGCCGAAGCCTTCAAGCGATCATCGACTTCATCGAATTCCGAGTTGTAAATGCCAGTTTCCGGGAGGACCAGCTCAACCCTTTTGACCGCGTCCCAATCACCCGCCAGCGCCGCGACGACAGAGCGAACTTGCTCATACTCCCGGCGCCACAATGAGTTCGTCCACTGGTGGGAGTATCTGCTCTCCCGCCTTCACGACCTGTTCCGGCACCTTGTGTCGGATTGGACGATGTACGGCTCCTCGCGTCAGTATTAATTTTTCGCTGCAATCTCAGTGAATTCGATGACCTGGATTTCAATCCATCCTGGTTGCCATCCTCCCAATGGAATTTTTCCGCCTAGACTTGCCTCTTGTCCGCCGCACGAATGAGCTCCAATGCCTGGAATGTACAAAAAACTAAAACAAGAGGAATACCTCCGATGTTCAAGTCAATATGCAAAGCACTCGCCTGTACCCTTGTCTTCGGTACGCTGAGCACAGCGATGGCCGCCGATCCAATAATTATCAAGTTCTCACATGTAGTCGCCGAGCAAACGCCCAAGGGTCAAGGCGCCTTGCTGTTCAAGAAATTGGTCGAGGAGCGCCTGCCCGGCAAGGTCAAGGTCGAGGTCTATCCCAACTCGTCCCTGTTTGGTGACGGTAAGGAGATGGAAGCCTTGCTGTTGGGAGATGTGCAGTTGATTGCCCCCTCGCTCGCAAAGTTTGAGCAGTACACGAAGTCTGTCCAGTTGTTCGATCTGCCCTTCCTGTTTGACGACATCGCCGCGGTCAACCGCTTCCAGTTGAGTCCGCAGGGGCAAGGGCTGCTCAAGTCCATGGAGAGCAAGAACATCACCGGCCTGGCCTATTGGCACAACGGCATGAAGCAACTTTCGGCCAACAAGCCACTGCGCGTCCCTACCGATGCCCGTGGCCTGAAGTTCCGGGTGCAGGCGTCTGCCGTGCTTGAGGAGCAGTTCAAGGCTGTTCGCGCCAATCCGCGCAAGATGAGTTTTGCAGAGGTTTATCAGGGGCTGCAGACCGGTGTGGTCAACGGTGCGGAGAATCCTTACTCGAACATTTACAGCCAGAAGATGTATGAAGTGCAGAAGTACATCACGGAATCCAATCATGGTGTACTGGACTATATGCTGATCACTAACACCAAGTTCTGGAATGGATTGCCGCCGGATGTTCGAAGTGAACTGGACAAGATTGTCGTTGAAGTCACAGCTCAGGTGAACAAGGACGCGGAACAACTCAATGAGGGCGACAAGCAGCGCATCCTGGCGGCCAAGACCACTGAAATCATCACCCTGACGCCAGAGGAACGCGAACAATGGCGAGAAGCGATGAAACCGGTATGGAAGAAGTTTGAGGGCGATATCGGTCCTGAATTGATCTCTGCCGCTGAAGCCGCCAACAAGGCCCAATGATCGCAATGCAGGTGCTGCCCAGGGCGGCACCTGCCGATCATTACTCGATAGGAGATGCCATCCATGAAAGCGCTTCAGCGTATCTGGGAACACTTCGAGGAGGGTTTTATCGTCTTCCTTCTTGCCGCCATGACGCTGGTCACGTTCGTTTACGTGATCCTCAACAACCTCTACAGTTTTTTCTACTGGCTAGGCGATCATTGGGGTGCTGCGAGCGCCCCGTTATTCGCAATGGGCGACGGGATCATGGGCATGGCCCAGGCGATGACCTGGAGCAGCGCACTGACCAAAGCCCTGTTTGGCTGGTTGATCTTTTTCGGACTGGCCTACGGCGTGCGCACGGCGGGGCATATAGGTGTAGACGCACTCGTCCGACTGACCAGCAGATCGGTACAGAAGTACATAGGTATTGTGGCCTGTCTGTGCTGCCTGACCTATGCAGGGCTACTCAGCGTTGCCAGCTTCGAATGGATTCAGACCCTGATGAATGCAGGCATCGGTGCCGAGGACCTTGGCCACTTTGGCATCATGCAATGGCATATCGGTTTGATCGTCCCTTTGGGTTTTGCCCTGGTCTTCATTCGCTTCGCTGAGATTCTCGTGCGCATCCTGCTGAACCGCCAAACCGGTCTGGGGCTGGCTGATGAAGCCGCCGATGCCTTGAGACTGGCCGAACACGAGGACGACAAGCCATGACCATTACTTTCCTTTTCGCGGCCCTGTTCGTCCTGATGTTCATCGGCGTTCCCATCGCCATTTCCCTGGGACTGGCCGGCTCCTTGACCATCATTTTTTTCAGTCCCGATTCCGTGCGCTCCCTGGCGATTAAGCTATTCGAGACTTCGGAACATTACACGCTGCTGGCCATTCCGTTTTTCCTGCTCGCTGGTGCATTCATGACCACCGGTGGCGTTGCCCGTCGACTGATCGATTTTGCCAATGCCTGTGTCGGCCATATTCGCGGCGGCCTCGCTATTGCGGCGGTGTTGGCCTGCATGCTATTCGCTGCTCTTTCCGGCTCCAGTCCGGCGACTGTGGCCGCCGTAGGTTCGATTGCCATTGCCGGTATGGTGCGCTCCGGTTATCCGCAGGCCTTTGGCGCAGGGATCATCTGCAATGCCGGGACCCTGGGCATTCTGATTCCTCCCTCGATCGTGATGGTAGTCTATGCCGCCGCGACCGAAACCTCCGTCGGCAAGCTGTTCATGGCGGGTGTGGTGCCAGGTTTGTTGTTGGGTACAGCGCTGATGGTGGCGATCTATATTGTCGCCGTTAAGAAAAACCTGCCCGCGCTGCCCCGCGCGACATTGCGTGAACTACTCGGTACCGCACGCCAGGCAATTTGGGGCCTGTTGCTGATGCTGATCATCCTGGGTGGCATCTACTCCGGAATGTTTACCCCGACCGAGGCGGCAGCTGTGGCGGCGGTTTACTCGGCCTTCATCGCCTTGTTCGTCTACAAGGACCTGACGTTTCGTGAAACCCCGAAAGTCCTGCTGGACTCTGCGAAGTTGAGCATCATGCTGATGTTCATCATCGCCAACGCCATGCTCTTCGCCCATGTGCTGACCACCGAGCAGCTTCCGCAACAGATTACCGCCTGGGTGATCGAGGCCGGCCTGACGCCCGTCATGTTTCTGCTGGTGGTAAACATCGTGCTACTGATTGCGGGCGCCTTTATGGAACCGTCGGCCATCATTCTGATTCTGGCGCCGATCCTCTTTCCCATTGCCATCAAACTGGGTATCGACCCGATTCACCTCGGCATCATCATGGTGGTCAATCTTGAGATCGGCCTGATCACGCCACCGGTGGGCCTGAATCTGTTCGTCACCTCGGCTGTGACAGGTATGACATTGCCAGCCACCGTAAGGGCCGCCATGCCCTGGCTGATGATCCTGCTGCTGTTCCTGATCCTGGTTACCTACGTTCCCTGGATTTCCCTTGTGCTGCCAAACTGGCTGGGCATGAGTTGACTTTCCACCTTGGCCGCCCGTGTCATGAAGGAAATTGCCACGGTTTAAACGGATAGCCAGACGACAAAAAGCCCACACTTGGCGGGCTTTTTGTCGAAGGGGGACCAAATCCTTTGGTCGCCACATTGACTGTCACGATACGAAAGGCGTCCCACCAGCCGTAACCACTGTGAAAACACAACCAGGTACCCACCAATATCCCTTGGACGGAGCACCACGGTATCTGCCGTCCTCGCACGACCAACCAGTGTTTCCGAGCATGATGTTCGAACGCTGATCCGGCTGTACCCTGGCGGGAGATGTTCGTTATTCTCGACGCTGAGAAAGAGCCCAGCGGAGCGGGCGATCTGTTTAAAACTAGGCAAGCGGTAACCAGACGCACACTTCGAAACCCTCCTGTCGACCTGTAGCAGGGGAAAACAGTTTCATTCTCGCGTTAACCCCCTGAACGATGGTTTTAGTAATCGCCAACCCCAGCCCTGAACCACTGATTTCACTGTGACCGCGCACAAAGCGCTCTGTCAGATGCTGCAATACCGACTGCGGCACCGCCGGGCCGCTATTGACCACCCGCAGTTGTGCCTGTTCGGTGAGGCTGACTTCGATCGGTTGATCCGCTGCGCCGTACTTCAGCGCGTTCTCGATCAGGTTGCGCAACAGGATACCAAAGGCGTCCGGATCGATGCTCGAGTACACGCTGGCTTGACCGGGCAACTTCAACTCAATGCGCTGACCGCTGCGATGGTTCCACTCGTCGACCCCATGGGCCAGCAATGGAATCAGGTCCTGAGGTGTTTCGGACAACAGCCCACCGCCCTCGGCCTTGGCCAGTTGCATGAGTTTTTCCGAAAGCCGCGCCAACTCGCGCAACGCGTTTTCGATCTTCGCCGCTCGTACCCGCAACGGGCCTTCGGGCGCCTCGTGGTGTAACCGCTGGATCTGCGCCAGGGTCGCGGCCAGTGGCGTGCGCAGTTCATGGGCGCTGTTGGCGGTAAAGCTGCGCTCGGCTTCCAGGGCCTTGCGCAAGCGCTCCAGCAGGTGGTTGACCGCCTCGGCCAATGGATCGATTTCTGCCGGCAGGCGGGCCACCTTGATCGGCGACAAGTCACCCACGCCACGCGCCTCGACCGCCCGACGATACGCCAACACACTGCGCAGGCTGATCCGCACGAACAACCAGGTGCCCAACAGGCTGACGGGAATCAGCGCCAACAGCGGCAACAACAAGGCAAACAAGGCTTCCCGCGCGGCTTCACGGCGATGCCCCAGCGGCTCGGCGATCTCAATGAACAGCGTTTCGCGCAATGCACTGGCGCCATACAAGCGGTATTTTTCAGAGGTGGAAAAACCCTCAGTCGGCTGTTGACTGAAGATCTTCGGGTTGGCGTCGTGGGACTGCATCAGGATCTTGCCGCTGGCATCGCGCACCAGGTACGTCAGGTATTCCTTGTGCATTTTCAACGTCGCAACGTGCTGAGCCTCACGGGGTTCCTCCCGGTTGCTGATTTCCAGCACGGCCAGTGGCAAGATGCGTTGCGCGGTCTCTTCCAGCGCGCTGTCGAACGCCTCGTTCAACTCATGTTGCACCACCAGCCAGGCGCCGACGGTCGCGCCCAGCCACAGCAAAGTCATGCCCAGGGTCAACCCGAGGCCGAGGCGTTTTTGCAGGCTCAAAGAAGACTTCATACGGCCATCAACCGGTAGCCCATGCCGCGCACGGTTTCAATCAGCTCGCGTCCCAGTTTTTTGCGCAGCCGGCTGATGTAGACCTCGATGGTATTGCTCTCGATTTCGGCGCCGAAGGCATACAGACGTTCTTCCAGCTGCGATTTGGACAACAACGCGCTGGGCCGCTGCACGAACGCTTCGAACAGCGCCCATTCGCGAGCCGTCAGGTCCACGGTGGTGCCGGCCCGCTGCACGGTGCGGGCACTCATGTCGACCTGCAAATCACCGAGCTTGATCTGCGGGTTGGGATTGCCGCTATAACGCCGGGCCACCGCCGCCACACGGGCCGAAAGCTCGAAAAGATCGAACGGTTTGACCAGGTAATCGTCGGCCCCGGCATTGAGGCCGGCAATGCGATCGGATATCTGATCCTGGGCCGTCAGGATTATCACCGGGGTCACGTCACCTGCCGAACGCTGCTGACGCAAAAAGTCCAGCCCGCGACCGTCCGGGAGCATCAGGTCCAGCAGGATCAGGTCGTAAGGCGTGGTGCGGACGCTGTTGCGTGCGTGGTCCAGACGCTGCACCCAATCGACGGCGTGACCGTCATCGGCAATCTGCTCGCGCACCGCATCCCCCAACCCTGGTGCGTCCTCGACCAATAGAACCCGCATCTGGAACCTCCTGTGATGGTTGTCGTGCAGCACCTTAATCGCCTTACCTGACGTGAATCTGAAGATTCAGCTGGTTGTCAGGAATGCACCTTAGGGTATGCCACAGACGCCGACCTCGGCAGGAGACAGATCATGAAATCAGGTTTTATTGCCAATGCCGCGCTGTTGAGCCTGCTGCTCAGCGGTTACGCCCTGGCTGACGACGACTGCAGCGACCCGGTGAGCGACTGGCAACCGCGCGACACCTTGCGTCAGCAGGTCGAGCGGCAATACGGCTGGAGCGTGCAGCGCATCAAAGTCGACGACGGCTGTTACGAGCTCAAGGGCCTGGATCGCAAAGGCAACGCCATCGAAGCCTGCTACTCACCGGCCTCGCTGCGCCTGCGCACCCTCGAGATCCACTTCCGCGACGATGGCAATGCCAGGGATTACCTCGGTAGCCCGATCACCGAATGACACCTCACCTGTCGATGAGTTTTTCCTGCGTTTCAGGTTGCTGTCAGCAAGCAGGTCCAGGCTCTCGACCTAACGATCAAAAGGACACCCTCATGAAGAAGATCATCGCAGCCACCTGCCTCGTCGGCGCCATTGCCCTGCCAGGGCTGGCCCAGGCCCGTGAAGTGACCCTGACCACCCAGCTCAAGGACTACAGCGGCAATGATGCCTACCTGGCGATCTACGTCACCGACGCCAATGGCCAATACCAGAAAACCCTGTGGGTGGCCGGCAAGAAGGCCAAGTACTACAAGCACCTGGGCGACTGGGCCCGTGGCAGCGGGATGAACCCCAGCGAATTTGACGGGGTCAGCGGCGCCAGTGTCGGCAGCGGGCGCACGCTCAAAGTCAGCGTCGAACTGGCAGACACCCTGATCGATGCCGGGTATCAGATCCGCATCGACAGCGCCGTCGAGGACAAACGTGACGCTCGCGCCGATGTCAGCGTGCCGTTGACATCCAAGGGCGCCGGCAAGCCAGCGCCCGGCAGTACCTACGTCGAGTCCTTTACTTACGATCTATAGCACCCGCCATCTCTGGAGGCTGAACATGCTTCGTCAGTTCCATTCCCTTCCTGGCCTGATCGCCGCCCTGCTGGTCATGTTATTGGCCATCAGCGGCGCGATCCTGTCGGTCGACCCGGCGCTGGAACGCCTGCACAGCACGTCCACCCCTGCCGGACAACTCAACGTCGGCCAACTGGCCGGGCGCGTTGCCAACCACTTTCCAGGCGTGGAGCAGATCCAGCGCTCAGCGTCCGGCACGGTGATCGTCTACTACAACCAGAACGGCCAGGCCGGGGCGGAAAAGGTCGACCCACTGACCGGCAAAGGCCTCGCCCCTTACGAACCATCCGCGTTCACACGCTGGGTGAAAGACCTGCACCGCTCGATATTTCTTGGTACGCCGGGCCATGGGGTGTCGGGGGTCGGCGCCCTGTTCATGCTGATGCTGTCAGTGTCCGGCGCGCTATTGCTGGCCCGGCGCCTGGGTGGCTGGCGCAACCTGCTGCGGCCACTGCGGGGCACTTTCAGCCAGCGCTGGCATGCTGAAGTCGGGCGATTGGCCTTGCTGGGGCTGCTGCTGTCGGCTTTGAGCGGGCTCTACATGTCCGCCACCACTTTTGGTTTTATCGCCGACGGCAGTCAAAGTGAACCCGCCTTCCCCGCCCACGTCAGCGCCGGCCCGGCCTTGCCGGTAGCGAAGCTGCAAGCCTTGCAGGCCACCGACCTGAACGACCTGCGCGAGCTGGTCTACCCGAACCCCGGCAACCCGCGCGATGTGTTTTCCCTGCGCACGGCCCAGGGCGACGGCTATGTGGATCAGGCCAGCGGCGCTTTGTTGTCCTATCAGGCCCACGACTCGATGCACAACCTCTACGAATTGATCTATCAGTTGCACACTGGCGAAGGCCTCTGGTGGCTGGGCCTGCCGCTGGGGCTCTGCGCCCTCTGCGTGCCGTTGATGAGCGTGACCGGCATCCTGTTGTGGTGGCACCGCCGCAAGGCTGGCCCGAACATCCGCCACAACAGCCCTGCCCACTCCGCCGACAGCGTGATTCTGGTGGGCAGCGAAAACAACAGCACCTGGGGCTTTGCCAAAACCTTGCACGACGCCTTGCACCAGAGTGGCCATCAGGTACACAGCGCGGCGATGAATGAATGGGCGGGCGATTACCGCAATGCCCAACGGGTCTTCATCCTCACCGCGACCCACGGTGACGGCGATGCGCCGGCCTCGGCTTCGCAGTTTCTGGCGCGGCTGGCCAAAACCGGCCTCAAGCCCGGCCTGCCCTTTGCGGTGCTGGGCCTGGGCGACCGCCAGTTTGCGCAGTTCTGTCAGTACGCCCATCAAGTGCAGGACGTCATGTTGCAGGCCGGTGGCTCGCCATTGCTGGCGCTGGAAACCGTCAACCGCCAGTCCCCTCAGGAGTTTGCGCGCTGGGGCCACGCGTTGGGTGACGTGTTGGGGCAGGAGCTGGCGCTGGTTCACACCCCGCAGCAGCCGCGTACCCATCAATTGAAGCTGACAGAGCGGATTGCCTATGGCGAACAGGTGAACGCGCCGACCCACATCCTGCGCTTCAAAGCCTGCGGCGAACTGCCGGACTTTCTGGCCGGCGACTTGGTCGGGATTCTGCCGCCGGGCAGCCCGATCCCGCGTTTCTACTCGCTGGCCAGCGGTTCCCAGGACGGCGTGCTGGAGATCTGTGTGCGTAAACACAACGGTGGCGTGTGCTCGGAATTCCTTCATGGCCTGGACATCGGCGCGCAGATCGAAGCCTTCATCCAGCCCAACCCGCAATTTCGTCCGGCATCGGGCGCGCACCCGGTGATCCTGATCGGCGCCGGGACCGGCATCGGTCCCCTGGCCGGTTTTATCCGCAACAACAAGGCCCGACACCCGATGCACTTGTATTGGGGCGGGCGCAACCCGGCCTCGGACTTTCTCTACGAACCGGAGCTCAACCAATACTTGTCAGACCGCCGCCTCACGGCACTGCGCGCCGCCTTCTCTCAGGTTCAGGACCGCAGCTACGTGCAGGACCGGCTGATCAGCGATGCCCTGGCCTTGCGCCGGCTGATTGAAAAAGGCGCCCAGGTGCTGGTGTGTGGCAGTCGCGAAATGGCCAAAGGCGTGATGCAGGCCCTCGATGAAGTGTTGGCGCCTCTCAACCTGAGTGTGCTGACTCTCAAGGCACAAGGACGCTACCGTGAAGACGTCTACTGAGTTGCAGCGCTATAGCCTGAACGGCGAAACCATGGGCACCCGATACACCGCCCTGTTTTATGCCGGGGCCGGGATCGATACCGACGAAATTGGCCAGCGCCTGGCGCACGCCGTGGCCCGGGTGGACCAGCAAATGTCCAGCTGGAAACCCGACTCGGACCTCAACCGCCTCAACGCCGCCCCCGAGCAGGAATGGGTGTCCGTGCCCAAGGAACTGGCCACGGTGCTGTCTGCGGCACTGCGCGTCAGTCAGCAATCGGGCGGCGCCTTCGACATCGCTGTCGGTGACCTGGTGAACGCCTGGGGCTTCGGCCCAGGGGAGCAGACGGTCACAGAGCAGGCGATCGGCACGATTGCGCCGCGCGCCCGGCTGTTAGCCAGCGCCGCATTGGTGGTTGAGCCGCAACACAATCAGGCGCGCAAGCGCGTCCCGCTGAACCTTGACTTGAGTGGCATCGCCAAAGGTTTTGGCGTTGATGAACTGGCCCGTTGCCTGGAGGGTTTTGGCATCACCCGCTACCTGGTCGGCATCGATGGCGAGATGCGCGCCCGGGGCGTCAAACCTGACGGCCAGTGCTGGGCCGTGGCCCTGGAAAAGCCCAACCGGGGCGTGCGTGAAGTCATGGGGGTGATGGAACTCAGCGATGCCGCAATCGCGACCTCCGGGGACTATCGACATTGGGTCGATGTGGCCGGTCAATCCTATGCTCACACCATGAACCCGGCCACCGGTGCGCCGCTGTGCAACCCGCTCGCCGCCGTCACCGTGGTGGCGGCCTCGTGCATGCTCGCCGATGCCTGGGCCACGGCGCTAATGGTCCTGGGCGAAACCGAGGGCCCACGTCTGGCTCAGGAACGCGGGATGGACGCGCTGTTCGTGCTGCGCGAGGGTGAACAATTCAAAGAAATATCCATTGTCGGCGGCCAGTTGCAGGCGCAAATTGAAACCCGCTGACGCCGATTGCCGGCCCGCTCGGAACCCGTCCGACGTGGACCGCCTAATGACAGGGAATCCCTTTAAACAATGAAATTCATGCACAGGCACACCGAGGCACACAGAAGCGATCGTATCGGCTGGCTGCGCGCCGCTGTCCTGGGTGCCAACGATGGGATTGTCTCTACCGCCAGCCTGCTGATCGGCGTCGCTGCCGCCAACGCCAGCCATGCCACGTTGCTGGTCACCGGAATGGCGGGGCTGATGGCCGGGGCCATGTCCATGGCCGCTGGCGAGTACATTTCCGTGCACTCCCAGGCCGATACCGAGCGGGCCGATCTGTCCCGCGAACGGGCAGAATTGGCAAGCGACCCGAAAGCCGAACACCTTGAACTTGCGAACATCTATATGCATCGCGGCGTATCACCTGAACTGGCGCATCAGGTGGCCGATCAATTGATGGCCCACGACGCGCTGGGCTCTCACGCCCGGGACGAACTGGGCATCAGCGCCACCCTCACCGCCAAACCCTTGCAGGCCGCCCTCGCCTCGGCCTCCAGCTTTGTGGTGGGCGCCGCATTGCCACTGGCGGTGACGCTTGTTGCTCCGGAGCACAGCGTGGTGCCCTGGATATCGGGCATGTCATTGGTGTTTCTCGGGATATTGGGGGCCATTGCTGCCAGGGCCGGCGGGGCCAAGGTCATGACCGGAGCCTGGCGGGTGACCCTCTGGGGTGCGCTGGCCATGGGCATGACGGCGCTGGTGGGATCGCTGTTCGGAGCAGTGGTTTAGTAAGGCGCACGCTCTCGAAACGCAAACGGAGGGCTTGGAGGTTGTTGGTTCTTGCCGATCTGCGCCCCCCCCCCCTTGCTCAGCCTTTCCAGAAACTACGTGCGACCGAACAGCCGGCGAGGACGGCCTGTATCCAAGAAAGCTGAGTGTAGTTTTGCCGAGATAAATCGACTCGGAGGGAATGCACTCACGGAATCATGACCACAGCAACACCTGCTTGCCGAGCAACAGCCTTGCTGCCCAAGCCTACCGAAAAACCACTTACCTGATTGAAGTCAACTCTGCGACTGCCTGGATGTCTACACTGGAGCTATGAGGGACTAACAAGCCCGTGGAGCACGTCATGTATTGGTTCCGTCATCACTACCGCAATCTTTTGCGACTCACCCTAGGGGTGTGGGTGTTGGCTGTGATCGTGACGGTATTTCACGGCTGTCTGGTGCAGCCGCAGCACAGCCTGAGTTCAACGCACGAGACGCCTTCCACGCTGCAACAGGTGGATGAACATGCGCTGCATGCCAGCGGCTGTCTTAAGCATTGTGCCGATGCAGCAAAGGCGATCAGTCCCACATCGCAGATGCCGACACTGGATCTCGCCAGTTTAGCGCTTGCGTTGCTGCTACCTGCGATGATGCTGCTTAACTCCGCTCAAACAATAACCTTCGCTGCACTCGCACTGAAGCGCCCCGCCCCATCGGGGCCACCCGCCCGCCTTATATTCGTCCGCTTCAACGATTAATTCGCCTTTCAGGGCGGCCACACCGTGGCCGCTCTGCTTCATTGCGCCGATTCGGCGCGGCTTAGTAGTTCCTACCTATCTCTAAATACCCGGAGTTCACCATGCAAACACAATTGAAACTGGTTCTTGCCGCCATTTTGGCCAGCAGCGTCTTCATGGCTTCTGCCGAAGATGAGCATCACCCAGCCGACGCACCTGCCAGCACAACGGCTGCCAGCGCACCGTCCGAGTCGGCGATGAATAAAGCGATGAGTGAGCAAATGCAGAAAATGCAGGCCGCTCATAACAAAGCCGCCGCTGCGAAGACGCCAGCCGAACGGCAAGCCGCTATGCAAGAGGGCATGAAAACGATGAAGGACAGCTTGACCATGATGAGTAAGCAGCAAGGGGCTGCTGGTTGTACGGGCATGGGGATGGGCTCAGGCATGGGGATGTCTGGCTCCAAGGACGGTATGGGCATGGGTAAAGGAATGATGGAGATGATGATGAAAATGATGGATCAACAGTCGTCGATGATGGACATGCCGATGGAGAAGTGATGATCGATATCCACCAAGGATTGCGACGCTGGCAATGCAAAGGCGTTGTCGCCGTGGCCAGCATGGCTTGGGCGACAACGCCGTACTGCTAGATAGCACTCCCTTCAGGAGTACAAAGCAATGATGAACTCACCACATTCAGCTAACACCTCTCCAGCATTCTGGAGGAGCAAACCCGGCGTAGCGCTGGGCATGCTGTTGGTGATCGCGCTGTTTTATCTGGCCAGAGAACACTACGGCCATATGTTGGGCCTACTGCCTTACATGATTTTGCTGTTGTGCCCGCTGATGCATTTTTTTGGGCACCACCACGGCGGACACCGTCATCACGGCGAAGGCTCAGACTCAACCAAGGATGCGAACAGGAGTTAGCCCATGCACGCTCCTGAGCTTCGTCAAGACGACCCAATGCACAAGCCTGCACCTCAAGCCACCGACTCCCATGACCCGGTATGTGGCATGGCCGTCAGTAACGAAAGCCAATTCAGTACGCAATATAAGGGGCAAACCTACCGGTTCTGCAGCCAGAAATGCCAAACGACCTTCAGTGCAGAGCCCGAGCGCTACCGAATATCTCCGACTGAAATTGAACACGTCCATCAGGCACCAGCAGAACCGCTGTCCGTTGACACTGAATACACCTGCCCCATGCATCCGGAGATTCGCCAGATGGGCCCCGGCGTCTGTCCTAAGTGCGGCATGACCTTGGAGCCGGTGATTCCCGAGTTGGAGGAAGAAGAGAACCCTGAACTCAAGAACTTCACCCAACGCTTCTGGTGGACATTGCCACTGACAATAATCGTCACCGTTCTAACCATGGGCGGCCATGCCTTGGTGCTGTTTCATGGCCCCACGCAAAACTGGATCGAGCTGGGACTGGCCGCACCCGTGGTGCTTTGGGCTGGCTGGCCATTTTATATTCGCGGCGTGCGCTCAGTGATTCAGCGCAGTCCGAACATGTGGACACTGATCAGCCTCGGCACGGCAGCGGCCTTCATTTACAGCGTCGTCGCCACCCTCACCCCCAGCGCCTTCCCTGGCAACTTCATGATGGAAGGCCGTATCGGCGTGTACTTCGAGGCAGCGGCTGTGATCATCTCACTGACCCTGCTCGGCCAGATGCTCGAACTCAAAGCTCGCTCGCAAACCTCGTCGGCCATCAAGTCGCTGCTTGGACTGGCCCCCAAAACTGCACGACGGATCAATGCCGACGGCACGGAAGAAGACATCCTCCTGACGCACGTACACAGCGGCGACACGTTACGTGTGCGACCAGGCGAAAAAGTGCCTGTCGACGGTCAGGTGCTGCAAGGCGAAAGCGCTGTGGACGAGTCGATGCTCACTGGCGAACCGATACCGGTCATGAAAAGGGCCGGCGACGCGCTGATCGGCGCCACTCTCAACATCCACGGCAGCCTGGTAATGCAGGCGCAGAAGATAGGATCGGCCACCCTGCTCGCACAGATAGTGCAGATGGTTGTTCAGGCCCAACGCTCAAAGGCTCCGATGCAACGCCTGGCTGATGTTATCGCCGGTTACTTCGTGATCGGGGTGATAACCATCGCGGCACTGACTTTCCTGGGGTGGGGACTATGGGGGCCTGAGCCAAGCTGGGTTTTTGGCCTGATCAACGCTGTCGCAGTGATGATCATCGCCTGTCCCTGCGCCCTTGGCCTGGCGACACCCATGTCGATCATGGTCGCCACCGGCAAGGCCGCTGGCAGCGGCGTCTTGTTCCGTGATGCCGCTGCCATCGAAAATCTTCGCAATATAGACACCTTGATTGTCGACAAGACGGGCACCCTCACTGAAGGGCGGCCAGCATTCCACAGCGTCGAGGCTGTACCCGGATTTACTCCGGATGAAGTGCTGCGCCTGGCCGCCAGTCTCGATCAGGGAAGCGAGCACCCGTTGGCCCGCGCCATCGTTGATCAGGCACGCGCCGCAGGTCTGACACTGAGCCCACCCGAAACCTTCGAGTCGGCTTCCGGTATTGGAGTAAGCGGTCAAGTCGAGGGCCGTCGCCTGAAGCTGGGCAATACGGCGTTGATGCAAGAGGCTGGCGTCACCACCGAGCGCTTGCAAACGGAGGCAGAGAAGCTACGCAGCGATGGCACGAGCATCATGTACTTAGCGGTCAATGGCGCCTTGGCAGGCCTGCTGGCTGTAGCCGACCCCATCAAACCCACCTCGAAACTGGCAGTCGAGCGCCTGCAGGCGGATGGCGTCAAGGTCATCATGGCCACTGGCGACGGCCTCACCACTGCGCGGTCGGTCGCTCTGCGGCTGGGTATCGAGGAGGTACATGGAGAGGTCAAACCGCAAGACAAAGAACGCCTGGTCGCGTCTCTGCAACAAGCCGGATACCGCGTGGCGATGGCCGGCGACGGCATTAATGATGCCCCCGCGCTGGCTCGCGCTGATGTCGGAATCGCCATGGGCACTGGCACTGACGTGGCGATGAACAGCGCTCAGGTTACCCTGGTCAAAGGCGATCTCCTCGGTATCCTGCGTGCACGCAGCCTGTCAGTAGCAACGGTGAGAAACATGCACCAGAACCTGACATTCGCCTTCCTTTACAACGCCATGGGCATCCCGTTGGCAGCCGGCTTGCTCTACCCGCTTACCGGTCACCTTCTGTCACCGCTAATTGCCGCGCTGGCCATGAGCGTGAGCTCGGCGTCGGTGGTATTCAACGCGTTACGCCTGCGCCAGGCTTCCATTGATTGAGTGATAACGGCCGCTTGACCTTGCCATGGCAGCAAGGTTGAAGATAAGGCTACATCGCAGAAAAGCCGAATGCCTCAGCCTTTGCATGATGCATTTTGTTATGAGGAGTCACCGATGAAAACCGTTGAACTGCAAGTCCAAGGCATGAGCTGTGGCTCATGTGTCAAACACGTCACCGAAGCGCTGCGCCCACTTGAAGGCGTCAGTGACATAGCAGTGGATCTACAAGCCGGACGGGTGAAGGTCAGCGGCGATTCGGACAGCCTTGCACTGCTTGCAGCCCTGCAGGACGCTGGCTATCCAGCACAGCTGGCGACAATGGAAAGCGTAGCGAGCAAGAAAGCCTCAGGTTGTGGCGGGAACGGCGGCGGTTGCTGCTGTCGGTAAGCGCTATTTTTAAACGGCAATTGACGATTACGTTAGGGCTGGCCAGACACGGCCTATCACAACAAGACAAACCTATCGGTGCTGCTCAATCGCAGCGTTGCCAGATTGCCGTTGCCTACCTGACGGAAATGTAATCACGTGCCGCCTGAGGATGTGACATCTTGCTCGCAAATTGGCGGCTGGCACCGACTCTCTGAAGCGAGCCATGGCCGTACTGTGGCAGCGGTTCCGTATCTGCCTGGACTCCGACTGACTGGATACCCCTCCATGCATTCCAGAACATCAAGACGCACTTTCGTGAAAGCCTTGGCGGCAGGCGGGGTACTCGCAGGCTTTGGGCTGTGGCGCAGCCCGGTGTGGGCAATTACCAGTCAGGGGCAGCCGAATGTGCTCGCTGGCACTGATTTCGATCTAACTATCGGTGAGATGGAGGTGAATTTCACGGGCACGCCCCGCACCGCCATGACCATCAACGGCAGCCTCCCTGGCCCGATACTGCGCTGGCGCGAGGGCGATACGGTGACGTTGCGGGTCAGGAATCGGCTCAAGGAAGACACCTCGATCCATTGGCACGGCATCATTCTGCCGGTGAACATGGACGGTGTACCGGGTCTGAGTTTTCACGGCATCGAACCGGGCGGCCTGTACGTTTATTCGTTCAAGGTCAAACAGAACGGCACCTACTGGTATCACAGTCATTCCGGGTTCCAGGAGCAGATCGGCGTCTACGGCCCCCTGGTCATCGATGCAAAGGATCCCGAACCCTTCAGCTATGACCGCGACTATGTGGTGATGCTGTCCGACTGGACGGATGAAGACCCAGCGCGGGTCATGAAGAAACTCAAGAAACAATCCAGTTACTACAACCTGCACAAGCGCACCGTCGGCGACTTCATTGATGACGTCAGCAAGAACGGTTGGTCTGCCACCGTCGCGGATCGGAAAATGTGGGCTGAAATGAAAATGAACCCCACCGATCTTGCCGACGTTAGCGGCGCCACCTACACCTACTTGCTCAACGGACAGGCTCCCGACAGCAACTGGACAGGCATTTTCAAGCCCGGCGAACGGCTGCGCCTGAGGTTCATCAACGGCTCGGCGATGAGCTACTTTGACGTGCGTATTCCTGGGCTGAAAATGACTGTCGTCGCCGCAGACGGGCAGTACGTGAAACCGGTGAGCGTCGATGAGTTCCGCATCGCCGTGGCCGAAACCTTTGATGTGATTGTCGAACCCACCGAAAATGCATACACCTTGTTCGCCCAGTCGATGGATCGAACCGGTTTCGCAAGAGGTACGCTGGCTGTACATGAAGGGCTCTCGGCCCCTGTGCCCCCCCTGGATCCACGTCCGTTGATCACGATGAGCGACATGGGCATGGGGGATATGGCCGGCATGGATCATGGCGATATGACCCAGGACTCGATGCAAGGCATGGAGGGTATGGATCACAGCCAACTGGCGGCCGGCGACGACAACGGCATGCAGGCTATGACGGGCATGGACGGTGGATCGATGCAGAGCATGGATCACAGTCAGACGCCAGGCTCGGCAGACACGTCGGGGCACTCGATGCCGGGCATGAGCGGCATGGGCCCGATGGAGCCCCACCCGGCCTCGGAAACGAACAACCCTCTGGTCGACATGCAGGCGATGAGCCCCACGCCGAAACTCAACGATCCTGGCATGGGACTGAGAAACAACGGTCGCCGGGTACTGACCTACTCAGACCTGAAGAGCACCTTCCAGGATCCCGATGGCCGGGAACCCAGCCGCACCATCACCCTGCACCTGACCGGACACATGGAAAAGTTCTCGTGGTCTTTTGACGGCGTCAAATTCGCGGATGCCGAGCCACTACATCTCAAATATGGAGAGCGCATCCGAGTGGTTCTAGTCAATGACACCATGATGATGCATCCCATTCATCTGCATGGCATGTGGAGTGACCTGGAGGATGAAAACGGTGATTTCATGGTTCGCAAGCACACCATCGACATGCCGCCCGGTACCAAACGCAGCTACCGTGTGACCGCCGATGCCCTGGGGCGATGGGCATACCACTGCCACCTGATGTACCACATGGAAATGGGCATGTTCCGCGAAGTCCGTGTACAAGAGTAGGAGCCAGACATGAACTTCGATAGAACCGCTAAACCGCTACTCGCCGGCCTGGCCATCCTCGGGATGGGTGTCATGCCGCTTGCTTATGGGCAGACCGAGCCAATGCAAGGTATGGACGGCAAGCAGATGCAGGATATGGATCATTCCCAAATGCAGGGTATGGATCACTCCCAGATTCAGGGCATGGATGACAGTCAGATGCAGGGTATGAAACCCGCAGCGCCCCAGCAAAGCCGCACACCCATTCCGGCGCTGACCGATGCCGATCGCGCGGCGGTGTTTGAAAGCCATGCCGGCCACCAGATGCACGACAGCTCCATCAACTCATTTTTCCTGATCGATCAACTCGAATGGCAAGACGCTGACGCGGGCAGTGCATTACGTTGGGAAGCCAACGGCTGGATTGGCGGCGACACGGATCGCCTCTGGTTGCGTACCGAAGGCGAGCGAACCAATGGCGTGACCGAAAGCGCTGAGCTTCAGGCACTCTGGGGACACGCAGTGAGTCCCTGGTGGGACGTGGTCAGCGGAGTGCGACAAGACTTCAAACCTGGTGCACCCCAGACATGGGCGGCGCTGGGGCTGCAAGGCATGGCGCTCTACGACTTCGAAACTCAAGCCACCGCTTACCTGGGCGAGGCCGGCCAGACCGCGCTGCGGCTCAAGGGCGACTACGACATCCTGCTGACCAACCGTTTGATTCTGCAACCCACGGCTGAAATCAACCTCTATGGCAAAAACGATCCACAACGGGCCACAGGTTCCGGGCTGTCGGACACCGAGGTCGGCCTGAGACTGCGGTATGAAATACGCCGCGAGTTCGCACCTTACATCGGCGTGACCTGGAACCGCTCCTACGGCAAAACGGCGGATTACCGCCTTGAAGAAGGCGAAGACCAGAGCGATACGCGCTTTGTCGTCGGTGTGCGAATGTGGTTCTAAACCTGACCGATAGATAAGCCCCACATCCATTCGAACAATAAACCCCCACCCACGGCCCAGGCCGTCAGGAGCCTTGCATGTCATCTTTTAAAGCCCTCGGTGTTGCAGCGGCACTCAGCATCGGTTTGTTGTTGAGCGCTGCCGCTCAGGCGCATCCAAAACTACTGTCCTCTACCCCGGCCGATGGCGCCACGGTAGCTGCACCGGCAAAAATCGAACTGAATTTCTCGGAAAAGCTCACCACCCAGTTTTCCGGCGCGAAATTGATCATGACCGAAATGCCGGGCATGGCCGCCCACTCCCCCATGGGTGTCAAAGCGAGTGTCGCGGGTAGCGCCGATCCGAAAATGATGGTTATCACCCCGGCAGCGCCGCTCGTACCTGGCACATATCAGGTTGAGTGGAGGGCGGTTTCTTCCGATACCCACCCGATCACAGGCACCGTGACCTTTAAAGTCAAGTGATCCATGGACGACTCAATCTACATTAGCCTTCGCTTCGCGCTCTATATCGACCTGATGCTGCTCTTCGGGCTGGCACTGTTTGGCCTGTACAGTCTCAAAGGAAAAGAACGCGCAGACGGTGCCGTGTTGAATTTTGGGTCGTTACTGGGGGGAACTGCCCTTACCGGCATATTGCTATCGATGGCGGCCATGCTCCACATGGCCAAGACGATGAGCGGTATGTCCAGCGTCATGGAACTGCATCACCACATCCTGCAGATGATGCTGATGGACACTGACGTCGGATTGACCTGGATGGCCCGAATAGCCTCGTTGACGGTGGCGGTCATCGCCGCGACTCTCACTCGACGAGCCCCAGCATTGAGCCTCTGGCTGGTCACATTGTGTGGGGCCATCGCCCTCGCGACGCTGGCCTGGACAGGACATGGCGCTATGGATGAAGGTAGTCGACGCTACCTGCATTTCACCAGCGATATTGTCCATCTTCTGGGTGCAGGCAGCTGGTTGGGCGCTCTCGCTGCATTCGCGCTGTTATTGCGCTCAACCCACCTCACAGGCGATCTGCAGATACGGTTGCTGGCTCGAACGCTGACGGGTTTCGAATCAGCGGGGACGCTTATCGTCGCAACTCTGGCTATCACCGGGATCGTCAACTATCTGATGGTTGTCGGGCCAGCATTCGAGACGCTGACATCCAGCACGTACGGAGCCCTGCTGTCTTTGAAGGTCTTCTTGTTTGCGGGGATGCTGGTATTTGCGGCGGTGAACCGCTTTCACCTGACCCCGCTGCTTGAGCGATCCATTCAGACAAATACTCACATCGTCGCCATCAACGCTTTACGGCGCAGCATGATTCTAGAGCTCTCGGTCGCAGTGATCATTATGGGCCTGGTTGCCTGGCTCGGCACACTCAGCCCAGAGATGGAGATGTCCGCTGAGTAACCCTTGAAGTGAATGCAGGCAGTGCTTTGCAATGTTCTAAGTTGAGCCGGTGCGCCCGCGCGGAGTCGGCCGTAGAAATTACATCAGCTTGTATTGGGGCATCGGTGTTCTTCCGAAATCACTCATTGCATCACAGGTTTGGCATATCCACCTTGAGAGTGGCACCAATGGCATCGAAGTTGCCGTGCGTAGCGAGCGAAAATTGATGACAGTTTTGAATACAAATTGATTCACACGTCACGCGGCATGGGTTAGCAGACCACAAATTTTTCGTAGAAACGCGTTTTTTAGATAAATCCTGGCAGTCAAACCTGCTCTAAAATGCTTTTTTCAGCACCTCGGCCTATTTCCGTCGGCCACACAGAATCCTCAACCTATGAGCTAGATCAGTTGGGTTCAAACCTGGGTCGCTATACTGGCTACCGCACCAGCATCGACTCAAGGTTTTCCCCATGACTCTTTCGCCCAGTGACCAACGAGATGTAGTGATTATCGGTGGGGGGCAGTCAGCCTTGGCGGTAGCGTATTTCCTGCGCCGAACTCAACTTTCGTTCGTTATCCTCGACGCAGAGGAAGAGCCCGGTGGTGCCTGGCGGCATGGCTGGAATTCGCTGCGCTTGTTCTCTCCGGCCACCTGGAGTTCGATACCAGGCTGGATGATGCCGCCCGCCCAAGAAGGCTATCCAACGCGAAATCATGTAGTCGACTATCTCAACCAATATGAGCAGCGCTACCAGTTTCCGGTGGAGCGCCCGGTTCGGGTCGTTTCTGTGGAACGCTTAGAGTCTGGCTTGCGAGTACGTTCTGACGGCAAGTATTGGGATGCCAAGGTTGTAATCAGCGCCACCGGCACCTGGAGCAATCCGTATATCCCTCACTACTCTGATGCCGAGTTGTTCGCCGGTCGGCAATTACATTCCGCGAACTATGTCGATGCACAAGCCTTTGCTGGCAAGAAGGTTTTGGTGGTGGGTGGCGGCAATTCAGGAGCGCAGATTTTGGCAGAAGTATCCAAGGTCGCCGAGACCACTTGGGTAACCCCTGCCGAACCGGTGTTTTTGCCTGACGAAGTGGATGGACGAGTACTGTTCGAGCGCGCCACCCAGCGCTTGAAGGCCCAGCAGGAGGGGCGTGTCATTGACCAGCCCGTCGGCGGGTTGGGGGACATTGTCATGGTGCCACCAGTTGCAGAAGCCCGTGAGCGTGATGCTCTCAAGTCTGTACGCCCCTTTGCACGCTTCACTCGCGATGGTGTGATGTGGCCCGATGGATCTGAATCCGCAGTGGATGTGGTGATCTGGTGTACCGGGTTCAGGCCCGCACTTCAGCATCTTGATTCGTTGGGGGTGATCGACACTGAAGGTCGTGTTGAGGTGGACGGCACTCACTCGATCCAGGAACCAAGACTATGGCTGGTGGGCTATGGCGAGTGGACAGGTTCGGCTTCCGCCACACTGATCGGTGTAACGCGCACAGCACGCAGCACAGTCAATGAGATCGCGACCTATCTTGGCGATCCGTCCGTGGCCTAGTGCCCTACATCCCAGGAGTAGAGGACATGAATGAAACGATCATACGCTGGCCGGAGCGCAATCCCCGCCTGTTTTTAGCGGTAGCAGCGCTTGTCTGGTTCGGATTGTATGAAGCCCTGATACCTGTTTCAGAGGCTTTGGTCGCAGCGCTTCCTGTTGATCGCAACAGCCACTTGGGAGGTGCCTTACAGTTTTTTTTCTACGACACGCCCAAGGTGCTGATGCTGCTGACCGGCATCGTGTTCTTGATGGGCATGATCAATTCCCACTTCACGCCTGAACGCACCCGCGCAATGTTGGCAGGGCGAAGCGAGGGCATGGCCAATGTCATGGCGGCCACTCTCGGTGTGTTTACCCCATTTTGCTCGTGCTCAGCCGTTCCTCTGTTTATAGGTTTTGTTCAAGCTGGAGTACCCCTGGGGGTGACTTTCTCATTCCTCATTTCTGCACCCATGGTGAACGAGGTAGCGCTGACACTGTTGCTTGGCCTGTTCGGCTGGAAAGTTGCATTGCTGTACCTCAGCCTGGGGTTGTTTATTGCGATTGTTGCCGGCTGGGTCATTGGGCGTCTGAAAATGGAGGCCTATCTGGAAGACTGGGTCCGTGATATGCCCAAGATCCAGGCAACCGCCGGGGACACGAGTATGCCGCTGTATGAGCGGATAAATGCCGGGTTCAGCAGCGTGCGTGAAATCGTCGGAAAAGTGTGGCCTTACATCCTTGCCGGTATTGCCATTGGCGCAGGCATTCACGGGTATGTGCCTGAGGATTTCATGGCCAGCTTCATGGGCAAGGAAGCCTGGTGGTCAGTTCCGCTCGCGGTTCTTATCGGCATCCCCATGTATACCAATGCGGCAGGCATCATCCCCATTGTGCAGGCACTGCTCGCAAAGGGCGCAGCGCTGGGCACTGTGCTGGCCTTTATGATGAGTGTCATCGCTCTATCCCTTCCGGAAATGGTGATCTTGCGCAAGGTGTTGAAAGTGCGCCTGATAGCCACCTTCATTGGGGTCGTCGCCGTCGGCATTCTCATCGTTGGTTACGTCTTCAACTTCGCTTTGTAATCCACCTACCGAGGTTTTTATGAAAGACATCAAGGTTCTGGGCACCGGTTGTGCAAAATGTAAATCGACAGTAGCCATCATCGAACAGGTGGCGAGTGCGAAAGGCGTCCCCGTTAAGCTGGAAAAAATCGAAGACATGCAACAGATCGTCGGCTACGGAGTGATGTCCACGCCCAGCGTCGTGATTGATGGAAAAGTCGTTCACTCAGGGGGTATCCCGAGCCGTGAGAAGGTTGAAGAATGGCTCAGCGCTTGAGACAAAGGCCTCTGCACACCCAACCAGACTCGGTGGTGAGAGGCCTGACTGCCCTTCTCCGACAATGACGCGGCGTTTCTTTCGACGGCAGCCGCTGCGGCAGCTCTGGCGGGGGTGCCTATAGAAACCCTCAACAGCCAGTGCTTTTGCATCAGCCTTGATAAAGACGTCCTCTACGAAACTCTGGAGTCGACGCTCTCGGACAGCTAGGTTTGTTTGAGCTTGCGCAGCAACGCTGCCCTCATCTATTCGCAGCCCATCCAGTCTTCATCGCACCGGCCCACCTGCATCGTATGGCGCAGGTAGTGCGCGCGGTCGAAGCAGTCGTTTCACTCCCAGCTTACCGTGAGGAAGTGCTGGCTCACTCTCCTGCTATCGCACGACATGATCCGGGTGGGGTCAAGGGAGTGTTCTTTGGGGATGACTTTCATGTCACTGAGAACAATTTCGGCCTGATCGAGATCAACACCAATGCTGGTGGGGCAATGCTCAATGCCGTGTTGTCACGAGCGCAGCAATCGCCCAATGGAGCGCCAGGAACAGACCCAAGTAGCTGGATCGTCCAAACACCCACGCGTCACCTTATGCGTTCAGGCCAATCCAGCCATGAACGCCCACGTAAAGGCCAACACCGATGATCAGCACGCTGGACAGGTAAGGTGCACGACGAGCCACGGTGCCCAACCACGGCCAACGGTTGGAAGCCTGTTTAGCACCAATAGCTGCCGCAGCACCGACAGTGACCAAGGTGATCGCCAAACCGATGCTGAAGCACAAGACGAGCATACCCCCCAATGTCACCTCCTTAACCTGAAGGCATAGCAACAGCACGGTGATGGCCGCCGGACACGGAATCAGGCCACCCGTCAGACCGAACATGACGATTTGGCCGGTGGTGACTTCGCGGTTGGTGAAGCGTTTACGGATATCGTTGGCATGAGCACGTTCATGCGCATCCTGATAGCCATCAATCGACAGCTCCAGACCTTCCAGTTCGGAATGCGCGTGCCCGTGATCATGCTCCTGGTACTCCAGGTCGTAATCATGGGAGTGACCTGCATGCCCAAGACTCAACCGCGCACTGAACTCATGAGGCTCTGGAATATCGACCGCCGACTCCAGGAAACCTTCACGCTCGACGAATGAAAACGTTTGAGTGCTGCCGTCTGGACGGGTAGTGGTCAGACGAACGTCTGAAGCAAGCCACGCATGCCCGGTCAATGCCTTCAAGCGCCAGTGCGGTGGCATGCCCTCTTCAAAGATCGACAGTTCGATGCGGCCATGGCCGGTATCGATGCGATGGGTTTCATCGTGATGACCATGGTCATGCTCGCCGTGATGGTGATCATCCTCTTGCTCGAACTTGAACATCTGCTCGCCACGCCAGGTACGCCACAGCATCCAAAATGCAATCACAATGATCAGCGCGGAAGACGCAAGCTGGAAGTAAGGCTCAGTGGTTTGAGCATCCAGGCCTTTGCCCAGGTACATGCCACCGATGGCGACCAACCACACCACTGCGGTGTGCGACAGCGTCGCGGCCAAACCCAATAAGACGGCCTGTTTGACCGAGCCCCGGATGGCGACGATGAAGGCCGCCATCATGGTTTTTGAATGGCCCGGTTCCAGGCCATGCAAAGCACCGAGCAGGATGGCGCTCGGGAAATACAGCCAGGCGTGTGAACCGCCCTGTTGCAAGAGTTCAGCAAAGTTGGGCATGTCAGACCTAGAGGTACTTGGTGATTTGCTTGAAGGCTTCCAGTGGCGCGCGCTCGCCATTGTTCAATGCCGAGACGGTGTCCTCCAGGCAGTGATCGATGTGATCCTGAATGAGTGTGCGCTTGGCTTGGCATACCGCTTTTTCAACTGCATGCAGCTGCTGGGCGATGTCCACGCACTGACGACCCTCTTCGATCATGGTGATGATGCCGCGTAAATGGCCGTCCGCCCGTTTGAGGCGTTTGATGATCGCCTCATGACTTTGGTGAGTGTGGGGATGGTTGTGTTCGTGATCGTGCTCACTCATGACTTGAGCCTCAGGCCTCAATAAATTACGCCGGCATCCTATCCCCCCTAGGGGGATCTGGTCAAACGCGGGAAAGCCCTATAAAACGAATTGAAACCGGAATGCCATGTTCAGCAGAACACTGACAACGACGGTGGTAATCGCGCTTGTTCTCGCCATGTTTGTGGCCTGGGCCGGGTATACCTATACCTTGTCAGTGACGTCGAAACAGCCAGCCTGGGAGATTGCGCAAGACGCCCATCACGCCCATGAACAGCAAGCCGAAATGTCGGGTGCGGGCTGCGCTTTAACAAGGTCCTTTTGCCAGCACTCGGCAAGACAGCGGTGAACAATGTTTCCGAACACGATGTTCGGGCACTGATCCGCACCGTCGTCAGCCGTGGCGCTCACCGGCAAGCGATCAGCTTCTTTGCCGACCTCCCCCAGATGTTCAGTTGGACCAGAAAGCGCCAACCTTGGCGGGCCTTATTGGTCGAGGGTGCCCCGACGGAACTGGTCGACATCTCCCCCCTGATCCCGGCCCGCAAAGCCCTGTCACGACGGCGTCACGACGATACGCTGGTGCCGCCGACGGCCAAAACGGCGACTGGACACCGCATGACCTGCGCCATACGGGCGCGATCCATGATGCAGGCCTTGGGGGTCAGCCTAGACGTCATTGATCGCTGCCAAAATCATGTACTGGCCGGCTCGTGGGTGAGACGCCACAGCCCACTGCCGCGGCGGTCGCCGACATCATTAGCTGCGCGACGTTGGCCACCGAAGCCGATGTCATCGCCGAGTTCAGCGAACTGTGCGCTGAAAAACATGCCGGCCGCTCCGCCCTCAAGGAACCGGCCCAGGCCATGACGATGTTCAAGTCGGTTGGCGCGTCAGTAGAGGATCTCGCGGCGGCGATCTTGGCTTATCAGCGGAGCACGACTGCCAACTGACCCATGACGCGGTCAAGCATGAATAATCTGTGGTACCTGGAAGTACATCGAATCAATTGACGATTCATGTTCACAACACCTTTGCTTAAATCAACGTTCTCCCCATGGATGGCTGAGGGGATACTTACGACCGTAAGTCGTGCCAACCGAAGCCTGTTGCCGGATTGAAATAGTTTCAATCCGGCCATTCATGAGGACTCCCGATGCAAGCTGATTTCGCCGCCTGGTCCTGGACCGCTGGTCAAGGTATCGACGGATTACAACAGATCCGCAAACCCCTTGTGCAACCTGGCCCAGGTGAGGTTCTGATTGCCAACCGAGCGCTGGCGCTCAACCCGGTGGACTGGAAAATCATCGAATGGGGTCACCCTGCCTGGAACACCGGCCACGTGCCCGGCGTGGATGGCATGGGCGTAGTGGTTGCCTGCGGTGCCGGAGTGCCAATCAAACCGGGGACTCGCGTGGCGTATCACCAGTCACTGGAGCGCGATGGCAGTTTTGCCGAGTTCTGTTTGCTCGATTGGTCGACCGTAATGACGGTGCCGGCCGCGCTAGATGACGCCATCGCCGCGTCATTCCCCTGCCCCGGCCTGACAGCCTGGCAAGCATTGGACAAGATTCCGGTTAGCGAGCCGAGTGACATGTTGGTGGTCGGTGCAGGGGGCGCGGTGGGCCTGCTATTGGTACAACTGGCAGTGCAACGTGGTTGCCGAGTGTGGGCCACTGCGGGCACAAAGCATCATGCGAACTTGAAAGCGCTGGGTGCCGTTGGCGTATTCGACTACCAGGACCGCAACTGGCAGAAAAACCTTCAAGCCAGCCTGGGTGAGCGCCGCCTCAAGGTGGTTTTCGATACTGTCAGTGGCACGCATGCAGCGGCCTTGGCACCTCTGCTGGGTTACAACGGTCATCTGGTGTGTATTCAGGATCGGCAGGAAACCGCACCGTTGCCGGCCTTCAGCACCGCGATTTCCCTGCATGAGGTTGCGCTCAACAGCTTCCATTCCTACGCAAGCCTGAGCGATCGACAACGGCTTCGAGACGCTGGCGAACACCTTCTCGAAAGCATGCTGGGCGGTCGCCTGACACTACCTGAACGTCGAATCTTTGATTTTCGTAACCTTCCTGAAGCCCTGCTGGCTCTCAAGCAAGGTGGCGAAGGTGGAAAATGGATTGCCCTGTTGAATGACTCAGGCGTCACGCCTTCCAGACAGCCGTAAAAGAAATCGCCCGAGGCTCTTTTAGGGAGCACTCGGGCGACAGATCAGCATGACCGAACGGAGGCGCTCTGGTTATACCTCCGCGAGATTTTCCTTTTTCTCCAACCAATCGATCATCAGCTCACCCCAAGCGATGTCCGCTTGCAGCGCGTCTTTGGCCTTGGTCGAATCCCGGGTGCGCAAACCTTCCAGTACTTCGAAATGCTTGTGTTTGGCACTGGCCAGCTCCCGCTTGGGGACCTCGGCGTGAAACCGGCTCAGCAGCGGGCCCATGATAACCCACATATTTTCGAGTGTTTTCGACACCACGGGCATGCGTGCCGCAGAGATCAACCCGAAGTGAAACTCCCGGTTGAGCAACGCGGCTTGTTTGTAATCGACCGTTACAGCTTTCTGGAACGCATCCTGAATGGCTTCGAGTTTCTCCAGTTCAGGTCGGGTGATTCGCTGCGCCGCCACGCCGGCCGCCTCGCCTTCCAGCAAATGGCGGATCAGCTGGATCTCACGCAACTGGCTGACCGTCAGCTCCGGCACATAAATCGAAGTCGCGGCTTTCATGTCTAGCGCATGGTCACTGACCAGGCGGAAAATAGCTTCCCGCACGGGAGTGATCGAAACACCGAACTCTTCGGCCAGTGTGCTGATACGCAATCGGTCGCCGGGTTGATATTGCCCGTCCATCAACGCGGTGCGGATGATGGAATACACCCGTTCGCTCAAGTTGCCTTTATCAATGGGCTTATGCACGGTCACTGTTACTCGGTCTCCATGGTCGATTACTGTGCGTCGGGCGACAGACTTGTGAATCTGCCGACCTGAATCGTCGAAAACGCATCATACATCATCAAATTACGCCTGCCACTCCGGCTGATGACTCGCTTATATACGCGCATCGCGCCGCCCGACGCCTTGCAACAACACTGCGATGACGATAATCGCGCCTTTGATGATCTGTTGTGGATAGGCCGGCACACTCAGCAAGTTCATGATGTTGCCGATCAAACCCAACACCAGCACACCCACGACAGTGTAGAAAACGGTGCCTTTGCCACCGGAAAGCAGTGCTCCTCCGATCACGCAAGCGGCAATGGCATCCAGTTCCAGGGCGATGCCGGCGCTGGGCGTGGCTACACCTGAGCGCGAAGCAATCACCACCCCGGCCAATGCTGCCAGGCCGCCGCAAATACCATAGGCGGCCAGTTTGTAGCGCTCCACCGGAATACCCGCCAGGCGCACGGCGGTTTCATTGCTACCGCTGGCAATGGTCAAGCGGCCATAAGCGTTGTAGCGAAGGATCAAGGCAAAGACCACGGTCACCAACCCCGCCAGCCACACAGGCCACGGGATACCCAGCACGCCATCGGCCAAGCGACCGAAATCACGCAACAGTTGAGCGCTGACCAGCCTGTCGTCCAGCCGTTGTGGCTGGCCGTTGGACAGGATGAATGCCAGGCCGCGGGCGACCGTCATCATGGCCAGGGTCGCGATAAAAGGTGCCATGCGGAAGTACGCGATAAAGGTGCCTGTCACCAGTCCCATCAGGACACCGGCCGCCACCGCAATCGCCACAGCCAGCAGCAACCCGAAACCACCTTCAACCGGAAGCACATTGAGGGTCATCGCAACCACGATTCCACCCACGGCAGCGACCGAGGCAACGGACAAATCGATGCCCGCTGTCAGGATCACAATCAACATGCCGATGCTGACCAGCAACAACGGCGTCAATTGGCGCAACAGGTTGCCGAGGTTCTGATACGTGAAGAAGTCCGCCGAGAGCACGCTGGCGACGACGGCAAGTACCACCAGCATCACCAGCGCGTTGTGCTCCAGGAACAGACGCTGTAACGAACGACGGCCTGCCCGGCTTTCTCGAGCATGATTGTTTTCCTGCAAAAGCTCGGCCGTGGCCAGCTTGGAATTAGGGTTACTCATGGTGCTCGACTCCCATCGCCAGGCAAATCATTTCTTGTTCTTTAATGCGCTCGCCCACCAGTTCACCAGCGATCGCGCCTTCTCGCATCACCAGCACGCGATCACACATGCCGATGATTTCAATCATTTCCGAAGAGACCAGGATGATCGCCACGCCCTGTTCAGCGAGGGCATTGATGACCCGGTAGATTTCCGTTTTCGCGCCCACATCCACGCCACGGGTAGGCTCGTCGAGAATCAGCACGCGACAGCCCGCATCGACCCACTTCATCAGGGCGACTTTTTGTTGATTACCCCCTGACAGGTCACCGACCAACTGCTCGATCGAATGCGTCTTGACCGCCAGTTGCTGGCGCAAGGCTTCGATACCCTGGGTCTCCCGGCCACTGGCAATCCAGCCCATGCGCCCGGTATAGGGGCTGTCAGGTCGCAGCGCACCGTTGACCCTTATCGACATCTCCAGCAGCACGCCTTGTTGCTTGCGATCTTCGGGCAACAGGCCGATGCCATTGGTAATGGCTTCCCGTGGTGTCCGGTTGTGGATCTCCCGGCCATCGAGGTGCAGCGCGCCGGAGGTTTTCCGATCAGCCCCGAAAATCGCGCGCATGGTTTCGGTCCGTCCGGCACCGACCAGCCCACAAAAGCCGAGGACTTCACCCGCCCGTACCTCAAAGCTCACATCGCGTACCAGACGTCCCGCGCACAGGTGCTCGACCTTTAGTAACACCTCGCCGATCTGTGATTTGCGCGGCGGGAACAGGTCACTCAGCTCGCGACCGATCATCATCTCGATCAAGCCACGCTCGGTAATGTCAGCCAGTTCCAGTGTGCCGACCGTCTTGCCGTCCTTGAGCACCGTGGCGCGATCGCAGATCCGGAAGATTTCATCCATGCGGTGCGAGACGTAAACGATGCACGCGCCTTTGCGGCGCAATTCATCGAGGATTTTGAACAGCTTCTCGGCCTCATGGGAGGTGAGCACTGCCGTCGGCTCATCGAATACCAGTACCGACGAGTTACGCGACAGTGCCTTGCAGATCTCCACCGCTTGCTGGTACGCCACCGGCAAACTGCCAACCGGTTGGCGCACATCGATATCGCTGAAACCCAGTTCATCGAGAATCGCCCGGGCTTTTTTGCGCATTGCGGCCCACTGGACAAATCCCTTGCTCTTGCCCAGATCGTCGATGCAGATGTTCTCGGCCACCGATAAATGCGGGGCCAGGGCAAACTCCTGGTAGATAATCGAAATACCCAGCTTGAGCGCATCACCGGGTTTGCGAATATCGACTTTCTCGCCGTTCAGGCTGACCCCACCGGCATCGCGCACGTAGGCCCCGGAAAGGATCTTCATCAAGGTTGATTTGCCGGCGCCGTTCTCGCCCATCAGTGCGTGGATTTCCCCCGCACGGGCCGAAAAATTCGCGCTGTTCAGGGCACTGATACCTCCGAATTTTTTCGAGATGTCGAGCATCTCTACGGCAGGTTTGTGCATCGCGTTCATTGTGTTCACCGTCTATAAACTGTCGCCATTCGAACTGTGGCCGCCGTCAAACACAGCAGCCACAGGCCGGTTCAATCGTGCGAAATTACTTCATCGCGGTTTTGATCTGCTCGATGGAGCGGAACGGCGGGACGGTTTCGGTGGATGGCGGCAAGCTGTCGGCCTTGATGTAGGTGTCGACGTTGTCCGGTGTGATCAGCGTGACCGGGAAGTACGACGCTAACGGCAGGTTGTTGGCATCCAGTCCCTTGTCGAGAATCTGGTGGATCAACTCGATGGCGGCCACACCGGTTTCCGAACCGCTGTTGGTGGCACTTACCAGCAACTTGCCTTGCTTGATCAAGTCCAGCGCCACGCGAAAGCTGCCAGCGGCGGAAGCGACCATGACGCTGTTTTTCTTACCGGCATTTTCCAGGGCATTGATCGCGCCAATGGCAATGAAGTCGTTCTCTGCCAAGACCAGATTGAGTTTGTCACCCTGGGACGAAAGGATGTCTTCCGTGGCCGCCAGACCACCCTCTTCGGTCCAGTCACCACGACCCCAGGCGAGTACGTTGAAGCCACCTTCCGGCCAGCTGAAGCTGCCCTTGGCCTTGACCTGCTGGAACAGCTTGAAGCCCTTGAGCATTGCGTCCTCTTTGGAAAGGCCCAGCTTCCGCTCTTGCGAGCGCGCATAAACGATCCCGGAGATCATGCCGTTGAGTCGGCTTTCGGAGGTCGAGTTACCCATCACCCCAATGACCATGGCGGCGTTGATCACCTTGGCCGGATCGGTCTTGGCCGCAACGTAACGCCCTGCCTCGAATCCACTGCCGTACGGATTGCCGGTGCTGGTGGTGATCACCGGCGCGCGGGCGTCCGGCGCGGTGCCGACGGTGATCACCGGAATGCCGGCGGCCACTGCCCGCTCGACATCCGACACAGAACCGAGGACATCGGTAGGATCGATCACGATCAGATCGACGCCCAGGGTAATGAAGTTATCGACCTGGGCACTCTGCTTGGCGACATCGCTGTCAGCCACTTGCAGCTCAATATCGTAGTTGTACTTCTTCGCGATGGTTTTCGAGTCGTCGATCATCGAGACAAACCAGGGGTTGCCGAGGGTGATTTCAGTCCAGCCGATACGCAAGCGCTCGCCCTTCTTTTTCAGTGGCAAGGCTTTGTTGATCGAGGTGCGATCCGGCATGTCAGGATCAATCACGCCCGACAATGCGGTATTGGGCATCAAACTGTAGATTTCATGCTTGGGAGCCGCCCAGGCGTGGGTGCCGATGAGGCTCGCTAGGGCCAATGTGGTGATCGAGCGAACAGCTGACAGCTTCATAATTATTATTCTCCAGTGCGCTGATTTTGATCGGTGATGCAGGTGCTGTTTGTTTCGAACAGCACCGGTTTCTCGTTGAAGGCTCAGGCCTGCAAATCGATCCAGGCCGATTTGAGTTCCGAGTACTTGTCCAGTGCGTGCAGCGAGCGGTCGCGCCCGTTGCCCGATTGCTTGTACCCGCCAAACGGCATGGTGATATCGCCACCGTCGAAGCAGTTGACCCAGACGCTGCCGGCGCGCAGCGAGCGGATGATCGAGTGGGCACGGGACAGGTCGCTGGTCCAGAGACTGGCGGCTAGGCCATAGGGTGAATCATTGGCGATGCGCACGGCGTCCAGGTGATCCTTGGCGTTGATCACCGACAGCACTGGCCCGAATATTTCTTCCCGGGCGATGGTCATGTCGTTAGTGACATTGTCGAAGATCGTCGGCGGGATGAAGAAGCCATCGGCCAAGGCGCCGCTGGCACGTTCACCTCCGAGGATGATGCGGGCGCCCTCTTCCGAGCCCTTCTTGATGTAACCGAGCACGCGATCCATCTGCACCTTATCGACCATGGCACCCAACTGCGTGGCCGGGTCAAGTGGGTCGCCGACGGCGATGGTCCGCGCCACCTTCAAGACTTCGGCAACAAACTCGTTGCGAATGCCTTGCTCGACAATCAGACGCGAAGGCGCCACACACACTTCTCCCTGGTTGAAAAACATGGATCTGGCAGCGGTGGTGGCGGCTTTTTCCAGGTCACGACAGTCATTGAGAATGATGTTCGGGGTCTTGCCCCCACACTCCAGCCAAACCCGTTTCATGTTCGACTGACCGGAGTACTGCAGGAACAATTTGCCGACTTCACCGGAGCCGGTGAACACAAGCGTATCGACATCCATGTGCAGGCCCAGGGCACGGCCAGCGGTAGGACCGAACCCCGGCAGCACGTTGAACACCCCCGGTGGAATGCCCGCCTGCGCGGCCAGTTCGGCGATACGCAGTGCAGTCAACGGCGATTGTTCGGCCGGTTTGAGGATTACCGAGTTACCCATTGCCAGGGCCGGGGCAACTTTCCACATCGCCATCAGCATCGGGAAATTCCACGGGGTCACGGCAGCGACCACGCCAATAGCTTCTCGGGTAATCATGCCCAGCGCGCCCGGTCCCGATGGGGCGATTTCGTCGTAGACCTTGTCGCAGCATTCGGCGTACCACTGCAGGCATTCGAGCACCGCATGTACATCGAAACCGGCGCTTTCGGACACGGGTTTGCCCATGTCCAACGTCTCGAGCAATGCCAGTTCGGTCATGTGCTGCTCGAACAACGCCGCAAAACGCAGCATGATTTTTTTGCGCTCCTTGGGTGCCAGTTGCGACCACACGCCGCTATCGAACGCCTGGCGGGCGATCTTCACGGCGACGTCGACGTCTTCGGCCTGGCAGGACGCGACGTAATTCAGCACCTGACCGTTGCGCGGGGAAATATTGGCAAAAGTTTCTCCACTCAGGGCGTCTACAAAATGGCCATTGATGAAGGCTTGCCCTGGCAGGTTCAGGGCGGCGACACGCTGCTGGACCGCCGCGATATCAACGAGAGTGTTCATGCTGTTGCGTCTCCTGTTTTTGGTTTTAGGCGTAGGCGCCCAACGACGATATATCATGCATTATAAAAATCGCAAGCGAAGGAATGCCCTGAATCGAGGTGTTTTCTTCACAAGTTCTGTTCGATAAATCGCGTAATCCTTTAGAAACTGACCTCGGTTTTCAGCCCGAACACCACCACGCTTTTGTCCCCACTCAGCCCGCCAGGATTGACGACGTATTGCACGTTAGGTCGCAGGGTCAGGGCCGGAGTCACGCTGACGCCGTAGTACAACTCCATTGGGTATTCAGTGTCCGGTGCCGCTGAGGTGTAGCCATTTGCCTGGCGGATACGCTTCGCGGATTTTTCATTCACTTCAAGCCTCCCGATCGCCACACCGATTTCATCCTGTGGCCGCCCGGCAAAAGGACCGCTGATAAACGCACCGGCATGCCAGACCTTTTCCACGTAGGAAACATCGCGGTCCGATTGAATGAAGTTGGCGAACAGGGTCAGGCCACGGGCGCTGTTGCTCGGGTCCTGATAAACCCGCTGTTCGGCCATGGCGTAGTAGCCGCTGGCTTGATCGTGCTGATCGGGCGCATTGCCGGTCAGACCGATGGGCTGATCATTGACGTCACGATAGACATCGTTGAAATCACCGGTATTTCGCCATATGCCTGCCCGGTAGCTGCCAGGCAGACCGTTGAGCGTCGGCGTCCAGGCCAATTCGCCGACGGCCAGATACCCGGTGGTGCCCGAGAGACTGCCGAAGTTCAGGCCCTGGGCGTTTTCGGTAAAGCGTGGATTGACCTGATACAGCGACGCGTTGAGGGACAACTCATCAGTCAGTTTCCCCGCCACAACCGCGCCCCATTGGCTGACGGGCCAAGTGAACCAGTTCGGCGTGATGTAACCGGGCACCGTGCCGCAGAAGGTCAGGTTTTGAAACTTGCAGGAAAACGGAAAGACATCGCCACTCATCGGCAAGCGACCGAGTTTCACCACCAGTCGATCATCCAATAACGCCTGCTGGTAATAGAACTGCACCAGACGGGTGACGCTGCCGTAGCCGTAGATTTCCTGGGCGGCCAGCAAGGTGTTGGTCCCGGCCTCGGCCGTCAGACTTTCACCGTTACGATTGCTGAAGGTCATACGAAAACTCGCGCCCTGCCAGCCAAAGAGCTTCTGCAAATCGAAACGGGTGTCAACCATCAACTGATCGCTGTAAGACCCTTTATGATCCTCACCCCCCTGAGTGTTGTAGGCCAGTTCGTTAACATAAGTCAGCTGGAAATCCACACCCTGCTCATGCAGGCGCGTGCGCTCACCGTTCCAGTCACCCAGCAGAAAATTATTCGGCGAGTCACTGGCTGCTTGGGCACCAGGCAATACCCAGGCGCTGAAAAGCCCGACGGCAATCATCGTTTTGTTGGTCATTATTATTGTTCCCGAAACTATTTTTATTGTTGGTCTTAGTGTTTTTCGAGCATGCAAAATCCCGCCGACCCAACTAACGGATCGGTCGAACAACGTTCTTCAAAACGGCGTGACAGACACTTCGGTTAGAAACACATTTTCACGATGTCGGCGACCTCCTCTTTGCTGTTGATCTTCTTCGGATGACAGGCCAGGTCCTGGTTGAAACTGGTCCATACGGTTTGTGCAAACTCATCGATCTGCTCCGGGCGCAAACCGTAGCTGCTGAAGGTGTCAGTGACGCCCAAGGTGGCGAACAGTTTTTTCAGGACGTCGGGAAGGCACTCGGCGCGTTCAATCTCGGAAAGGCCCAGCGTCGACGGATCAAGAATCCCGGCCACGCGCGCGAACTTGTCGGCACATACCGGCAGCGTCCAGCCAATCACGTACGGCGTACTGGCCGCGACCGTGCCACCGTGAGGCGCGTCGGTCATCGCTCCCAACGGTTGGCCAAGAGCGTGGGATACCGTAACGCCGGCACTGGCAATGGCCATGCCGCCCAAGGTCGAGGCAAAGGCCATTTGCGCACGCGCTTCAAGGTCATCGCCATGCTCGACGCAACGTCGGGCATTGGCCGCGAACAACCGAATCGACTCCAGGGCGACCATTTCCACCCACGGCGTGCAGTGAATGCTGATGTAAGCCTCCAACGCGTGGCAGAAGGTGTCGACAGCGGTCAATGCGGTCAGTTTCGGCGGCTTAGAAACCAGAATCTGCGGATCGATCAAGGCCACGTCGGGGTAAATGAACGGGTTGACGATGGCGCACTTCAGGCCCAGTTCAGGATTGTTGATCACCGCAAAAGGCGTGGCTTCAGTCCCGGTCCCGGAGGTTGTGGGCACGACCAGTAATGGCAACCCACGGCTTTGTGGTCGAGTGACCGTCTCACCCAGCCGCTCGGTGTAGTCCCAGCAGGAACCACCGTGCACGGCAACGAAAGCCACGGCTTTGGCCGAGTCGATGGCACTGCCGCCCCCGACCGCGACGACCACATCGCAACCGGCGTTGCGAACAAGCTCGACCGCACGATCGATCGTGGTATGCCGAGGGTTGGGCACGATGTCGTAGAACTCGACAAACTCAATGCCGCGCTCAGCAAAGCTACCGGTAATCTGCGCTACCAGATCACTGCCCTGAAGAAACGGATCAACCATCAAAAAGACCTTCTTGCCGAATGGCACGACCTTTTCACCCATGCGCTTGACCGCCCCGACTTCGAAATCCAGGGTTAGCGGCAGACTTGCCTGAAATGCTTTCATCAGATCACCTTTTGATTGTGGAAAGTGCGCTGCCAACGGTTTCAACCGACCAGCAGTGACCCGCCTTTTTTATAGAGTTCGCCCAAATCACTTGCAGCGATCAGTGCCGCTTTCATTTCATCGAAAGTGACTTCGAACGGTTCAACTTTGCTGGTCTGGTCAGGGTCGGCGGCGGTGCGCGCCACACAGTCGAGCTCTTGCGCGGTGATGTCGGCCAGCCCGAGGTCTTCGAAGGTGACCGGCAAGCCGATGCTCAGGCAGAACCGCAACACGGTATCCAGTTCGCGGCTGGATTTGCCTTCAAGCACCAACATCACCAGAACACCAAAGGCTACGTATTCACCGTGGTACATCGTCGCCCGAACCCCCAGTTCGCTGAATCCGCAATACACCGCATGGGCTGTCGCCACGCCGTTGCTCTCAAAGCCGATGCCACTCATCAGCGCATTGGCTTCGACCACGCGGTTGAAGGCTTTGGTCACGCATTGGTTTTCCGCGGCGCGCCTGGCTTGCAGGCCATCCTCCAGCAGTACCCGATAACACAGCTCAGCGATGGCCATTGAGGTCAGCGTCGACTTGGCACCGCCGCCGCCCGCCTTCATCCCGACACCGGCGTTACCGAGAAAATTATCCCGGTCTGACTCGACACAGGTGCGTGCTTCGAAATACGTCGACAGTGCATCGCCCATTCCAGCCACCAGCAGACGCACCGGGGCCTGGGCGATGATCCAGGTATCGACCACCACCACATCCGGGCTGCGCTCATAGAAAAGGACGTCGTCAAACGCGCCAGCTTCGGTGTACAGCACCGAGAGGGAACTGGTGGGGGCGTCGTTGGAGACAATGGTGGGCACGATGCATAGCGGCACCCTGGCCTGGTTGGCCACGGCCTTCGCGGCGTCCAGCACCTTGCCGCCACCCACCCCGATCACCCCGTCGCATTCAAGGGCGTTGATGCTCGCGGTAAGCCGCTGGATTTCTTCGCGGGTCACCTCACCGGCAAAAATCCCATAGTGCAGTTGAGTGTGCTCGGCGTCGAAACTGGCACCGAGTATCTGTTTCAGACTGTCGAGGCGCCCCTGAGTGGTGATCACCAGAAACCGTCGACCGAACCAGGCCACATGCCTGTGCAGTCGATCGAGTTCTTTGTAGCCCTGGATGTAGCGGCCGGGTGCAGCAAACATTTGGGTCATGGTCATCATCCTGGCCCCGTCGTGGAGGCGTTTTTTTATTGCTTTGAGGACGTTTGCGAGAGACTCATCCCTCGGCGGATGGATGATATATCATATTTAATTTTCGACTACCAACAGCTTTTTTTGCGAAAACCACGGCACGCAAAACCGGGATTGACGCTTGGGGGGCACGAAGATATATGATGCATGAAAACAAGAACAGCACCATTTGGAGGAAGGCATGCACGACTATGTTGTGGTTGGAGGTGGCTCGGCAGGCTGCGCGTTAACAGGTCGCCTGATCGAAGCCGGGGCCTCCGTTCTGCTGATTGAGGCCGGTCCGCGCGATACCCATCCACTGATCCACATTCCCGCCGGCTTCACCCGGTTGCTGTCGAGTCCACTGCTCTCTCGCCATGAAACCCAACCACAAACGGCCATGGACGGACGCAAGCGCATTCTTCCTCAGGGCCGAGTGCTGGGCGGTGGAAGTTCGGTGAATGCACTGATCTATATCCGTGGCCAGCACGAGGATTACGACGATTGGGCCCGTGCAGGCTGTAATGGCTGGGCGTTTCGCGAAGTGCTGCCGTACTTCAAACGTGCCGAGGACAATGAACGATTCGACAATGGCTACCACGCCACTGGTGGGCCGCTGGGTGTCTCTGACCTTCAGCAGGTGTGCGAACTGTCCCGTGGGTTCGTGCGGGCCGCGCAGCAATCCGGCATTCCCTTTACTGCGGACTTCAATGGCGAACGTCAGAACGGCGTCGGCTTCAATCAGATCACCGCGCGCAACAATCGTCGTTGCAGCGCGGCCGTGGCCTACCTGCGGACAGCGGAAAAATCCGATCGCCTGACGGTCGTTACAGACGCCACGGTGCAAAGAGTCCTGATCGAAGGTGATCAGGCCGTTGGAGTCGAGTACACCCACAAAGGTCAACGGGTACAGGTGCGCGCCAGTAAAGAAGTGATCCTCAGCGCTGGCGCTATTCAGTCACCAAAGCTGTTGATGCTGTCCGGTATCGGACGCGGTGAAGAACTTCAGCGTCATGGCATTCCGTTGCTGCATGAATTGCCCGGTGTGGGGCAAAACCTGCAAGACCACGCGGAAGTCGGCACCATCGCCTACTGCCACGGCAAGTACGGTTACTACGGCCAGGACAATGCCTTCAATACGGTCAAGAACGGCCTGCAGTACTTGATATTTGGCAGCGGTCCTGTCAGCTCGAACGTTACCGAGGCCTGCGCATTCGTCAACACCGATAACGCACAGGAGCGGCCCAATGCACAGATGCACTTCGTGCCTATCGTGTTTTTCGACCTTGACCAGGACACCATCAAACAGCCTGGCGCAACCATCAACACCTGCGTGTTACGCCCCAAGAGCCGCGGCGAAATCCGCCTGAGCGACAGCAAGGCCGAGACCCCGCCCCGCATTGATCCACGCTATTTCGCCCACCCGGAAGATCGTCGAGTCGCGATCAAAGGGTTGAACCTGTCCCGGGAAATTCTCGCGCAACCGGCTATGCGCAAATACACCGGCGAAGAGGTGTTTCCAGGACTAAGCGTGCGCAGCGATGAGGCGCTGTTGAGTTACATCGGCCAGCGTGCCAAGACGGTTTACCACCCGGTAGGCACCTGCAAGATGGGTGACGACGAAATGGCGGTGGTCGACCCCGAACTGCGCGTTCGAGGCCTGCGCAATCTGCGCGTCGTCGACGCCTCGATCATGCCCAACCTGATCTCCGGCAATACCAATGCGCCCTCGATCATGATCGGTGAAAAAGCTGCAGACATGATCCTTGGACGTTCGGCATTGCCAGCCTCCGCCGCCCATTCGTAAAAGAGGAATTTCGTTATGCCTATCAGCGGCAAAACCCAAGTAGTGGTGCACCTCACCTACCCCGCCAAACACCTGCGAACCCCCGAGTTTTTCAACCCGCTGCTGGAGCGGCTTGGCTATGACGGGGTGCTGGTGCCTTGGGAAGTGTCACCGGCCAATTTGGCCACGGCGTGGGAAGGATTGCGCGGCATAGAAAACCTGGCGGGGGTGATTGTCACCGTTCCGCACAAGCTGGAGGTGGCGAAGTTGTGCGATGAACTTAGAGGTACCGCCAGTCTGTTGAAGGTCTGCAATGTCGCCAAGCGACTGCCCGACGGTCGCTTCAGCGGGCGCATGTTCGATGGCGACGGCTTCGTTGGCGGTCTGAAAAAGCAAGGCCATGACCTGAGCAAAAAACGTGTTCTGTTGCTGGGCGCAGGTGGCGCCGCTACCGGGATCGCCCATGCGTTGCTCGCCGAAGACATTCAGGAATTGGTGATCAGCAACCGCACACCGGCCAAGGCTGAAGAACTGGCCCGCGAACTGCGGCGGATTTTCCCTGATCGGAGAGTCAATGCCGGTCCGGCCGACGCGACCGGTTTCGATGTAGTGATCAATGGCACTGCATTGGGCCTTAAAGCTCAGGACCCGTTGCCGCTACCCGTCGAGACACTCGCGCCCGGCACGGTGGTCGGTGAAGTGGTGATGAACCCGGACATCACGCCGCTACTCAGGACCGCTGCCGAGCGTGGCTGCATCATCCATAAAGGCGCGCACATGATCACCGGCCAGATCGATCTGCTGGCCGAGTTTCTATTTTCCAAATCGGGCGTCTGACACGCCCTCCTCCTCTGCATAAGGAAAGACCATGAAACAGACTGCAATCGTCACCGGCGGCGGCTCCGGCATCGGCCTCGCCACTGCGCAACGCCTGCACGCTGACGGCTATGAAGTGTTCACCGTAGGGCTCGGCGAACCCGAGCAACGCATTGAGGGCATTCATTATCAGGAACTGGACGTGACCAACGATGCGGCAGTGAACGGCTTCTTCGCGCCGTTCGAGCGAGTCGATGCGATCGTCAACGCCGCCGGCATCATTGATCACACTCGCGAGTGGGAGCTGGAGGGCTTCAGTCGCGTCATGGACGTCAATCTCACGGCCGTGTTGCGCATCACCAACGCGGCCCTGCCCGGCCTGAAAGCCGCTCGCGGTGCGGTGGTGAATTTCGCCTCGATGTGGGGGATTTTCGGCTCGGCAAAAACTCCGGCCTATGCGTCGAGCAAAGCGGCCATTTCCGAACTGACCCGCTGCATGGCGGTGGCTTGGGCAACCGATGGCGTGCGGGCCAACGCCGTGGCGCCGGGCTGGATTCTGACCAACCTGTCGCGTAAAGCGTTCGAAGACCCGGTCCGCTCGGAAGGGATCATGGCGCGCATCCCGATGAAGAGTTGGGGCGCCCCCGAAGACGTGGCCAACGTGATCGCCTTCCTGGTCTCTGATAACGCACGCTACGTAACGGGCACGACGTTGCCGGTAGACGGCGGGTATTCGATCGCCTGATGTCATCTGGTCGAATGAGCCCTTGACCGACTAAAAACATGATATATCATGCATCACAACAAGATCGTGAACTCGGCAACCTGTCGCCGGGCCTCGAATAACAATAAGCCGTGAAGTGAGAGGTACTGTATGAATCTGGTTTTCGGTTCCCCCGGTCGCTACGTCCAGGGCACTGAAGTACTCGCTCAGGCGGGTACCTACCTGGCGCACTGCGGGCGCAAGGCCGTAGTGGTTATCGACAGTTACGTACTGGGCCTGATCCGGCAACGACTCGATGACACCTGCGCGCAATCCGACGTAGGTTTGCACTACATCACCTTCGACGGCGAGATCACTGCCGACGGGATTGCCGATCTCAGAATGGCAGCTGCGGAGGTTGAATTCGACATGATCCTGGCTGTCGGCGGAGGCAAGTGCATCGACGCCGGCAAAGCCCTCGCCCACACCTGCGGCCGCGCACTGATCACCATGCCAACCGTGGCCTCCAACGATGCCCCCACCTCAAAAAACTACGTGGTCTACGACGCTCATCATCAACTGAGCGAAGTCGGTCACCTGCTTGTCAGCCCTCGCTATGTGCTGGTGGACACCTCGCTGATTGCCCAGGCACCGCGTCAGTTCCTGCTTGCGGGAATTGCCGATGCGCTGACCAAAAAGTTCGAAGCCGAGCAGTGCTACAAGTCCGGTGGCGTAAACATGTTTGGCGCACGTCCCGCGCTCTCGGGACTGATGTTGGCGCGCGAGTGCTATCACATCATCCGCCAATACGCGGAACCGGCACTGGATCAGGCCGGTAGCGGCGAAGTGACGGTTGCTTTCGATCACTTGATCGAAGCCGTGCTGTTGATGAGCGGCCTGGGGTTCGAAAGCGGTGGCTTGTCCATCGCCCATGCAATGACGCGTGGCTTGTCGAAAATCCCGGGTGCACAACAGCAGGTCCACGGCTTTCAAGTGGCCTATGGCTTGCTGGTACAACTTGTTCTGGAAGACCGCGACGCCGAACTGATGGGCGATATGTTGAGCTTCTATCAACGTATCGGCCTGCCACGCAGCTTGTCCGAACTGGGTGTTCCGGTTATCGACAACTCGGTGCTGATACAGGTGGCCGAGCCTACGTTGAAAGCTCCTCACGCCCGCAACTTTGTCTCGGTATCGGGCGGCGCATTGACGTGCGACGAACTGATCGGGGCAATGCGCGCTCTGGAAGGGCTGACCCACTGAGCCCTCACTGAAACATCGACAATTGAACCCACAACCACCCCGTTGAAGTTCAAACCCCGCCACTGAGATTCAACTTCAACAAATTCATGCCTGTGATTTGGAGGTAGAGATGTCTACGCCCCGCAAAACGCTAGAGCAGTGGAAAGCCAGCAATTTTGTGCCTTCCGCCGAGACCGTTATCAAGCTCAAAGACCGGGCGAAATTCGTCCGTCTTGAAACGATCCGCCTGATTGAAATCGCCAAGACCGGCCACTACACCTCGGTGTTTTCCGCCGCCGAATTGTTCTCCGCGCTGTACTACGACGTGATGACCATTCGCCCGGAAGAACCAAAATGGCCGGGCCGTGACCGGTTCCTGATGGGAAAAGGGCACGCCGCCGTGGGCCAGTTTCCCATTCTTGCGGACCTTGGCGTGTTCCCCAAGGAGTGGCTCGATGAATACACCCGCCTGGGCAGCCCTTTGGGCGATCACCCTGACATGCGCAAAGTGCCCGGCATCGACTTCTCTTCCGGCTCCATCGGTCACGCCCTTTCCGGAGGCCTGGGCATGTGCCTGGCCCAACGCTTCACCGGCGAAGTCTACGACGTGTTCGTCATGCTGGGAGACGGCGAAATGCAGGAAGGCCAGGTTTGGGAAGCCGCGATGAGCGCCGCCCACCACAAAGCCAAGCATCTGATCGCGATTGTCGACCGTAACGGCTTCCAGCTCGACGGCTCTGTCGACGACGTGATCGGTATCGAGCCGCTGGACGAAAAATGGCGGGCGTTCGGCTGGGAAGTGCATGTCATCGACGGCCACAACATCGCAGAAGTGACCGAAACCCTGCGCCGTGTCAAAGCCGACGAAACCCGCGACAAGCCGGTCTGCATCATCGCCAAAACCGTCAAAGGCAAAGGCGTTTCCTACATGGAGACCGAACCCGGCTGGCACCTCGGTTACCTCGATCCGGAAGATGCCAAACGCGCTATTGCTGAAATTGAAGCCATGGAGATCTGAACATGAATGCCCCTCTTTCCCCCAATTCCTGGCAGTACCGTGGCCTGAACGCGCTCAACCCGGGTTTGTCTTATCTGTCCGACGCGCTGATCGAACTGACCAAGGCCGGCTACCCGGTGATGGCAGGCTCGGCTGACTTGCAGTACTCCAACGGCCTCAACAAGTTCGCCAGTCAGTACCCTGAGCGTTACCTGCAATTCGGTATCTCGGAACAGAACATGGTCACCGCGGCCGCGGGGCTGGCCACCTGTGGCGTCATGCCGTTCGTGGCGACCTTTGCCTCGTTCCTGGGGCTGTTGTGCTGCGAGCAGATCCGCATGGACGTCGCGTACTCCGCGCAACCGGTGCGCTTGATCGGTCACCACACCGGGATTTCCCTGGGTTTCTATGGCACCTCGCACCACGCCACCGAAGACATCGCCACCATGCGCTCAATCGCCGACCTGGCGGTGGTGTCGCCGGCCGACGGTCCACAACTGGTCGCCGCGATCAAAGCCTCCGCCACTTACGACAAGCCGGTGTATTTCCGCATTGGCCGTGGGCGTGATCCGATTGTTTACGAGGACGGCGTTGTCTTCGAATTTGGCAAGGCCCACGAGCACATCGTAGGTGAAGAGCTGACCATCATCGCCTGCGGCATCACCGTGCATGCGGCACTGACGGCCGCCCGCAAGATGAACGCTGAAGGCCGTTCGGTGGGTGTGATCGACATGGCATCGATCAAACCGATCGACCGTGACGCCATCCTGCGTGCCGCTGCTCGCAGTAAACGCATGATGACCGTCGAAGAGCACAACGTGCTCGGCGGTCTGGGTGCCGCGGTGGCCGAAGTCCTGGCGGACGAAGGCGTGGGCGTGAAGCTCAAGCGTCACGGCATCTACGACGAATACAGCCTGATCGCCCCGCCGACTCACTTGTACGAGCACTACAAACTCGACGCTGCCGGGATCGAGGAAGTGGCGCTGGCGCACATCAACACCTGACGCTGAAACCCTTGTGGGTGCGAGCAGGCTCGCTCCCACATTGAAAATTCGTTTGCCTGGAGACCGCTTTTTTCAAGGAGCTTTTTCGCACCCCATCGTCACCCACCACATCCCGTGGTTCATGAAACATCTCGGAGCCAACAATGAATAACATCACCGAGACCATGCCCGACTACTCGATCGGGCAGGCCAACACACGTACCACCTTGCGCAGAAAGTCATTGATGGCCACCGGCGTCGGCAACCTGCTGGAGTGGTTCGACTGGACGATCTATACCGTCGCTTCGGTGTACATCGCCGCTGCACTCTTCGACAAAAGCAACGCCACCTCCGCCCTGCTCAACACGCTGGCCGTATTTGCCGCAGGGTTTCTATTAAGGCCCATTGGCGGCATTTTCTTTGGCATCATTGCCGACAAACTGGGACGACGCCTGGTGTTGCTCAGCACCATGCTGCTGATGGCTGGCGCCAGTCTGCTGATTGCGTTCATTCCCTCGTATGACGCCATTGGCAGCTGGGCATCAGCACTTCTGCTGCTGGCCAGATTGGTGCAAGGTTTTGCCCACGGCGGCGAGACCACCACTTCGTATGCCTATATCGCTGAAATCGCCCCCCCAGAACGTCGGGGTCTTTGGTCAAGTACCGTGTTTCTCGCCGTCGGTTGCGGATCGTTGCTGGCGACGTTCTACATGGCGCTACTGACGTCCCTGCTGTCCGTCAGCGAAATGCAGGAATGGGGCTGGCGCATCCCGTTCGCCACCGGTGGTCTGTTGGCCGTCTTCGCCTTGTGGCTGCGGCGCAACATGATGGAAAGCGAGCACAGCCCAAGCACCGCGGGGATCTCTCCCGAGTCGGCCTGGAGTCGCGGCAAAATCATTCAACATGGCATTCGCCTGTTTCTCTATGAAGCCGGCGCCACGTTGACCTACTACACCTGGGTCACGTCAGCGTCGATCTACGCCATCAGCGTCAAAGGCATGGACCCGCGCAGTGCGTTCACCATGAGCTGCATTGCACAGGTCATCTACCTGGTGTTCTTGCCGATCTCCGGCTGGATCTCCGATCAGTGGGGACGCAAGATTTCGGCGCTGATCTCTTTGCTCGGCATTGCCGCCACGCTGTTCCCGCTGTGGGGTCTGATTTCCAGTGAGCCATGGACCTTGATGGTGGCGCAGACGGCCGGTTTACTGTTGGTAGCCTTCATCACCGGCTGCAAACCGGCGTCGATCTCCGAACAGATTCCAACCCGTTATCGCACCCGCATGTTCGGGGTGTGTATTTCTCTCGGGGTCGCGGTGTTCGGTGGTACAGCCTCGTACCTGACGACCTGGCTGTACTCGGAAAACATGGGTTGGATGTTCAACATTTACCTGATCGTGGTCGCCATTATCGCCAGTGCTGTCGTGCTGATGTGGAAGAACAACCACGGCGTGCCAATCGACAAGATCTGAGCCGTATAACCTGTTGGAGCGGGTTTGCTCTCGAAGGCAACAAGTCAGTCAACATCGATGTTGAATGCCCGGACGCCTTCGCGAGCAAGCCCGCTCTTACAACGGCTTTTTTACAAGGTTCAACAGCCAGGTCAACCGCCCAGTGCGTTCACCAGCGTTGCCTGATTTTGCCACTGCGCAGTCTTGATCTGGGACAGCGCATTCTGCGCCGCCAGTTGCACCCGCTGCGCTTGCAGCACATCAAGAAACGGCGTCTCCCCCGCCTGCCAGGCCCGTTGAATTTGCGCGGCAGCCGAACTGGCCTGACTGGCCGCGCTCGCTAAAAAGGTCTGACGTTCGGCATTGCGTTGCCCGGCAGCCAGAGCCGACTCCACTTCCGAGACCGCCGTCAGTACAGTGCGTCGATAAGCCAGCAAGGCTTGCCGCGCCTCGGCGTCACGCAGGTCGACCACATTGCGTCGACGACCACCATCCAGCACCGGCACGCTGGCATTCAACCCCGCCAACCAGAACGTGGAACTGGCCAGATTGGCGGCACTCACTCCATCAATCAGCGAGCCCAAGGCCGCGGACAGACTCAAGCGCGGCAACAGATCGGCCTTGGCGACGCCGACCCGTGCATAGGCGGCTATCAAGCGTGCTTCGGCAGCGCGAATATCGGGCCGACGGCGCAGCAGGTCAGCCGGGGTTCCAGCGTCCAACAATGACACGGTGGAAACCTGCGCCGGACTGTCCTTGAACTGCTGATACAGCGTCTCGGTCGGCTGGGCCAGCAGCACCGACAACCGATGCAGCGAACGTTGCCAGCTCAGTTGCAACGCCGGAACCTGGGCGGCGGTGGAATCCGATTGCGAACGTGCACGCAGTACATCCGCTTCAGGCGTGTCTCCGGCTGCGTACAACTGCTCTGTCAGTTGCAAGGTCTCTGCCTGGCTGGCCGCACTTTGCTTGACGATCGCCAGTCGCTCCTCCAGACCGCGCGCCTCGGCATAGGCTTGAACCACCTCGGCGATCAACGCCACCCGCACACCTCGAGCCTCTTCTTCGGTCGCGTCAAGGTCTGCGTCCGCAGCCCGCACACCCTCGCGGATACGGCCGAAGAGATCGACTTCCCAGGCTGCGCTCATACCGAGTGAGGTCGGCTCGGTGATCAGCGAGTCGGTGAACCCCGCCTGATCGGCCGAGATCCGCTGGCGTGCCACACTGGTCCCGAGGTCGACCTGTGGGCTACCAGAGGCCGCCGTGATATTGCGCAGTGCGCGCCCGGCATCGATCCGCGCCAAGGCAATTTGCAGGTCAAGGTTTTGTCCTTGGGCGCGCTCCACCAGACGGTCCAGTAACGGGTCCTGATAGAGCTTCCACCAATTGTCCGTAACACCGACCGGCCGTGCCGTTTGCGCGTTGACGAAAGAGTCGACCGGCACCTCGGACGTGGGAGGCATGACCGGCGAAGCACAGGCGCTCAGTAACGCGGCGCCCAGCGCCAGGCCTGATAGACGAAGAGAGTTATTCATGGGCCACGCCCTGTTCAGAATGGATGGGTTGAATCGTTGCCTGACGCTCGCCACCGGCCAGGCGCCGGATCAGCACATAGAACACAGGCGTGAAGAGCAGGCCGAACAGGGTCACACCGATCATCCCGAAGAACACCGCAGCGCCCACTGCCTGACGCATCTCCGAACCTGCGCCTTCAGACATCACCAGTGGCAATACACCAAGAACGAACGCCAGGGATGTCATCAGGATCGGCCGCAAGCGCAGACGACAGGCTTCGACCACAGCCTCGACGATGCCCTGCCCTTCCTGCTCTTGCTGGCGCGCGACCTCGACGATCAAAATCGCATTCTTCGCCGCCAACCCCACCAGCACGATGAAGCCAATCTGCGTCAGGATATTGATATCCAGCCCCATCAGGCGTACACCTCCTGCCGCGGCCAACAGACACATCGGCACGATCAACAGAATCGCCAATGGCAGACTCCAGCTGCCGTACTGCGCCGCCAGCACCAGGTAGACAAAGATCACGCACAGCGGGAACACCAACAGGCCCATGTTGCCGGCAGTCGTTTGCTGATAGCTCAAATCGGTCCACTGATAAGTGATACCGGCCGGCAGGGTCTCTTTAGCCAGTCGTTCCATCGTCTTGATCCCGAACTCGGAACCCAGGCCCGGCAACGTATCACCGTTGATTTCCGCCGTAGGGAACAGGTTGTAGCGCGGGAATCGATCCACACCCAATGACTCATGCAATCGGGTGACGCTGGCAATCGGCACCATTTGACCGGCGTCGTTGCGCACCTTCACCCGTGCGAGGTCCTCCGGTGTGACCCGGTAGGGCAGATCTGCTTGCGCCGTCACTCGATAAGTACGCCCCACGAGATTGAAGTCGTTGATATAGGACGAGCCGAAGTACGTTTCGATGGCCTGGTTGATCTGGCTGCTTGGCACCCCCAGCATCTCGGCGCGCTCGCGGTCCAGCTCGACAAACACTTGGGGTGTCCTGGCCGAGAACGGCGAGTACACACCGGTCATGCCTTCGGTCGCGTTGGCGGCAGCAATCAGGCTATCAGTGGCCTTGGCCAAGGCTTCGGTCCCCAGCCCGGCAGTATCCTGCAAACGCATGGAGAAACCGCCCGTGCTCCCCAACCCCTGAACGGGCGGTGGCGTGGCAACAATGACCGTCGCACCGCTGACCGCTTTCAAGCGTTCGCGTAAGTCCTCGGCGATTTTGTCCGACGTCAACCCGTGCACCTTACGCATCGACCACGGCTGGAACACAGGTGCCAAGCCGGCCGAGTTTGAGGAGCTGGTGCCGGTCACCATCGAGAAACCAGAGAATGTCGGTACCCGGTCCACACCCGGCACCTCCAGCGCAATGGCCTCGATCTGCTGGGAAATCTCGTTGGTCCGTTCCAGCGAGGCTCCGTCGGGCAACTGCACGATCACCACCAGATAGCCGCGATCCTGAACCGGAATGAAACCTTTGGGCGTGGATACCAGCAGATAAGCCGTCGCCGCAATCAACACCGCGTAGATCACCAGCATCAACGGGGTCCGCGCTACCAACCCTCGGACACTGCCGGCATAGCGTGAAGACAGCTTCAGGAACCCGCGATTAAAACCATCGGCCCCACGTTTTAACCAACCCCTGACACCGGTTTTGGCGGCGTGGTGCGCCTCGGGCTCATGGCGACGCAGAATCATCGCCGCCAACGCGGGAGACAGGGTCACCGAGTTGAACAGCGAGATCGCCGTCGCCACCGCAATGGTGATACCGAACTGGCGGAAGAACTCACCGGAGATGCCCGGAATGAACGCCGTCGGAATGAACACCGCGCACAACACCAAGGTAATGGCGATCAACGCGCCACCGATCTCCTGCATGGTCACGATGGTCGCTTCCAGTGGGGACTTGCCATCGGCCAGATGACGCTCGACGTTTTCCACCACCACGATGGCATTGTCGACCACGATTCCCACCGCCAGCACCAGCCCGAACAGAGTCAGGTTGTTGATCGAATAACCGAGCATCGCCATGACCGCGAAGGTGCCGACCAGCGACACGGGGATGGCCAGGATCGGAATGATCGACGGCCGCCAGCCTTGCAAAAAGATCATGATCACCAGCACCACGAGGATAACCGCCTCGTAGATGGTCTTGCCCAGCTCGCCAATGCTGTCGGCAATAAACGCTGTCGGGTTGTAACCGATGCTGTACTCGATGCCCTCCGGAAACTCCTTGCCGATTTTCTCCATGGTCTCTTCAACCACCTTCATGGTGGCCAGGGCATTGGCGCCCGGACGTTGCAGCACTTGCAGGCCGATGGCCGGGTTGCGCAAGTAGTAGGTGTTGTTGACGTACGCCAGCCCGGCAATTTCCGTGCGCGCCACATCCTTGAGCCGTACCAGACGCCCCGCAGTTCCCGACTTGAGGACGATGTTGTCGAAGTCTGCAGGCTCTTTCAGGCGTCCCTCGAAAATCAGGTTTGGCTGGAAGGCCTGAGACCCCACCGGTGGCTGCGCGATGACCCCGCCGGCCACCTGAGTATTCTGCGCGCGCACGGCCGCAATGATGTCGGCAGGCGTCAGGTTGAAGGCCGCGACGCGCTCCGGGTCGAGCCAGATACGCATCGAATATTCGCGTGCGCCCAGCGGATTGATGTCGCCGACGCCGTCGATGCGCTTGAGTACATCAGCAACGCTGCGGATCGCGAAGTTCGAGACATAAAGCTGATCGTAAGTGCCCTTGGGCGACGAGATGAAAATCGTCGACAATTGCGTCGGCGACGACTTGCGCACCGTCACGCCACTGCGCTGCACGGGTTCCGGCAGACGCGGTGTGGCCAGGGCCACGCGGTTCTGCACCAGCACCTGCGCCTTGTCGACATCGGTGCCGCTCTTGAAGGTCACGGTCAGGTTCAGGCTGCCATCGGAGGTTGCCTGGCTGTACATGTAGAGCATGTCTTCAACGCCGTTCACCTCCTGCTCGATCGGGATCGCAAGTGTCTCGGCGACCGTCTGCGCCGAGGCACCCGGATAGGTCGCGGTAACCACCACCGTAGGGGGGGCGATGTCTGGATACTCGGAGGTCGGCAAAACCAGATACGCCAGGCCTCCGATGATCATCAAGACGATGGACAGCACAATCGCCAATACCGGCTTCTCGATGAATGTACGTCCCAGGCTCATAGTGACGCCTCCTGGTGGCCGGCAGTTTTCGCCGCGTGCGCCAGCGAACGATCCTCGGCCGTCGCCGTATCACCTGCACGCACGCGTTGCAGGCCATCGACAATCACCCGGTCCTGCGCCTGCAATCCACTGGCGATCTCGCGCAAACCGTCATGCAATTTGCCGAGCGTCACCGGGCGAACTTCAACCTTGTTCTGCGCAGTGAGTACGTAGACGACTTTGCGGGTCGCGTCGACGCTGATGGCAGTGTCCGGTAACAACAAGGCCGGGTAAGGCGCTTTGCTCGAGAACTGCACCCGGCCAAATTGCCCGGGACTCAGACGCAGATCCTGATTGCTGACCCGGGCACGCTGGCGCAAAGTCCCCGTGGAGGGATCAAGCCGGTTGTCGATAAAGTCCATGCGACCGGTCATGCTCGGCTCGACTTCACCCGGCAAGGCAATACGCACCTGACTCTGGCTGGCGGCGCTATTCGCCTGACGGCGGTACTTGAGGTAGCTCTGCTCATCGATATCGAAATAGATATCGATCGGATCAATCGAGACGATAGTGGTCAGCAAGGTGGCGCTGCTGTTACCGCCGTTGACCAGGTTACCTTCACTGATCAGCTTGCGGCTGATCCGTCCACTCATGGGCGCGGTGATGCGGGTGAACTCAAGGTCCAGCTTCGCTGCGCTCAACGCGCCCTCGGCACTGAGGACTTCCGCTTGCGCGGCCTGACGCGCCTGCAAGCGTTGGTCGTAGAGGCTACGAGCGATGGTTTTGGATTCGATCAAAACATTGGCCCGGGCAAACTCCTGCTCGGCGAGAGCCAGTTGCGAACGCACTTGGGACAACTTGCCCTGCGCCTGGACTACGGCCGCCTGGAAGGAGCGCGAATCGATCACGAACAGCAAATCGCCCTTCTTGACGAGTGCGCCGTCCTGAAACGCGACTTTCTCAAGGTAGCCACTGACCCGCGAACGCACTTCCACCGAGTCGGTGGCCTCGAAACGACCGGTAAAGCTGTCCCAGTCAGTGATGACCGACTTGACCGGCTGGCTGACCGTGACGCTCGGGACCGCCGGTGTACTGCTGGTGTTATCCGGACCACAACCGGTCAAGGCAACCATCAATGCAAGGCTGAGTGCCGACAACGCAGCGCCCTTGAACACCTTTGATTTGGCTGGGGAAGCTGCCGGTTTCCCGGTTAATTGAACATTCACTTTTGTGCTCTCCAAAGTTGACCTAACTGAAACATCCGTTCATTTATCCAGAACGGGTCCAATCAACTTCCAACACCACGTTCACTCAGTGATTTATTGCGTTCAACAAAAGCACCAGACTCTTCTGCGCTAACTATTAAGGACGCCGAAAGAGCGCTCAAAGCGGCAAGTACGACAACTATTTTCTTGAAGGAATTCATGCGGAGAAATCTCGGTAGTGATGAAGTTGGACAGGATTTTCCAGCACCACCAGCCGAAGATAAACCGCAGGAATACGAAAACAATATTGACTAAAAGACAAGAGAAACCGCACTAGCACGAGTGCTTTACAAACTCCATCGTGCTGACCCGGTGTCGTACGACAATGACTTATGAAACAGCTTCACTGATGGTTAAACGAATGTTTTCTACGGAAGGCGATATATCAAAAGAATGATACTAAGGCGGGATTATTCTACTTGAACAAAAAAGGAGATGGCCTGGCAGCCATCTCCCTGCACTATCAGCGGTCAATGCCTCCCAGACAGAGGTACTTGATCTCAAGATAGTCCTCGATTCCGTACTTGGAACCTTCCCGGCCAAGGCCGGACGATTTGACGCCACCGAATGGCGCCACTTCCGTTGAGATCAGCCCTTCGTTGATCCCGACAATACCGCACTCCAACGCCTCAGCCACGCGCATGATCCGGCCGATATCGCGACTGTAGAAATACGCGGCCAAACCAAACTCGGTGTCGTTGGCCATCTCGATGGCTTGCGCCTCGGTGCTGAAACGGAACAACGGTGCCACGGGGCCGAACGTCTCCTCACGGAACACCTTCGATTCGCGTGGTACATTGACCAGAATGGTCGGGCGATAGAAGCTGCCGCCTAATGGATGACGTTCGCCCCCTGCTAAAACCGAAGCTCCTCGCTCGAGCGCATCGGCCACGTGTTCCTCAGCCTTGCGCACCGCAGCATCGTCAATCAGCGGACCGATCGTCACACCGTCCTCAAAACCGTCGCCCACCTTCATGGCCTCAACGGCGACTTTCAGTTTGGCAGCAAACACATCGTAAATGCTGTCCTGCACCAACAGACGGTTAGCGCACACGCAGGTCTGCCCGGCATTGCGGTATTTGGACGCCAGGGCACCCTGTACAGCGGCGTCCAGATCGGCATCATCGAACACGATAAACGGCGCGTTGCCGCCCAGTTCCATGCTGGTCTTTTTGATGGTGGGGGCACATTGGGCCAGTAACGTGGCACCGACTTCGGTGCTGCCGGTGAACGACAATTTGCGCACGTCCGGGTTGGAGGTCAGTTCGCCACCAATCTCACTGCCTGGGCCGGTGATCACGTTGCACACGCCGGCAGGCAGGCCCGCACGCTCGGCCAGCACGGCGATCGCGATCGCCGAAAACGGTGTCTGGCTGGCCGGGCGCAGCACGCCGGTGCATCCGGCCGCCCAACCGGGGCCGGCCTTGCGGGTGATCATCGCTGCCGGGAAATTCCACGGGGTAATCGCGGCAAATACACCGATAGGTTCTTTCTGCACGATGATGCGGCTGGTCGTGGAATGGGAGGCAATGGTATCGCCGTAAACACGCTTGCCCTCCTCCGCGAACCATTCAATGAACGACGCAGCGTAGGTGATCTCGCCACGACTTTCGGCCAGCGGCTTGCCTTGTTCGGCGGTCATGATCCGCGCGAGGTCTTCGCGGTGGATGATCATCAGTTCGAACAAGTGCCGCAGTTTTACGGCGCGCTCTTTGGCCGTGAGCGCACGCCACGCCGGTTGCGCGCGTTTGGCGGCGGCGATTGCCCGCGCGGTCTCGGTGACCCCAAGCGAAGGCACGCGCCCCAGCACCTTGCCAGTGGCCGGATTGGTGACGGTCAGGCTGCGCCCGGCCCCAACCTCCAACCAGTGACCATCGATATAGTTTGCCTCGCGAAACAGCGAGGGGTCGTCGAGCGTCGACAGGAAGTTTGAATCGACCATGCTGTCACTCCTCAAAATTCAATCACCTGACGGACCGCGCTGCCATCGTGCAAGCGGTCGAAACCTTCGTTGATGTCCTCGAGTTTGAGCCGACCGCTGAGCAGCCGGTCCACCGGCAGCCGACCGTCACGATAGAGTTCAATGAAGCGCGGAATATCGCGCAGCGGCACACAGGTGCCGATGTAGCTGCCCTTGAGCGTGCGCTCCTCGCCCACCAGTTGAACGACATTGACCGGCAGCGTCGAGCCGGGTGGTGGCAAGCCAGCGGTCACGGTCATGCCTCCACGCTTGGTCATCTTCATGGCATTCTCCAGGGCGCGGATCGAACCGGCCATTTCGAACACATAGTCGGCGCCGCCCCCGGTCAATTTCAGAACCTGCTCTACAGCGTCCGCGTCGCCGCCATTGACCACCGCCGTTGCACCGACGTCTTTGGCCAGTGCGAGCTTCTCCGGCGACAAGTCGACGGCAATGATTTTGCTCGCCCCGGCCGCTCTGGCCCCTAACACCGACGCCAGTCCGACCCCGCCCAGACCGATGACTACGGCAGTCGAGCCCACACGCAGTTGCGCGGTATTGACCACCGCGCCGACGCCGGTCAACACCGCACAACCAAACAACGCGGCTTCCACAAAGGGCAATTCGCGGTCGATCTTGACCACAGAGTTGCGCGACACCACCGCGTACTCGGCAAACGCCGAGACGCCCAGATGGTGATGGACATGACCGCCAGGACTGCTCAAACGCACTGAGCCGTTGATCAGCGTACCGGCCGCGTTCGCTTTCGCCCCCGGCTCGCAGAGGGCCGGACGACCTTCTGCGCAGGGCAGGCAATGCCCGCAACTGGGCATGAACACCATGACCACATGATCGCCCGGCGCAAGGTCACTAACCCCCTCCCCCAAGGCTTCGACCACACCTGCCGCTTCGTGGCCGAGCGCCATCGGCATCGGCCGGGGGCGGTCGCCGTTGATCACCGACAAGTCGGAATGGCAAAGGCCGGCCGCGCGAATACGCACCAGCACTTCGCCAGGCCCCGGGGGTGCCAGTTCAATTGTCTCGATCGCAATCGGTTTGCTCTGGGCATAAGGCGGCGCAACATTCATATGTCTTAGAACAGCAGCTCTGACTTGCATCTTTAGTCTCCGACGCAGCTGGACTCGATAGTGAGTACTCAGCACTATGCCGGAGGCTTCCCGCGTCAGAAACGCACCTTCGGGCGTAGCTGTTTGGAATTGAATTCGCAAAAGCAATGCGCTCCGACGGGCACGACAGCGAATCGAATTGTTATTTGAATTCTCAAATCTTGTGCCCGGCCACTGCGTTCTCTGCCAGGCATGCTGTGCTTATCCTGAACCCACAAACAACATCGCAGCGTCCTTCGAAAGAAGGCGCCTGAATGAGGGTTTCAAGATGACCGAAGCAAGCACCCGAAAAAAACTGGTCGAGGCCGCACCCCACGCCTCTTTTAATCTCGACGAGATCGTCAAGACGTTCCCCGAAACGGCCGAAACGCTCCTGGTCGACACCCGCCTGACCGATGAAGACGAAGCCAGTGCCCGCGTCTTCCGGGTTTATCACCCGACCCCTGCGCACTACCACGCCACCTGCGACGAATACCTGATTGTGCTGTCAGGGCGTGCGACCTTTTTCATGGGGGACCGCGAAGAGTTCGAGGTGGGCCCGGGCGAGATGTTGTTCTTCAAGAAGTTCACCATTCACGGCATGCCGAAGATTCTCGAACATCCGCTGTTCATGGTGTCGGTCGACACCCCGCGGCGCGATCCAAGCGACATCATTTTTGTCGATCCTTCCAGCGGCACTGCTGAATCGTTCGTGCAGGCCAAGCCATGAACAGCCACGCTCTGGAGATTTTCGCGACCTTCCCGGTCGAGCGTCCAGGCAATCCTACGGTGATGCCTGACGGGCGAGTGCTGGTGTCGGTCTCCGCCATCATCGCGCCGGATATCTCGGTGCGCGCAGTGTCGGAAGACGGCGCGCATCTGGCCTATCCCAATGAGACCTGGGCCGGAAAACCTGGCGCCGACGGACGCGGCATATCCGCGGTGATCGGCATCCGCACCGACCCTGAGGGTATCGTCTGGATACTCGATATGGGCACTGCGCAACAACAGCCTCGGCTCATCGCCTGGAATGACCAAACGCAAAGTCTGCACCGCCTGATCGTGTTGCCGCAGAACGTCCTGCGCCCCAGCTCCTTCACCCAGGACTTTGTCATCGACTGGCGACGCCAGCGCATTTACATCGCCGACATGACGATGAACCCTCAAGGTGTCAGCGACTATCCCGCCATCGTCGTGGTCGACCTGCAAACCGGGCTTTCGTGGCGATCGCTGGAGTGCTATCCGGGACTGATGCCTGGCGATGTGCCGCTGATGGTTGCGGGTAAACCACTGTCGTTGCGCACCCCCGAAGGTGAGGTCATTCCTTACCAATATGGTCTCAACCCCATCGCAATCGACCCACTGGGCCACTGGGTGTATTTCGGTTCGATGTCTGCGCGCAAGGTCTACCGCATCGCCACTGAAATCCTCGCGCAAGCCGCAGACACAGCGCTGCTGAGCGAGGCGGTGGAGTACTGGTGCGAGAAGCCGCATTGCGACGGTTTTGATGTCGATGCAGAGGGCAACATCTATGTGACCGACATCGCCAACAACGCGATCGGGCTGGCGTCGCCTGCCGGTTACCGCATTCTCGCCAAGGATGACCGTCTGCTCGACTGGCCGGATGGTGTTGAACTCGATGCCCAGGGTAAATGGCTCTACATCACGGCCAACCAATTGCACCGCCATCCACTGCTCAATGCTGGTGAAGACGACAGCCAGCCCCCCTTCCACGTGTTGCGTTTGCGGGTGGACGCACCGATGGGGGTGAGCGAAACACCATGAGCAATAGCCGTGTTCCGCCAGTGGCGATTGTACTGTTGCTGATGACAGTCAGCGCCATCGCTTTGGCGCTGGCCGAAAGCGGCGCCGGGTTCGGTGTCTGGATCTACGTCGTGATGGCCATCGCCGCCATTAAGTTCTCGCGTGCCAGGCCAGACGGGTGGCCCGGCCGCCTGTTCGACGGGTCGAGAGATTCACGGACCTTGCTGGCCCATCGTCTGTTGACCCAACTGGCGGCGCTGGTGTGCTTGCTGTCAGCCCATCATGTGAGCGAGAACGTATCGGCAGTTCTCTCGGTCGCCGGTCTTCTGCTGTTCATTCATACCTTGATACTCGCGCGTCTGCCCCGGCTTTCCCGACCGCAAAGGATGCACTAATCGATGGCGACCCGGACCTCGTTATCGGAACGCCCCGGCATGCCCGCCACCCGACCGTCGCCCGCGCCGCGGCGCCTGTCGTTGTTGATGGGCCCCGGCCTGTTGATTGCGGTGGGTTACATGGACCCCGGCAACTGGGCGACCGGCATCGCGGCGGGTGCGCAGTTCGGTTACAGCTTGCTGTTCATGGTCGTGTTGTCGAGTCTGGCGGCCATGTTGTTACAGACGCTGGCCTTACGGTTGGGCGTTGTCACGGGACAGGACTTGGCCCAGACCTGTCGACTTCACTACGGCAAGTCAGCCACGTTCGCACATTGGGCAATGGCGGAGATTGCCATTATTGCCACCGATATTGCCGAGGTTTTGGGTGCCGCGCTGGCGTTCAAATTACTGTTCAACCTGCCACTGGCCGTCGGCATTCTACTGACCGCGGTCAGCACCCTGGCCATCCTGGGCCTGAAGGGGGCTGCAAATGGCCGGGTGCAGAAGATCGTCCTGGTTCTGGTGGCGACCATTGTCCTGTGCTTTGCCGTTGAGCTGGCTTTGATCACGCTCGATACAACGGCCATGGTCCAGGGGTTCGTGCCTTCTCTGGAAACGCTGGCTCAGCCAGGAGCTCTGTTCGTCGCAGTGGGCATCATCGGCGCCACCGTTATGCCGCACAACCTCTACCTGCATTCATCGCTGGCTCGGTCCCCCGGCCGCCTCCATGACGGTCAGCAGGTCAGTCAATCGCTGCGCCGGGGTTCCAACGATACGATCCGCGCGCTTTCAATTGCCGCCGCCGTACAAGTTGCCATTCTGTTGGTGGCCGCCGCCGTGTTCCATGACAGTGGGCACACCGAGATTGGCGGCATCGAGCAAGCCCATCAATTACTTGCGCCCCTGACGGGGGGAGCCCTCGCCGCCATACTGTTTGCCCTGGCACTGCTCGCCTCCGGCCAAAGCGCGACGCTTACAGGCACCCTCGCCGGTCAAGTGGTGCTCGAAGGTTTCCTGAAGCTGAAGGTTTCATTGTGGAAGCAGCGCGTCGTCACTCGCCTGTTGGCCATTGTGCCGGCGCTGAGCGCAATCCTCTGGCTGGGGGATCGCGCAGTGGGCGATCTGTTGGTGTTTTCTCAGGTGGTGCTATCGATACAACTGCCGTTTGCGGTCTATCCGTTGATTCGTTTTACCCGCGATAAAACACTGATGGGCGACTTCGCTATTTCACGCCCGGTCGCTGTCATGGCCTGGTTGATTTTCCTGCTGATCAGTGCCGCCAATTTATGGCTGGTCGCATCAGTCATCCCTTGAACGCCCTCCTCCCCTACAGGTGAAAACATGAGTGAAGTCCACGTCTGGATTGCGATTGAACGTCCTATCGAACAGGTCTGGTCGCTTCTCGGCGGCTTTGACTGGCTGCCCCGGTGGCTCGATGTTATCGCCAGCAGCACCCTCAGTGACGGAGGACGTCTGCGCCATCTGAAAACCGCTGACGGGGCGATCATTGTCGAGCGTTTGCTTACGTTTGACGAAGATGACAAACACTACAGCTACGCCCTGCTTGAAGGGCCCTCACCGGTCATTGACTACGTCGGCACGATGTCAGCGCAGGCCGATGGCAAAGGCGGAACGCTGGCGTCCTGGTCGAGTACCTTCGTGGTCCAGGGTGGCGATGAAGCTCAGGTCACTTCGCATTTCGAGGCCCTCTATCGCGCAGGCCTGCAGCGCCTCAAGGCCGTCATTGAATCCAGCAACTGACGAATGCAGGGATTTCACCCGCGGTCCATAAAGGCTTGAAGACGCGGCACCATAAAGTCTAGGAACGTCCTGATACGCTGGGGCACATGTTGCCCGCCCTGATACAGCGCATGGACTTCCTCGCAATCATGACCGCTTTGCGCGAGCACCTCGACCAGGCGCCCCGTGGCCAGGTCTTCATCAATGTGAAAATCCGCCAATCGGGCGATCCCGACACCGGCGATGGCCATGCGCCGGACCGTCTCGCCATTGTTGGCCTGCAGGTTACCCTGGACGATCCGATCAACGATGCGGCCGCTCTGATTCATGGGCCAGACCGGACTGGAGCGGCGGAAATTGAAACTCAAACAATTGTGTTCGGCGAGATCTTCCAGGTTTTCGGGCACTCCGTGCTTTTCCAGATAATCCGGCGAAGCAACAATCTTGCGCCGAGCAATACCGATACTCCTCGCACGCAGGGTCGAGTCAGTCAACACACCAACACGGAAAGCAACGTCTGTTCGATCCAGGTACATGTCCACGATGTCATCACTCAAGGACAGATTGATCTGGATATTCGGGTGGGCCTCCCAGAAGGCCGGCAAATTGGGTTCGATCGCCATTGTGCCAAACGCAACCGACGCATTGATGCGCACAGTTCCGCGTGCTTTTTGTGCGCCTTGGGCCAACACTCTTTCAACGTCGTCGAGCTCTGCCAGCAAAGCATTACTGCGTTCATAATAGATGCGCCCTTCATCGGTCAGCGACAGCTTACGTGTCGAACGTTCGAGCAGACGGACACCCAGACGCAGCTCCAGTCGAACAATCAATTTACTGACCGTCGAAGGTGTCATCAGCATCTGTCGCGCTGCTTGCGAAAAGCTGCCGGCGTCGACGACCCGTACAAATACCTGCATCTCGCCTGCCCTGTTATCCACGTCCGCCTCTCCACTGATTGATTAGTGAAAAAATATCACAAGCGCTTCGGGTTGATGCTTAGCAATAAGGGGCCAGACGTTCACTTATCCTGTGAAACCAATTCAATAAGCAGTGGAATCGACTGCACAATGCAGCCAGGATTTGTAAGGTTGAGTAAGCTGTGAAACAGATTCACAAATCATGTTCGGCCGGATCGGGTTATCAGTTTGCGGTGCCAGGCCTACCTTCTTGAGCAACATAAAAGAAAGGACAGGTCCCCATGAGCTCATTATTTGATCCCATCCAAGTCGGCACTCTTACGTTGCGCAACCGTATTGCCATGGCGCCAATGACACGGGCGCGGAACCCGGATGGCGTCGCCAGCGATCTCACTGCGCTTTACTACAGCCAGCGGGCCGGCGCCGGACTGATCATCACCGAAGGCACCCCCATTTCGCGCTCGGCCGAAGGCTTTTTGGCCATCCCAGGCATCTACACCACGCCACAGATCAATGGCTGGCGCAAAGTAACCCAGGCAGTGCACGCCGCCGGAGGCGTTATCTTCACGCAGTTATGGCATGTCGGACGCGTTTCTCATGTCAGTATTCAACCAGGCGGTATTGCCCCGGTCAGCTCGACCTCGCGGATTGCCCGTAACTCCCAGGCCTGGGGTTTGACTGAGCGTGGCGAGCCCGGTCCGGTCGACGTCTCCCAGCCCCGCGCCCTCACCACGCCAGAAGTCAAAGCGGTGATTCGTGACTTTGCCCAGGCCGCCGCGAATGCGATTGAAGCCGGTTTCGATGGCATTGAACTGCACGGCGCCAACGGCTACCTGATCGAACAATTCCTTAATCCGCTCGTCAATGACCGTACAGACGAGTACCGCAGCGATACCCTCGAAAACCGTTCACGTTTCTTGCTGGAAGTGGTCGACAGCGTCATCGAAGCTATCGGCGCCCAACGGACCGCCATTCGCCTGTCGCCCTTTGGCGGCCTGTTTGACATGGGGCTTTACGAGGATGTCGAAGACACCTACCTGTATATCGCCGACCAGCTCTCCCGGCGCGGTCTGGCCTATGTTCATTTCATGGATCAGCTGTCGCGGGGCAGTTCGCCCATCCCTCAGGATTTCCTGCAAAAATTTCGCGGCCACTACCAGGGCACGCTAGTGCTCGCAGGGGGCATGACCAAGGTACGAGCGGAACAATTTATTCGCGATGGAATGATCGACATCGCCGCGTTCGGTGAACCCTTCATTGCCAACCCAGATCTGGTTGAACGACTGCGCAACGACTGGCCATTGTTGAAACCGGACCGGGCGTTGAGCTATGGCGGAGACGCCCAGGGCTATACCGACTACCCGACCTATCCGATCGCTTGACGTTTGTTGCGTGGCGTTTGGGTTTGATCTGCCACCCCGCGGATCAGGAAGTCGATCAGCGCCCGGGACGCAGTCGATAGCTGGCGATGAGGCGGGAAAATCACCGAGAACGGTCGGGTTCGTCCATGCCCCCATCGCCAAACCTCCGGCGAGGGAGACATTAGCACCCAGAATCTTGCGCCCTTCTCCTCAAACAGGGGTGAGGATGCCACCAAAAGCCAGGAGTTTTTTAGGGGTAAAAACGACAAAAAATAAAAAAGGGTCGCGAGATAAAATCTCGCAACCCTTTGAAATATATGGTCGGGACGGAGTGATTCGAACACTCGACCCCTAGCACCCCATGCTAGTGCGCTACCGGACTGCGCTACGCCCCGACTAGGCGTGAAACTCGTTCTTCATCTCGAAGAACGGTCAAGAATATATCGCAAGCTTTTGAAAACTGGAAGTATTCAAACGCATGAATTTATTTCTTGAGCACCACCAGCACATCTTCCAGTTCGGCAATCATCTGCCGAATCATCTGCTTGTATTGAGTGGTGTCGTCTTTGGCTTCATCGCCGGACAAACGCAAGCGCGCGCCGCCGATGGTGAACCCTTGGTCGTAAAGAAGCGCGCGGATCTGCCGGATCATCAGCACGTCCTGTCGCTGATAATACCGGCGGTTTCCGCGTCGTTTGACGGGGTTGAGTTGAGGAAACTCCTGCTCCCAATAGCGCAGCACATGCGGTTTTACGGCACACAGCTCGCTGACTTCACCAATGGTGAAGTAGCGTTTGCCTGGGATGACGGGTAGCTCGTCGTTATGACTTGGTTCCAGCATAAGCCTCAACTCGGGCCTTCAACTTCTGCCCTGGACGAAAGGTGACCACACGGCGAGCCGTGATCGGGATTTCTTCACCCGTTTTCGGATTGCGGCCGGGCCGCTGGCGTTTGTCCCGAAGGTCGAAATTGCCGAAACCGGACAATTTGACTTGTTCGTTGTCTTCAAGAGCGTGCCTGATTTCTTCAAAAAACAGTTCGACCAATTCCTTGGCCTCCCGTTTGTTCAGGCCCAGCTCTTCATACAGACGTTCCGCCATTTCAGCTTTCGTCAGAGCCCCCATACGTCACTTCCTTAACGTGGCGTTCAACCTTTGTTCGAGCGAGGTGAGGATGTTTTGCGTCGCGGTATTCACCTCATCGTCATTAAGAGTGCGCGATGGATGCTGCCAGGTCAAGCCGACTGCAAGGCTTTTTCTATCAGGATCAATGCCTTTACCCTGATATACGTCAAATAGCCTGAGGTCCGTCAGCCATTCCCCTGCATTTTCACGGATTACGTCCAGTACAGCGCTAGCCGCGACGCCTTTTTCGGCAATCAACGCGAGATCACGACGCACTTCAGGAAAGCGCGATAACTCCTGGAATTTAGGCATTTTGCCCAACGCCACTTCAGCCAGAACCAGCTCGAAAACGAAGACCGGACGATCGAGACCGAGGGCTTTCGACAATTCAGGGTGAATCGCACCCACGAAACCTACCAGCCGACCTTCGCGTTCGATGCGCGCGGTTTGACCCGGGTGCAGCGCTGGGTGCTTGCCCGGCACAAACGTGAACGAGTCCAGCGCACCGGCGAAGCCCAGTACCGCTTCCACGTCAGCCTTGACGTCGAAGAAATCCACGACATCGCGACCTTGCGCCCAGCCTTCCGGCAGACGGCTGCCGCACACCACGCCAGCCAGCATCGGCTCTTGCTTCAAACCTTCCAGCTGACCGACGAAACGCAGGCCGCTTTCGAACAGACGGACGCGATCCTGTTGACGATTCAGGTTGTGCTGAAGCGCCTTGACCAGACCTGGCCACAGGGACGAGCGCATGGCCGCCATGTCGTTGGAAATCGGGTTGGCCAGCAGCAGCGGCTCGACACCCGGATTAAACAACTCGAATTGTTTCGGATCGATGAAGCTGTAGGTGATCGCTTCCTGATAACCACGGGCTACCAGCAGACGACGCAGCTCAGGCAGGTCGCTACGCGCTTCAGCCTTGGCTTGCGGCGCCAAACGGGCTTGCGGGTAACGAACCGGCAGACGGTTGTAGCCGTACAGACGGGCCAGCTCTTCGATCAGGTCAACTTCGAGGCTGATATCGAAGCGATGGCTTGGCACTTCAACGCGCCACTGCCCTGCCCCGTCCGCCGAAACGGTGAGGCCCAAGCCGTTGAGCAAACGCTCGACTTCGGCCGGTTCCATTTCCATACCCAGCATCTGGGTGATGCGCTGGGCACGAAGGGTGACCGGTGCGATCTTCGGCAGATGCTGTTCGCTGACGGTTTCGATGATCGGACCGGCTTCGCCCCCGGTGATTTCCAGCAGCAGGCCAGTGGCGCGCTCCATGGCTTCACGGGCCAGTTGCCAGTCCACGCCACGCTCGTAGCGGTGCGAAGCGTCGGTGTGCAGGCCATAGGAACGGGCCTTGCCAGCGACAGCGATCTGATCGAAGAACGCGCTTTCGAGGAAGATGTCGCGAGTGGTCGCGGTGTTGACGCCGCTGTGCTCGCCACCCATGACGCCGGCGATAGCCAATGCACGGGTGTGGTCGGCGATCACCAGCGTATCGCTACGCAGGCTGACTTCCTGACCGTCGAGCAATACTAGCTTCTCGCCTTCTTCGGCCATGCGCACACGGATGCCGCCATTGATTTCGGCGAGGTCGAACGCGTGCAGCGGTTGACCCAGCTCCAGCATCACGTAATTGGTGATGTCGACGGCAGCGTCGATGCTGCGCACATCGCCACGACGCAGACGCTCGACCATCCACAGAGGCGTAGGTTTGGACAGGTCTACGTTACGGATCACACGCCCCAGGTAACGCGGGCAAGCGGCTGGCGCGAGCACTTCAACCGAACGCACTTCGTCGTGCACGGCTGGAACGGTGGCGATGACCGGGCGGGTGACTTCAGCGGCGTACAGCGCGCCAACTTCACGGGCCAGACCCGCCAGGGACAGGCAATCGCCGCGGTTCGGGGTCAGGTCGACCTCGATGCTGGCGTCGTCCAGGCTCAGGTATTCACGGATGTCCTGGCCCACCGGCGCATCGGCCGGCAATTCCATCAGGCCATCATTGCCTTCGCCGATTTGCAGCTCGGCTTGCGAGCACAGCATGCCGTTGGACTCAACGCCACGCAGCTTGGCTTTCTTGATTTTGAAGTCGCCCGGCAGTTCGGCACCGATCATGGCGAACGGGATCTTCAGGCCCGGGCGCACGTTTGGCGCACCGCACACCACCTGGAAAGTCTCCGAGCCATTGCTGACCTGGCAAACACGCAACTTGTCAGCGTCCGGGTGCTGCTCGGTGCTCAACACCTCACCCACCACTACGCCAACGAATTCACCGGCGGCCGGCGTAACGCTATCGACCTCAAGACCGGCCATCGACAGACGAGCAACCAGCTCGTCGCGACTTACCTGCGGGCTTACCCAGCCACGCAGCCATTGTTCACTGAATTTCATCCTGCTCTCCTAAGAATTCGTTACGACTAGCGAAATTGCGCGAGGAACCGCAAGTCGTTGTCGAAGAACAGACGCAAGTCGTTCACGCCGTAACGCAGCATGGCCAGACGTTCAACGCCCATGCCGAAGGCAAAGCCCGAAAACTCTTCCGGGTCGATCCCGGACATGCGCAGCACGTTCGGGTGAACCATGCCGCAGCCCATGACTTCCAGCCAGCCAGTCTGCTTGCAGACACGGCAGCCTTTGCCGCTGCACATCACGCATTCCATGTCGACTTCAGCGGATGGCTCGGTGAACGGGAAGTACGAAGGACGGAAGCGCACGGCCAGTTCTTTTTCGAAGAACACACGCAGGAACTCTTCGATGGTGCCTTTCAGGTCAGCGAAGTTGATATCGCGATCGACCAGCAGGCCTTCGACCTGGTGAAACATCGGCGAGTGAGTGATATCGGAGTCGCTGCGATACACACGGCCTGGACAGACGATGCGGATCGGCGGCCGTTTCGATTCCATGGTGCGGACCTGTACCGGCGAGGTATGGGTGCGCAGCAACATGTTGGCATTGAAATAGAAGGTGTCATGCATCGACCGGGCCGGGTGATGGCCTGGGATGTTGAGCGCTTCGAAGTTGTGGTAATCGTCTTCGACCTCAGGGCCTTCGGCGATGCCGTAGCCAATATGGGTGAAGAACTGTTCGATACGTTCCAGAGTACGAGTAACCGGATGCAGGCCACCCGAGGTCTGGCCACGGCCAGGCAGGGTCACGTCAATGGACTCGGCAGACAGTTTGGCGGCCAGGTCGGCCTCTTCAAACAGTGCCTTGCGGGCATTGAGAACCTCTGTGACACGCTCCTTGGCAACGTTGATCAGCGCGCCGACTTGCGGACGCTCTTCTGCCGGCAAATTCCCCAGGGTCTTCATCACCTGAGTCAATTCACCTTTTTTGCCAAGGTAGTGAACCCGGATTTGCTCCAGGGCATTGATATCTTCAGCGCTTTGCACAGCCTCTAGTGCTTGAGAGACGAGCGCATCCAGGTTTTCCATGTACAGACTCCAGATACAAAATAGGGGAAGAGCTTGAAGGCTCTTCCCCTATTTATGACGTTTAACACCTGGCCCCACAGAGGTGAGGCCGGGTGACTGTCGGGGGTACTTAAGCCAAGGTGGCTTTAGCTTTCTCGACAATCGCAGCAAACGCCGCTTTTTCGTTCACTGCCAGATCAGCCAGAACCTTACGGTCGATCTCGATGGACGCTTTTTTCAGGCCGGCGATGAAACGGCTGTAGGACAGACCGTTGATACGTGCACCAGCGTTGATACGAGCGATCCACAGAGCGCGGAACTGACGTTTTTTCTGACGACGGTCACGGTAGGCGTATTGGCCTGCCTTGATTACCGCTTGCTTGGCAACACGGAATACGCGCGAGCGAGCGCCGTAGTAGCCTTTAGCAAGTTTCAGAATTTTTTTGTGACGTTTACGGGCAATGACGCCACGCTTTACACGAGCCATGAGTTACTTCCTCTATTCTTGACTAAAATTAACGAAGGCGCAGCATGCGCTCGACTTTTGCCACGTCAGACGGATGCAGCAAGCTGCTACCGCGCAGTTGACGCTTACGCTTGGTCGACATTTTAGTCAGGATGTGGCTCTTGAAAGCGTGCTTGTGCTTGATACCGTTAGCAGTTTTCAGAAACCGCTTAGCAGCACCACTTTTCGTTTTCATTTTTGGCATGTTCGGATACTCCGCATTCAGTTGATAAACATAATCAGAAGGCCTGCCGTGCCCTGATGATTACTTCTTCTTTTTCGGGGCGATGACCATGATCAGCTGGCGTCCTTCCATCTTAGGATGCTGTTCGACCGAACCGTACTCGAGCAAGTCACCTTCAACTCGCTTGAGGAGTTCCATCCCCAGCTCCTGGTGGGCCATCTCACGGCCGCGGAATCGCAAGGATACCTTGGCCCTGTCCCCATCACTCAGGAAACGTACCAGGTTGCGCAGTTTTACCTGGTAATCCCCTTCCTCCGTCCCTGGACGAAACTTGATTTCTTTAACCTGAATCTGCTTCTGGTTTTTCTTGGCCGCGGCAATCTGCTTCTTCTTCTCGAAGATCGATTTGCCGTAGTCCATCAGTTTGCAAACAGGGGGTACTGCATCGGCGGAAATTTCCACCAAATCCAGTTTGGCCTCTTCAGCCTTAAGAAGCGCGTCTTCAATTGACACAATCCCAAGCTGTTCACCTTCAGCCCCAATTAACCGAACCTCGCGTGCCGAGATATTCTCGTTGATCGGGGCTTTCGGTGCAGCTCGTTTATCTTGTCTCATTTCACGCTTAATAATAATTACTCCGAATCTGGGCGACCACGCCGGGAAACCGCTTGCGCGAGAAACTCAGCGAACTGGGCGACGGGCATCGAGCCCAGGTCAGCACCTTCACGAGTACGCACAGCGACAGTCTGCATCTCGACCTCCCGATCTCCGATAACCAAGAGATAGGGAACCTTGAGCAAAGTATGCTCGCGGATTTTAAAGCCGATCTTTTCATTTCTCAAGTCAGACTTGGCACGAAATCCGCTTTCGTTGAGAGTTTTTTCAACCTCGGCGGCAAAATCGGCCTGTTTGTCAGTGATGTTCATGATCACTGCCTGGGTCGGAGCCAGCCACGCAGGGAATGCACCCTCGTAGTGCTCGATCAGGATGCCGACGAAACGTTCGAAGGATCCGAGGATCGCCCGGTGCAACATCACCGGGTGCTTGCGACTGTTGTCTTCGGAGACGTATTCGGCTCCCAGACGGACAGGCAGGTTAAAATCGAGCTGCAGGGTACCACACTGCCAGACACGACCGAGGCAATCTTTCAGCGAGAACTCGATCTTCGGACCGTAGAACGCACCTTCGCCCGGCTGCAAATCGTACGGCAAGCCAGCGCTGTCAAGGGCTGCAGCCAGTGCAGCTTCGGCGCGATCCCACAGCTCGTCGGAACCGACACGTTTTTCCGGACGAGTGGACAGCTTCATCTCGACATCTTTGAAGCCGAAGTCGGCGTAGACATCCATGGTCAGCTTGATGAACGCGGCGGATTCGGCCTGCATCTGCTCTTCGGTGCAGAAGATGTGCGCGTCATCCTGAGTGAACGCCCGCACACGCATGATGCCGTGCAGCGCACCCGATGGCTCGTTACGGTGGCAGGCACCGAATTCGGCCAGGCGCATCGGCAACTCGCGGTAGCTTTTCAGGCCCTGATTGAACACTTGCACGTGGCAAGGGCAGTTCATCGGCTTGATGGCGTAGTCGCGGTTTTCCGACTGGGTGGTAAACATGTTGTCGGCGTAGTTGGCCCAGTGCCCGGATTTCTCCCACAGGCTGCGGTCAACGACTTGCGGAGTCTTGATCTCCAGGTAGCCGTTGTCGCGCTGAACCTTGCGCATGTACTGCTCGAGCACCTGGTACAACGTCCAGCCGTTCGGGTGCCAGAACACCATGCCCGGCGACTCTTCCTGGGTGTGGAACAGGCCCAGGCGCTTGCCGATCTTGCGGTGATCGCGTTTTTCAGCTTCTTCGATGCGCTGGATGTAAGCCGCCAGCTGCTTCTTGTCAGCCCACGCAGTGCCGTAAACGCGCTGCAATTGCTCGTTCTTGGCATCGCCGCGCCAGTAGGCGCCGGACAACTTGGTCAGTTTGAAGGATTTCAGGAAACGCGTGTTCGGCACGTGCGGACCGCGGCACATGTCGACGTATTCTTCGTGATAGTACAGGCCCATGGCCTGTTCGTTCGGCATGTCCTCGACCAGGCGCAGCTTGTAGTCTTCGCCGCGGGCCTTGAACACTTCGATCACTTCGGCGCGCGGAGTGACTTTCTTGATCACGTCGTAATCTTTTTCGATCAGCTGCTGCATGCGCTGTTCGATGGCAGCCAGGTCGTCCGGAGTGAAGGGACGTTCGAAGGCGATGTCGTAATAGAAGCCTTCGTCGATGACCGGGCCGATGACCATTTTGGCCGTCGGGTACAGCTGCTTGACCGCGTGGCCAACCAGGTGGGCGCAAGAGTGGCGAATGATCTCCAGCCCCTCTTCATCCTTTGGCGTAATGATTTGCAGCGTCGCGTCGGCGCTAATGATGTCACTGGCGTCGACCAGCTTGCCATCGACCTTGCCGGCCACGGTGGCCTTGGCCAGACCTGCACCAATGGATGCGGCGACCTCGGCTACGGAAACCGGGTGATCGAATGAACGTTGACTGCCGTCGGGAAGAGTAATAGTTGGCATGGCGCCTCCTCTCCTAGTGGTGACCCCTACCAAAGGTCACGTGGGTTGGGATGAGCCAGTACAAGATCCGGTCCAGGCCATTCAATGACGAACGCCTGCCTTACAGCGGCAGGAGCCTTGCGGCCAACCGGAAAACCGAACCAGAGTGACTGGGATTCAAATCAGGGTTATTCGAACATCTGCCGCCACCGGGACTGAAGTCATCCGGAGCCTGCAAACGCCCGAGCGAGGCATGCTAGCACAGATGAACGGTCGTCGCGGTGCCGGCTTTTCTGCAAGGGCAAATCAGCTGTTTTTATGCCAGAGTGCTGAACTGAACCCGGTTTTACCCCTCAGATAACAAGACATTGACCCACAAGGAGCATCCCAGCATGCGTCTGAATCGTTTGTTCGCAGTAGTCGCCCCTATCGTCCTGCTGCTGCCACTGGCCGCCCATGCCGATTGGCCGAAGGGCGAGCGCGAGAAATACATGGCTCAATGCACCCAGGCAGCGACTCCGCAGATCGGTGCAGCCGCGGCAAAATCCCACTGCGCTTGTGGCGCCGATGCGATCAAGTCGTACCCGGCCAGCGATCTTCAATCGTTGATGGACAACAAAGCCAGCCCGGAACTGCAACAGAAAGCGCTGGGCCAGATCGCTAAATGCAAAGCCAGTAATGCGACCAAAAAATAAGTCGGAACGAACCCCGCATTCGGTTTTCCGACGGTGAAAAGGTCGTAAAAACCGCTTTTTTCGACAATTTATGCAGGTTTTACAGCTTTTTTTATCGTCTTTACTTTCGGCTGAAAGCCTTTTAAATCGGGGCTTTCAGCCACATCAAGCAACAAAGCAAGCGTGACTGTAGGGCAAACAGCACGTCCGGGGGGCTCCCAAAGCGAACATTTCGACTATGATACCCCGGTGTGCCCAGTTGGCCTGAGCAGCACAGTACTACTGAAAATATATGTTTCTTGGAGATACACCATGTCTAATCGCCAAACCGGCACCGTTAAATGGTTCAACGATGAAAAAGGCTTCGGCTTCATCACTCCTCAAGGTGGCGGTGACGACCTGTTCGTACACTTCAAAGCTATCGAAAGCGACGGTTTCAAAAGCCTGAAAGAAGGCCAGACCGTTTCCTTCGTGGCTGAGAAAGGCCAAAAGGGTATGCAAGCTGCTCAAGTTCGCCCAGAGTAATTTCCAGGCGCACTAAAAAAACCCCGTCCATGTGACGGGGTTTTTTATGGGTGAAGCAAAAGCCTGACGCTGTCAGCCGCAGTTGATGCGCGTGATCACCAGCTTGTCATCGGTGTTCAGGTTCAGGCGATCGGAACGGTACTCCAGGGTCACCATATCGTTAGGCTTGAGGATACGGGCATTCTGTGCACCGGCGCGGATGCGCGCCTGCTCGAGCAGTTCGGGCGAAGCCTTTTTGCCAATGGTGAATTCGGCAGCCTTTGCTTCGCAACGGCTGTGACCGGTATCAGTCGTCGTGACAGGGTCTGTTGCCGATTCGGTGGACGTACTACTGCAACCGGCCAGCAGGCTAGCGGCCAACAAAGTACCCAATGACGCGAGCTTCCAAGGCATGAAGCCTCCTTTTTTCAATAGTTAAGCTGAGATCGTGCGACCGCCAATCTGGCGTTTGGTTTCACAGGCAGCGCTTTCACCCTGCCCTCGATCCGGACAATCGGCGAGTTTGCCTGAGCATTCCCGGTCGTTCACCCCGCAATCGTGACTTTATATGACCTGCGCTCAATAAATGTCGATGTAATCGAACGGTGGCGTTGGCCAGTTGCCTTTCAACGCATTGAAAATCTGCATGACCCAGACTTCGTCACTGGCCGCGACCAATCCCACATACCCGGAGCCTTTGGCCCACGTCTCCAGACGAAACAGGAGACCGTCGATGTCGGTGCCGCCCACGACGCCCGATGAAATGTAAGCGATGCCGCCCTTGGTCACTCGCAATTGGGCGTGCTCATCATCACTGGCAGAGGCTAGCAGCTGGCGCACGGCCTCAAGCGTCAAGCCGTCAGGAGAGTTCAAATCGATCTGCACAGCACGGTCCTTGATAAATCTTCAAAGACCAAGTGTCGCATAGCCCTCCCCTCATGCCTAAGTCGGAGTGCCAAACGTCCGGCAAAATGGTTAACTCACACTCAGACTTTCCCGAATTCACGAGCCCCATCATGACCACCGTAAGCATCGACGCCGACATCAAAGCCAAATGGCCGCAAGGTCATAGTTCATACAGCCCGGGCAGCCCGGAAGAGTTGGCAATCATTGGTATCGATCTATTGGTCAAGGAGCTGGGGACTGAAGCGGCGCAATCCTTCATCGCGCAGGTGTTCGAGAAGTACCCGACCGACTACAAAGGCGCCGAATACAACGAAAGGGAGTGAAACCCGCAGGCGGGCACCTGCGGGTGTGAAACTTACTTCAGACGCGCCAGACGCTGGGTCAGCAGGTCGAAGAAACCCTGAGCGTCGCCGCTTTCAACCCAGAAAGCGTTCTTCGGCGCTTTCAGGCCGTCATACCAGTCGACGATGGTTTGACCGAATGTCGGGCCCTCGTCGCTATCAACCACCACATTGACCGAACGGCCAGTGAACAACTCGGGCTTGAGCAGGTAGGCAATGACCGTAGCGTCATGTACCGGGCCTCCCGGAAGACCGTAGTGCTCCATGTCGCCTTTCACGTATTCGTTGAGAATATCGCCCACCAGCTTGCTGGCGTTGTTGTTCAGCGCGGCGATCTGCTTCAGGCGCGCCTCGCTGGTGAGGATCTTGTGGGTCACGTCCAGGGGCAGATACGTCAGCTTGACGCCACTTTTCAGCACCACTTCCGCCGCTTGCGGGTCAGCGAACAGGTTGAATTCCGCCACCGGGGTGATGTTGCCGCCATTGAAGTGCGCACCACCCATGATCACCACTTCCTTGATGCCCTGAACGATTTCAGGTTCCTGGATCAGCGCCAGGGCCAGGTTGGTCTGTGGACCGAGCATGGCGATGGTGATGCTGTGGGGCTTGGCGGTTTTCAAGGTGTCGATCAGGTAATTGACCGCATTGCCCTTGGCCAGGCCTTTCTTCGGTTCATGCACGGTCACACCTGACAGGCCTTCCTTGCCATGAATGTTCTCGGCATAGATGGGCGTGCGCATCAGCGGCTTCGGCGCACCGGCATACACCGGAACGTCTTCGCGCCCTGCCCACTCGCGGGCCAGCCGCGCATTACGCGAGGTCTTGTCCAGGCGAACGTTACCGGCGACGGTGGTCAGCGCGCGGATGTTCAACTCTTCCGGTGATGCCAGGGCAAACAGCAAGGCCACCACGTCATCGGCACCCGGGTCGGTGTCGATGATCAAGTCGATCTTTTCCGCCGCCTGGGCGCTTGTTGCGGTTATCAAGGACAAAAGCAGCAAACTCCGGAGCAGGTGGTGCAGTTTCTGAGCATAGCGGTGCATGGGCACTCCTTGTGCGTGGGAAAACAGAGAGACAATGGCGAATCAGAACGTGACCCCGGCCACCAGCACGATGTTGCAGTACGGCTGACATTCGCCTGTACGAACAATCGCCCGCGCCTGTCGGCTCAAGACCTTGAATTGGTCATGACTGAGCAACTCACGCTGACCCAGCGCACCTTCGGCATTCAGTTCGTCCAGTGTGGACAGCGCCGACGGTTGCTTGTCCAGGATCTCCTGGGCCAACACGTGGCTTTCGACCTGCATTTCGCTGAGTACGACTTTCAACGTGCTGATGAAATCAGGAATGCCGTGGGTCAGGGCCAGATCGATCAGCTCGACGCCCGGCGGCACCGGCAGACCGGCATCGCCAATCACGACCTTGTCGCCGTGGCCCAGGGAAGCGATCAGTCGCGACAACGCGACGTTGAGCAATGGTGTTTTCTTCATGGTGTTTTAAAGCCCTGTACATCGGACAAATCGGGAATCGAGGGCTGCGCGCCGGCACGGGTCACCGACAGCGCGGCGGCCACCTGGCCGAAACGAATCGCGTCGCCCTCGTTTTTGCCGGCCGCCAACGCGGCGGCGAAACCACCGACAAAGGTGTCGCCTGCCGCCGTGGTATCCACAGCTTTTACCTTTGGCGCCGGAAAGTGTTCGAAGCTTTTGCCATTGGCAAACAGCGAGCCTTGGGCCCCCAGGGTAATGATGACCTTGCCCGCCCCCATGGCAATCAACCGGGTCGCAGCGGTTTCGGCGGTTGCCAGGGAGTCCACCGGCAAACCGCTCAGTGCCGAGGCTTCGCTCTCGTTCGGAATCAGGTAATCGATGGCGGCATACCAGTCTGCCGGCAGTGGACGACTGGCTGGCGCCGGGTTGAGAATCACGGTTTTTCCTAGCTCACGACCGCGCTTGAGCGCATGTCCGACCGTGGCATCCGGCACTTCCAGCTGACAAATGATCACATCTGCCGCCTGCAATACCGCGTCAAAGCGATCGATCACTTCTGGCGTCAGCGCGCCATTGGCACCGGCGACGATAACGATCGCGTTCTGGCTGTTGTCATCCACCACGATCAACGCCACGCCGCTGGCACCGTCGACGGTGCTGACCGCCTGGCAATCGATACGGTCGGCCAACAACGCCCCGCGCAGTTCCTCGCCGTAGGCATCGCTGCCCACGCAACCGACCATCGACACCTGCGCCCCCAGTCGCGCTGCCGCAACCGCCTGATTGGCACCCTTGCCGCCGGAGACTGTGGCAAACGACTCGCCGATCAGCGTTTCACCGCCGCGGGGCAACCGCGACGCGCGGGTCACCAAGTCCATGTTCAGACTGCCTATCACCACTACTTTTGCTGGCATACATCACTACTCATAAATGCTGTTTCAACGGCGCTTTTGATTTAACGGCTTTCCATATTCAACGGAAGTGGTCAAACACACCGGCCAGCGGCGCGGTCGATTCCCGCAGGACGATACTGGGCGTCACGATCCGTTGATCGGTGGCCATGTCCGGTGTGGCGATCCTGCGCAAAAGCACGCCGGCCGCCATCTCGCCGAGTTGCAGGATCGACTGGCCTACGGTGGTCAACGCCGGATAGACATAACGGCTCATCTGGATATCGTCGAAACCGATTACCGACAGCTCGCTCGGCACACGAATATTGCGCTCGGCGGCGGCTCGCAGCACGCCGATGCCGATCATGTCGTTGCCGGCAAAAATCGCGCTGGGCGGGTTCTTCTCCAACAGGATGGCGGCGGCGCTGTAACCGCCGGTGCTGGTGAAATCGCTTTCCAGCATGCGTTCGTCAGGCACTTCGACGCCCGCCTCTTTCAAGGCGCGGCAAAAACCTGCAAGACGCATCTGCGCCACGCTGGTACTGGCAGGCCCGCCAATGGTGGCGATGTCCCGATGCCCCAGTTCCAGAAGGTGTCGGGTCGCCAGATAAGCGCCGTACTCATGATCGATGCGCACCAGATCGGCATTCACCCCTTCCAGCCCGCGGTCGACGATGACCATCGGCGTGCGCACGCCTGCCAGACCTTCTGCCAGCCCCGCGTCGCCACCGGCCGATGCCACGATCAGCCCGTCGATGCGCTTTTCCAGTAGCACGCGCAGGTAGCTGCGCTGCTTTTCCGGGTTGTCGTCGGAGTTGCAGAGGATCACGCAATAGCCATTACGCTCGCAGTAATCCTCGATGCCGCGAGCCAGTTCGGCAAAGTACGGGTTGAGACTGTTGGGCACCAGCAGACCGATGGTCGCCGTGGTCTTGGCCTTCAATGAGCGGGCCACGGCGCTGGGCACGTAGTCGAGAGTTTTGATCGCGGCCTCGACCTTGATCCGCACCTCCTCACTGACCGGCCGGGTCTTGTTCACCACGTGGGACACCGTGGTGTAGGAAATCCCCGCGAGCGCTGCCACATCCTTGATTGTTGCCATGACTCAGGTCCGCCGGCTTGCGCGCTGACTGCGATAGGTATCAAGCACCACCGCCACCACGATGACCGCGCCGGTGATGATGCGTTTGGTCGGTTCGGTTGCGCCGATCTGCGCCAGGCCGGCCGCCAGTACGGAAATGATCAGGACCCCGAAAAAGGTGCTGATGACCGAACCGCGGCCGCCCATCAGGCTGGTTCCGCCGATCACCACGGCGGCAATCACTTGCAGCTCCAGGCCCGACCCGGCATTCGGGTCCGCCGCTTCCAGGCGCGAAATCTGGAACAGCGCGGCGATACCCGCCAGCAGTCCCATCAGGCTGAACACCAGGATCTTGTAGGGCTTTGGATTGATCCCTGCCAGACGTACCGCTTCTTCATTGGTGCCGATGCCGATCAGGTAACGACCGAACACCGTGCGGGTCAACACCGCCTGCGCAATGAAGATGATCAGCAAGGCAATGATGAACGATGGCGAGATACCGAAGGCGATCGGGTTGGACAGCCAGGCAAAGGCATCACCGATGTAGGCCGTGCGCGAACCGGTCATCTGATACGCCACGCCGCGCGCCATTTCCAGCACGCCGAGGGACACGATGAACGACGGAATACGCCAGGCTACGGTGATCGAACCGGTGATGGTCCCGGCCAACGCAGCCGCCGCCATGCCGAGTAGCGCCGCCGGCAGTACGCTCCAGCCCCAGCCGAGAATCGCCACGCTGACCGTCGACGCTGCAAGCGCCAGCACCGAGCCCACCGACAGGTCGATGCCGCCGATGATCAACACGAATGTCATGCCGACCGCGAGCACCATCAAGTCCGGAATCTGGTTGGCGAGTGTGCTGAAGGTGTCGTAAGACAGGAAATGGCTGCTCAGGACAGAGAACAGCGCGACCATCGCCAGCAAGGCACCGGCCAGGCCCAGATAGGTGCCGAGGCCGTAAAAATTGCCACTACGTTTACCGGCGGACGTTGCAGTTTTCATTGAGGGTCCCTAGGCGCTGCTTCATTGAGCAACACATCATGTTTTTGGTAACCGGCGAAAGCGGCGGCAAGCAAGTCATCCTGGGTCCAGCTATCGCGTTCGAACGTCTCGATCAGGCGCCCCGCCGACAGCACGCCGATGCGGTCGCAGATCAGCATCAGTTCGCGCAGGTCGCTGGACACCACCACCAGCGCCTTGCCCTGACGGGTCAGTTCGCCGAGCAGTGCATAGATGTCGAATTTGGCGCCGACGTCGATGCCACGAGTCGGCTCGTCGAACAGCAACACCGAACAATCGCGCTCCAGCCAACGGCCGATCACGACTTTCTGCTGGTTGCCGCCGGACAGCTCCGAGACCAATTGCGTCGGGCTGGAACTGCGGATGCGCATGGCGTCGATCTGACGCTGGGCCAGGGACATCTCGTCACCGGTGTTGACGAAACCACCACTGGAAATCTCTGGCATGTTGCCCAGGGCAATATTCGCGCTGATCGATTGCGTCAGCAGCAAGCCCTCGCCCTTGCGGTCTTCAGTGATCAGGGCAATGCCATGATCAACTGCATCAACCGGTGAACGAATACTCACGACCCGTGCGGGCGATCCCAGTGCGACCGTGCCGCTGTCCGCCGGGTCAGCGCCGAAGATCAGGCGCAGCAACTCGGTACGCCCTGCCCCGATCAAACCGGAAATCCCGAAAATCTCGCCAGCGCGCACTTCGAACGACACGTCGCGCACCTTGTCCGAGCGAGTCAGCCCCTTGACCGTCAACGCCGGAGCGCCAATCTTGCGTGGGCCCATGTCGATGTGTTCACCGAGCTCACGGCCGACCATCAGGGTTACCAGTTGCTCGCTGTTGTAATTGGCCATCGGTTCGACGCAGACCAGATTGCCGTCGCGCAACACCGCAATGCGCTGTGCGACACGGGCCAGCTCTTCGAGGCGGTGCGAGATATAGATGATCGACACGCCGCGCGCCTGCAGACGGGTGATCTGCTCGAACAGCATCTCGACTTCACGGGCCGTCAGCATTGCAGTCGGTTCATCGAGGATCAGCACATGACAATCGCCGATCAGGTTCCGGGCGATTTCGACCATTTGCTGGTGACCGATGCCCAGTTCGCCGACCAAGGTGTCCGGGTCGATCGCGTCGAGCCCAACCTGGGCCATGGCCTCGATCGCGGCCTTGCGCAGTTGCTTGCGACTGATCCAGCCCGCATTGCTGGGCAGGTTGTCGAGAAACAGGTTTTCCGCCACCGACAGGGTCGGCAGCAGATTGAGTTCTTGCATGACCATGCGAATGCCCAGGTCTTCAGCCTGGGTGCGGCTGCCGGGGCGGTAATCCTGACCCTGGAATTGCATCTGGCCGGTGGTCGGCGTGACCAGCCCGCCGATGATCTTCGACAGCGTGCTTTTGCCGGCGCCGTTCTCGCCGGTCAGCGCCAGCACCTCACCACGCATCAACGTCAGGTCGATGCCGGCAAGGACTGGCTGCGCATAGGTCTTACCGATACCGCTGACCGAGAGGACAGCGTTCGGAGCGGAAACTGACATAAGAATCTCCATGTGCTCGCCCGGACGGGCGAGCACCGTTGTATCGCCGGAAGGACTACTTGGTAACCAGCTCTACCGGCGTTTCGATCACACCGTTAGTGCCGCTGTCGACCTTCTCGCCCTTGATGATTTTCAGCGCCGTCTCGATACCGAACACGGCTTGGCGGGCGGCAAACTGGTCAGCGGTAGCCAGGACACGGCCATCCTTGAGCATCGGCTTGATGGCATTGATGTTGTCGTAACCGACCACTTGCACCTTGCCGGCCTTGCCCGCGGCACGGACTGCAGACACGGCGCCTACGGCCATGCTGTCGTTGCCGGCCAGCAGAGCCTTGATGTTCGGGTATTCGCTGAGCATGGACGAGGCAACCTGGTTGCCCTTGTTGATTTCCCAGTCGCCGGATTGCAGGGATACGACCTTGATCTGCGCCGCTTCCATCGCATCCTTGAAGCCGGCAGTACGGGCCTGGGCATTGGTGGTGGTGGACACGCCTTCGATGATGCCGACTTCGTCACCGGCCTTCAGCTGCTTGGCCAGGTATTCACCCACCAACCGCGCGCCTTTGCGGTTGTCCGGACCTACAAACGGGACGGTGATGTTCTTGCTTTTGACGACGGCTGGATCCAGCTGGTTATCGATGTTGATCACGGTGATGCCGGCATCCACCGCTTTCTTGATCACTGGCACCATGGCTTTGGAATCAGCCGGCGCGATGACCAGCGCATTGACCTTGGAGACGATCATCTGCTCGACGATGCGGATCTGGTTGGCCGTGTCCGTTTCGTCCTTGATGCCGTTGGAGATCAGTTCGAAATCGCCGGAGTGGTCTTTCTGGTAGGCCTTGGCGCCGTCTTCCATGGTCAGGAAGAATTCGTTGGCCAGGGATTTCATGACCAGCGCGACTTTGGGTTTTTCAGGGGATTCGGCGAAAGCCGAGGAGACAGGCAACGCGGCGGATGCGGCAGCCAGCATAGCGACAGCGAGAAGACGTCCAGCGAATGGCAGCTTCATGGGTTCACTCCGATCTTATGATTATTCTGAGCAACGCTTGCGCTGGCATAAGCTTCACTGCATTCGCCGAGGAACAAGCCATCGGCGGAGCCGCGCAAACGTTTGCGTAGACCGAACTATGCGAACCCTGTGGTCATTTGTCAACGACCGAAAAGTACAGTTTGTGCTTCAGGTAACAAAACCGGTTATGCCGTAGTGCTGATCACTCCGCCCGCGCTGGAGCCCTTGACCAGTTCCTTGACCAGATTACCCGTGACTTCCGACAGTGCCCCGCTGGTGTTGGCAATTTGCCCCTGAATCGACATGACAACCGCCGCTTTAGCTTCCGGCGTCGGATAAGGCGCCACTTGAGCCGCCGCCAATTGTTGCTGCTGTTCGCGCAGTTGCTGCTGCAGCTCTTGCATACGCTTGAGCAACATCTTCACCACGACGCTTTGGTCGCTGCCGCTTTCACTGTCGGTTTTCGTTTCGTTCTCCGCGCCACCACCGATCCATACCTTGGTAGCGCCGTCCTCTTCCTCGGTACCCAACACCAATGTCGAAGCCTCGGAAGTTGATTCGCTCAGGGTGTTGATCACAGCGGTGGACTTGCCACCAATAATGATTGCGCCTGCATTGGGAAAGCCGATCGAAAACGACATGTGAACTCCTGAAAAATAATCCTTCAGAGAAACATCGACCTGTGCGCAGGTTTCTTTAGCAATGATTTGCCATCTTGCAAGGCGACTTGATCAACAGCAGACGTAGCCCTTTTCGGAGAGCCGAACGCAAATAACAAACATATTCGGAAAACCGGACAACAGGACGCTTAAACAATGATCAACTAAATGTGAATAATTCATATGAATCATTAGGTTAAAGCTATTTTTCATTTCCAGGTATGACTGGTACAGATCCTGCTCCCTCTCATTCACCCCAGACGTTCAGATCTGTCCGGGGCGCATCTAGATGAACCTGCATCCGCACTGTCTCACAACTAGAGAGAAAAATAATGACATCTGCTTTCAAGACTTTCGTTCCGGGCGCTTTGGCCCTCCTGCTGCTCCTTCCGACCGCCCTTCAGGCAAAAGAAGCCGAAACCCAACAAAAACTGGCGAACGTGGTGATCCTCGCCACCGGCGGCACCATTGCCGGCGCAGGCGCCAGCGCCGCCAACAGCGCGACGTATCAAGCGGCGAAAGTCGGCATCGAACAATTGATCGCCGGCGTTCCGGAACTGAGCCAGCTGGCTAACGTTCGCGGTGAACAGGTCATGCAGATTGCGTCAGAAAGCATCACCAACGACAACCTGCTGCAACTGGGCCGCCGTGTGGCCGAACTGGCCGACAGCAAAGACGTCGATGGCATCGTCATTACCCACGGCACCGACACCCTGGAAGAGACCGCCTACTTCCTGAACCTGGTCGAAAAAACCGACAAGCCGATCATCGTCGTGGGCTCCATGCGCCCGGGCACCGCGATGTCCGCCGACGGCATGCTGAACCTGTATAACGCCGTCGCTGTAGCCAGCAGTAAAGACGCTCGTGGCAAAGGCGTGCTGGTGACCATGAACGATGAAATCCAGTCAGGTCGTGACGTCAGCAAGATGATCAACATCAAGACCGAGGCGTTTAAAAGTGCCTGGGGTCCACTCGGCATGGTGGTCGAAGGCAAATCCTACTGGTTCCGCCTGCCAGCCAAGCGCCACACCATGGATTCGGAATTCGACATCAAGAACATCAAAAGTCTGCCTGACGTCGAAATCGCCTATTCCTACGGCAACGTGAGTGACACTGCCTACAAAGCGCTGGCTCAGTCCGGCGCCAAAGCCATCATCCACGCCGGCACCGGTAATGGATCGGTGTCTTCGCGGGTCGTTCCAACCTTGCAGGCCCTGCGCAAGGACGGCGTGCAGATCATTCGGTCCTCCCACGTCAACGCTGGCGGTTTCGTACTGCGTAACGCTGAACAACCTGACGACAAGTACGACTGGGTCGTTGCGCATGACTTGAATCCACAGAAAGCACGCATCCTGGCCATGGTCGCACTGACCAAGACCAATGACAGCAAAGAGCTGCAGCGGATGTTCTGGGAATACTGATTCACCCTCGCCCGACCGGTCCCGGTCGGGCGCCTGTTGCCACTCGCCATCCCCGGCGAGTGGTTTCTTATCCGATAAAAAAATTCGCCTCTTCCTACACCAAACGGAAAAAACCGCTGTCAGAGGATTTTCTTGAATTTTAAGCAGTTGCGAAATTGCCTACAGTTAAATACTGTATGCACGTACAGCTTAATAAGGATAATTCCGTGGCCACCACCCCTGCCTCTCCTGACGCCTATGAACGCATGGGCATGCGCGTCCAGAAAATCATCAATTCCCCCACCGCTCAAAAAGCCAAAGCTGCGCTGATCTTTCGTCTTCCGGACGAGCCCGTGGATCAGTGGGAACAGTTGCTCGAAGAAATCGACGAGAACGACAACGTCACCCTCGCCTACCGCGACGATGGCGGTGTGCAGATTTTCTGGGTTGTGCCGAAGGAAGATTGAGTCAATGAGTGTCCGTTGTTTTGCTTTGCTGTTTCTGCTCTTCGCGATAGGTGCCCAGGCTGACGCTCCGCGCACCTTCAGCGAAGCCAAGAAAGTCGCCTGGAAGTTGTATGCGCCGCAATCCACCGAGTTCTACTGCGGGTGCAAGTACACCGGCAACAAGGTGAACCTCTCCGCCTGTGGTTATGTGCCGCGCAAAAATGCCAAGCGTGCTGCTCGCATCGAATGGGAGCACATCGTCCCTGCCTGGCAGATCGGTCACCAGCGTCAGTGCTGGCAGGAAGGCGGACGCAAGAACTGCACGCGCTACGACCCGACCTATCAGAAAGCCGAGGCCGACTTGCACAATCTGGTGCCGAGCATCGGCGAAGTAAACGGCGATCGCAGCAACTTCAGTTTTGGCTGGCTGCCTGAGCAATCCGGGCAATATGGCTCGTGCCTGACCCAGGTTGATTTCAAGGCAAAGAAGGTCATGCCTCGCCCTTCCATTCGCGGCATGATCGCCCGGACTTACTTCTACATGAGCAAGCAGTACGGCTTGCGCCTGTCAAAACAGGATCGGCAACTGTACGAGGCCTGGAACAAAACCTATCCGGTGCAAGCCTGGGAACGGCAACGCAATCAAAGTGTGGCGTGCGTGATGGGACGTGGTAACGAGTTTGTCGGGCCGGTTGACTTGAAAGCGTGCGGTTGAACGCTGACTGAACGCAAAAAAGGCCTTGGGTTGAATGCCCAAGGCCTTTTTTGTTTTTAACCGCCCTCGCTTTACCAGGGTGGTCAATCGCCGTTACTGAGTCACCGGACGCTCGATGACCAGCAATTCGATGTTCTGTTTTTTCGCCCGGGTCAGCGCCGCGCGAACCTCCGCCTGCTTGGCTTCAGCTTCGGCTTTCGAATTGTATGGGCCCATCAGGATGCGGGTCTTGCCATTTTCCTTGACCACGCTGGCAACAAAACTGTGCTCGATCAGCCAGCCGCTAAGATCGCTGACCGCCTGGGTTATTTCACCTCGTACTTCCAGATCCCACTGGGGTGCGGCGGCCACCACTGGGGCGGCAGTCGCCGCTGGCTGCGGTTTTTGCGCCTCTACGCTCTTGCCTTCACCACATCCCGCCAACGCCAGTACTGCGATTACCAAGGCCATTTTGCGCACAACGCTTCCCTCTGAATGCTGAAAGCAGGGATTTTAACATTCATGAATACTTCCCGAGTGCCGCAAAATGGGCTCAAAACAACGAGAATGATGGATGCGGCCTCTGTATAGTTACGCCTTGGGAATTAATGCAGCATCTGCGCGTCAGAAAGAGGCACCCAAACCGTGAGACTTCGCACTAATCTATACATACCACCGACCTCTGCACTGTCCGAATCAGGTGCCCTATAAAGCAATCAAGGAGAAGACCATGCTGATACTCACCCGCAAAGTCGGTGAAAGCATAAACATTGGCGATGACATTACGATCACCATTCTGGGCGTAAGCGGCCAGCAAGTCAGAATCGGCATCAACGCCCCGAAAGACGTTGCGGTGCACCGCGAAGAAATTTATCAGCGCATTCAGGCCGGCCTGACCGCCCCGGACAAGCCACAACCCTGAATCCTGCTGCAGTCAGTAGCCAGCCCGTTCGCCCCAGAACCACGGCTGGCTAAGATTCAAGCGTCGCTATCACCACCGCAGCCACCCGGAACGTGAAGCCGATACTAGCGGCATGTCTCACGTCATGGCTGTCGGACGTTTCGGATAAATCCTGGGGAAGTGCGCAACCGCACTCGACTAACCAAACGTCACACCCCGCGCCATGCCGGTAGCCGCCACGACCATCAACAGAACCAGCAGCGCTTCGATGTGACTGATCCGTGCAAACAGCGCTGCACGGCCGGTATTGATGGCCGCCCCCCTCGCCTGTGCCATCCGCCATTTGATCAGCGTCACCATCGGCGCAACTTCAAGCAGCAGAATGAGGACGAAAAGCGTCATTTTGAGGTGGAACAGCGGCTGGTGAAGATAGTAGTCCGCGCCCTTTTCGTACCCGGCAAAGGCGCGCATCCCACCGGTGACCAACAGGAGGACTGCAGAAATCCCCCACAGGTTATCCGCGATCAATACGCTGCGCGCTTCCCCCACGCCTGTAGCCAGGCGCCGAAAGGCCGTACCGCGAGACAGGACTGCCCAGAAACCCAGGGCAAACGCCAAGAGATGGATCGCAGCAAGAAACCAGTGCACAAGCATCGATATACTCCCTCAGGCCAACGTTCGGATTGGCCTGAAGTAGTAGCCCAAAAAACATCGCATTGCCCGCTTCAAGCATCTGCGACAGAGGCTGCCTGCGCTATCCGGCACGTCATGGAGTGCCGGCCCGGCAGTGAATGATGATGGATGAGTTCACCCGCTTCGCGACCTGAATTCTTAATAACGGAAAAGCAATCGCGGTAGCTTAAAGAGCTCGCTGGTGCGAACTATCCGCTTGAAAGCAGCTGACTTGCGACGCTGGGTGACAATCACTCGGCCAATTTCGAAGCCAAACTCGGCTGCATCTTCACGGGATACAAAAAGCATCGAAGGCGCTTCACTGGCCCCTCTGACTTCTTTTCCGTCGAACCAAATCGAAATTTTTGTCGTGTGATGCGTTTGCAGATTTTCTGGTTCGTCTGGATTTGTTTTGATGGGGCCGACTGTAGCAACAAGGATCTCGTAACCTGAGTAAGTCTCTTGCTTCGTAACGATTGAAGTCCCTGTTGTCATTACTGCCGTCCATTGCCTGTAAAAGATTGGGCGCTACGATACCCGTAAATCTCAGCAATGCCAAATTGCCATCACCTCAGAATCGCATCCGGTTGCGCAGGATGATATCTCGGCGATTGCCTTGAGGTGATGAACTGCAGATGGGCGCTGATCGGCGTTTTGAGCGGGGGGTGTTGCAAACGTTCTGCATGAAATTCGAAGCAACAAAAAAGGGCCCACCTTTCGGTGAGCCCTTCTAGACCGCCCAGCAGAGCGGATTTTGTTTGGTAGGCGCGATTGGACTCGAACCAACGACCCCCACCATGTCAAGGTGACCCCGAAACAGATGCAAGCAATTGATATATAAGGAAAAACAGGTGTTCTATCGAAGGTGCAAATCCGGCACATCCACCTATAAGAATCAATAACTTAGCGTTGTATATTCCTACAGTAGTACCCCTTTCCCCGGCGTTCTTCCGACCGCACACCACCCAAAACTCTACAGTTCGTCGCCTCACCGTCGCCCGATTCTTGCGCCTCGATTACTGTATATCCGAACAGTATCGAAAAGGCATGACCGTGGACCACCTCGACATAGAAGACACCAGCGACTGGCTTGGCTGCCCGACCGAGCTTGAGACCTGTCGTTACTTCCTGCGCATCACCGAGAACGAGGTGCAGGAACTGACCCTGCAACTGCGCAAAGCCCGCGAAGACATCTTCGGCCTGGTGCAAATGCATGCCGATGTCACCAAAGAATGCGGGGCGCTGCGTGCCGAACTGTTGAAGGCCAAGGCCGACCTCTCAGATTCAAACCGTAGAGCCACCGATATTGAGACGAAAAGCAACTGGGAGCTGATGGCCAATAGCAGGCACATCAGTGAACTCACCCTCAGGATTCGCGAACTCACCGGCGAAAAACCGTTCGACAGCCCTTTCCCCCATCAGCGAGACACCTCCCTCACGTAGGCCTGGCATGCGGCTAGCGCTATCAGTCCTTGGTCGCCGGCGTCGGTGATTCCGATAATTCGTTGAGCATGCGCTGGGTCAAGTCGGGCGCGCGCTCCTCCATGAACCACGCCGACGGCTTCGGTACCGGCAGGCACTGAACAGACACCGGCTGGATCCTCGGCAATGAGGACTGACAGCCGCAGATCAGAAGTGGCAAGGCGATCGCGCAGGCGAGCCTGGTTGACTTGAGCATCAGTTAGTTCCTTGTGATGTGCATGGTCGCTGGCCGACAGGCGCTGCTCGAGCACCAGACGCTTGTCCTGATCGGCGCGCAACTGGGCGGCGGCGGCGTTGCTGATGGCGGCCAGGTCGTCTTGGTGCAGTTCTGCCTGCTCGGCGAGTTGCTTCCCGTAGCGCCAGTCCTGGACCTTCCAGGCGGCGCCGGCAGTGGCCAGAACCAGCAGTAGGATGCCGGCCAACTTCCCCACCGCGGGACTCATGGCACGTCCTTGAAAAAGACGTGTCCGCCGAGCTTCAGCGTCTGCTTGGCCTTCGCGGCCCAGGCTGGTGGTGTTTTCATAGCGATCGCGTAATAGTGCGTGGCGCCGCCGATTGGATCGAGCACCTTACCGTCGATCACCTGATCACCCGCAAGCCGCGCCTGAGCCAGCTCGCGGAACGGGATCTGCTTCGCGCCTGACAGGTAGGCGAAGTTCGGGTCAGTCTTGTTCCAGCAACTGAACTGGTACTTGGCTTGGCACACGCCGGCATAGCCTTCTCCCCACCATGACTTGTCCTTGCCGTCATTCACGCGGTTGCGGATCGTCCAAGCCACGGCGATCTGGCCGGCCAAGCTTTCACCACGAGCCTCGCCCCACAGCGTGCGCGCGAGGATGTCGCGGTCCTGATCCGATACAGTCATCACTTTTCTCCAGGCGAAAAAAAACCCCGACATAGTCGAGGCATTAATTGAAGTTACTAGCTATGACTTAGGCCTTTTCTTGGGCTCCGACTGCCATACCTGATGTAGATATTTTGTCGCTGACTCTATATCCAAGATCTCTACAAGGCTCCTCAAGGTGAATGAATGACCTTACAGACAAGAACCACAAAGAGATCGCGAGGAAAACGGCAGGTATAATCGGAGAAACCCACTCGATATTTCTCGAATAAAAATGATCAGCTATCAATATCAGCGGCATATGTACAAGGTATGTAGAAAAAGAAACCTTGCCGGCGGCTGATAACCTGTCCCGAATAAGCCCGTTGCCAACTAGCATGCCTTGGCCTGGTAGAGCCATAAGAAACAAAGCGGCACACATTACTACAACAAAGATGTAGCCCTTTACCGAGTAGTGGGAGTTCACATAGGTCAGAGCAGCCACAACAGCGACGGATAAAGCAAGACCAGATCGCCCAGCCAGCGTCTTATATGCAAAGCTAGTTACCGAGTCTTTATAGAAAAATATTAAAACACCAATAAGCATTGGCTGGATTCTGAAGACGCCCCATAGAGGCCACTCATTGAATCCAACAATGAAAAGTAGAACAATAAAAAAGACTATTGCTGCTACCGCAACTCTAATCTTCGCAACGATTACGAGAAGTGGAAGCAACGCATAAAACCACTCCTCCAGCGAAAGTGTCCAGTAGTACCCAAAAATACCGCACTCACCAACCTTCACACAATGAAAGTATAAGTACAGGTGCGCAACTTGAAGAATTGCTGCAATTGCATGATGTAGGTTGTCGTACGGATTTCCGAGAAGTGGAATCATGAACGAGAGTGCGGTCCATGCAATTACCCATACGACACCTGGAATGACCGTCCTGAACCATCGCCGGGCGAAGAACACACTGAGCGACCTGCGGGCCGAAATCTTTCTGTTTGCAAACGATCTTGAAAGAGACTCGCTTACCAAAAAACCACTTATCACAAAAAACAGATCAACTCCGCATCCGCCATTAAAATTGACAAGTATTGTCTTCAACCAATCCGGAATGAAACTAACAGATCCAACATGGTAGGAAACCACTAATAAAATGGCTATACCGCGAAGAGCGCTGATATCTTCGTTTTGTTTAACGACCTGCATATTCCATCCGTGATGCTTTAAATTCGACCATCCATTTTATAGCAAAACAGCACCAAGCACACTAATTTTATTAGTTGGCATGGATTGCATAGCTCTTCCTTGAGCTTAGAATTACTAAGTTCCTGAAGGGTACTCTGGCGCAATAGGAAGCAAAGATTCAGGATCAGACATACCAGAAGAAACTATATTTCGCAAAGCCTTCCGATACGCAATCCAATCTTGTGGAACTGGAATTGCCGATTCATAGCAGCGAAGAATTGCTTTATCCGATTCAGAAAGAGCAATTGTCGCTTGCTGTTTTATTTCAGCATGCGGATCACCTGCCGGGATCTCTGGCATTGAATCCGAGTAAACCTCATCGCTGTTAATATCTGCTTCTGAGTCAATAGCACGCCATCCAAGCCCATCTTTACGGATTGCGAAACTCATAAGTTATCCTCCCAGCCGACGCACTGCAGAGCAGCTGTTGTGTTGTTGCTTGCGTAGTATATGTTGGTTGACTCAAGCATAAAGTTCGCTTTCGATGAACTGTCATATGCGGCGGCAACACCTAGCGCCAATTGAGGCGGATTCGCCGCGCTGTTAAAGGCGCCATGAGCATTGTTGGGTGCGGCAATGGCATTCCCAGAGCTTGTAGTCGGAGCATGAATTGACATCACCAAATCAATACTCGCGGCTGTCGGCGGTACTACAGCAGCAGTTGAAACGGCAAGCCATGTTGGAGTGCTGATGTTGCCTTGCGATCCCGATGAGATCACGGGACAACCAACAACGTTTGACCCAGCAGCCACCTTATACGAGCTTTTTCGGCCGATCTGAATCCAGGAAAGCGGGTACTTGTTTGCGGTACCGTCGGTCCGGATCCAGCCTGTCCGCGCCCTATGGGTGTAACCACTTGGCAGCGTTGGCGCTGTCGCTGATAGCGAGATCAATCCGGACACGGTAGTTCCATTCCAGATGATCCAAGTCGAGTACCAGGTCGAAGCAGCGAGCGAGCCGGTGTCCAGTCCGTTCGCGCCCGACGCAGCACTGTTGATGGCTACAGCAACCCCACGCAACGTCGCATACAGGTTCGCAGAACTTGCAACAACGATTTCATCTGCAGATACCGAGATACTTGCGTTAAGTCCGGTGGTGGACCCTTGAAGTTTTTTGAACGCTCCCTGAACAGTAGGGGCGCCTGCCACCATAGCCTTAACCGCTTTGAGGACTTGGTCTTGCGTGCCCTTAACTGGCGGAATGCCGCCTGCTGTCAGAACGCTCATCAGTTCTTCCTGCACATCATTCAACCAGTCATCAGTAACGACCGTTGCCTGAACGCCGCCAACCGGGTCGCCCTCGGTGAACTTGTTATCAACCGTGGCTCCAGCCCCGTCAATTCTGTGCATGCGTCAATCTCCGTAGGCGAAGAGCGCTATCGTGTGCGCTGGCTTCAATTGATTTATTTTGCATTCGAGCGTGTCGTTACCCCACGTGCGTAGCTGCTCACCAGCGGCGGAAAGGCCTGCTCGAAATTCTGTGACGCTCACCTCTGGCGCTCTGATCAACCAGGTATGAACCCATGGGCCGTTAGTCAATGCATCCCCAGCCACTGATATCCCGGCTCTGAACGGCCTGTACACTTCGATCGTCACCGTGTACCCAAGGGATGCAGCGAGCTCAATGAAGTACTCAGCTGACTGGCCGCCAGTGCTTGTGAGCTTTGTCAGTAATGCGCTTCGCCGCCCCTGCAACGTTTCCTCGAGGACGCCTGAGCATTTGTCAGGCAGTCCCGCCACTCGCTCCCAGTCAGGTAGCAACTCGGCAGATGTGGATGGGTTTGCCTCTTGCGGCAGCATGCTTGCTCGTCCATCGACACGCGCGAGCTCAATCGACATCCCATCAAGAAGTTCGTGTAGCGTGGTGCCGTGGTCGCGGGGAAAGGCCTGGCCAGGTGGAAGCAGCGCTTTCAGCTGCTCCCTGTATTCAGCAGCTGTTGGCATTGCGCCTCCTAAAAGCTGGAGAAAGTGAGGGTGCCCAGGATTGCCATGTGGCCAGTGGCGTGCGTCACATCCGCAGTTGGTGTGATTACCTGGTTGTTGTCCTCGCCGGCGGCCAGCGATACGGCTTCACGCAGACGGCTGATCAGAATTGGCCCGCCAGGCGCAGAGTCACGGTCGATCAAGTCCGCCAGTTCGGCGCGGACTGCGTTTTGAACAATAGTGGTGTTCGGCGTGAGCTTGATGGTCATGTCCAGCGGATCGGCGATTGGCGCCGCGACGAAGACTTCTGCTGTCACCGGAGCGCGTGCATTTATGTACGCCTGGACCTCGGCCACCTTTGCCGGGGAAGGGATGATGGTCACATCCTCATCGCACACGAACAGCACAGTGACAGTGCCCGCCCCCATTTGAAGCGGGTAAACCCAGACCCGTGTCACACCTGCAACCTCAAGCGCCCATTGTTCATAGTCGAAAGCCGCGCCGCCGTGTGGAGGCTGTTGAATCCTGGCCAGAAGTCGAGCCAGCAGTCTTTCATCTGACTCGACGTCAACGCCGCCCTCGATCTTAGTGGCCGTAGTGCCAGTGGATTGAACTCCGGCGATTGGAGACAGCAGAAAAATAGGCAGTCCAGAGTCGAAGTTACCAGCCTCCCCCGCCTCGATCGCCAGGATGGGAACGATCAACGGTCCGCCGCCGAACACGGCATCGCCTAGCACCTTGTACTGGACGCCGTCTTGGCGCTGGACAATCGTACCGTCAAGGATGGCGGCACCAGCAGTTCCGGAAAGTGCGTACTGTCCGGAAGCAAAGCCAGCGGTCTTTCGTATTACCTTCCAGATCGCAGCCCAACGCTCCAGATATTCTTTCTCGGCGGTGTCGATAATCGACTGCTTGGCAATCCAATCGAGATAGCCGTAAAGCATGTGCACGGCGCCGGCCTCGGACTGGCCGAGAACCCCGAGCAGGGATCGACGCAGCACCGCACTGTCAACACCGGTCACCCGGCTGCTGATGTCGGTTATTACCCGGTTGATCAGCTCGGTCAATGTGGGTCGAGCAAATGGCATCAGGCGGACCTCTTCGCGGCTTGAGCCGCCCATTCATAATTGAAGCGATAGCGAACCGGGGATCCGGTCGGCCGGAAAATATCAACGGTGATCCACATCCAGCCCCTGGCTCCAAACTCCGTCGTGACCTCAACTCGCGTTGCAATCAAGTCATCCACCATCCAGGCCAGGGCTTCCAAGCAATACTGCTTGGCGCGACTGAGGACCTGAGGTAATTGCTTTTCGCGGGCCAACAACCAAAGCAGAGAGCCGGTCTGGTCAGACGGGGTGGCGTTGCTGATGTCCCCCCAATAGCCGCGCAAATCATCCTGCGGTAGCTCGGCTGGGATCTGCTCGGGGCTGGCCCGGCGATCGGTGAAGAGGCTGATAATCACGCCTGTTTCCAGGCCATCGTCACGAGCCAGGTCGAAGCCCGACAAAACCAGCTCGCCGCCGTTTTCGGTCATTACCATTGCGGCATCGGCCATCAGACAGGCCCTCCAGAATTTCCACTACCGGCGGTGACGCCGCTGTGTTGGTGGGCACTGCCAATGTTTTTGCTGTTGTTCGTGATGGTTCCGGTGGTGCTGATGTTGCCGATCACCTCAAGATCGCCGATCAGCTTGATCGTCGGAGCAACCACCTCAAGGTGCTGTACCGCAGTGATCTTCACCATCTCCCGCAACAACTCGATCTTGTTGCCCAGGTCGTCATAGATCGCGACTTCGCCAGCCAGCAGGGGGATGCGGTACCGGCGATCATCAATAACCAGCACAATCCCTTGCTCACGGACCCCGCCGCTGAACGCGACGGCGCAATCGCCACCCAGCGGATGGCTGGTGAAGCCGTAGTTCTGCATGTGCTCCAGCCCGTCACGCAGCTCGTCCTTGAGCAATTCGACTTGCACCTGTTGCCGTGGGCCAGTGTCGCTGACCGCGCGCAATACACCTCGACCGAACATCATCCGCACCCGGTTGCCTAGCTCTCGGATAGCCTCACTCATTTAATTCGATCCTCTTCCGGGATAGCCTCACGCCAAATGTTCCGCGAGCCCTTTTTATCGCTCTTCGTGGATTTCTTTCCGTCCGGAGGTTCTGGATCAAAGGCTTGCGGGCTGACTATTTCCAGCTTGGCGGTAGTGCCTCCCTCGCCTCGCTCATAAGTCACTTGGCGAATCAGCATCCACCCATCCATCCGAAGCCAGACCGACCGCACATACACCAGCAGGCCCGGCTCCCAAAGTGCACCGCCCGGGCTTTGTCGCCATCCCTGAACAGAAATGCTCGCAGCAGCGCCCTTGCCAATTCGACTGTTTGCTTCCCAAGTAGCCCGATCCTTGAGGCTCGATGACGTGCCGCCCGTCTCGGCGACCAACAACATCGGCCGATAACGCTTGATTCCACTGTCAGTGACCGCGCCTTCTATATGCGCCTCAGTTTCACCGGTGCTGTCCGGGCTGTAGCTGGCCTGGCCCTTCACCAGGTAGCTGCTGAAGCGTTGGCTGTGATCGATGGTGCCACTTGCGCTAAGGATGTTTTCGCCCTGGACCAGCGAGGCAGTTGCACGTCGAACGCCAGCGCGGGTTATCAACAGACCGCCGGCGCCATCCGGCATCAACAACGCTTTTCGCTGCCGGGCATATCGCTCGATCGCTTTGAACGCTGTCTCTCCCTGCTGCAGCTTGCACACCGGGAATGGTTCGCCGACGTCAATATCGGCGATGACCTTCACACCGAAAGGCGCAGCAAGGATCTGCGCCAATCTGAGCAGGTCGATGTTCTTCCACTCGTCCGGCGCGTGCGCAGCGCTGCAATCGACGAGGTCGGCAACCTTGTCCCGGCCTTGGATATTTATGGTGTGGTCATTGGCGCTATATGACGGCTTGAAGATATCGACGTAGCCAACGACCATTCGGAAGCTGGCCAGCCGAACCTCGCACGAGTCACCAGGGATGATTGGCCACGGTTCAACCTGCGAGGCAGAGCTCTCACTGCCCTCCCATCTTTCGGTGAGAGTGGCGGTGAAAGCAGTGGTCGCAGCATCGATTGCCCGGGTCACGCCAAGAGACGTCCAGCCCGAGTAGTTCATTCCATTGACCAGCAGTTCGAGGTCATCCATCCGCCAGCACCTCTAGTTGATTGCCGCCCACCAAAAACCCAGGGTGACGCGGACCATTACGGGTCGCGATTTCATCGGCTCTGCCGGCATCTCCATAAATCTGGTAGGCCACCAACAGAGATGGCAGTGTTTCCCTAGGGACGAACTGGACGATGCGAGCAAGGTCCTGCTCAGGATTTGGTACCGCCTGGACAACACTCGTGCGCAAGTCCGACAGCGTCACGTACACCTCGTCATTCGGGGTTGCCTCGCTTTCGGCGTCGATCCTGTCGAGCAGGTCTGTGCGGACTTTGATTGCCTCCTGATAGCTGTCGTAGACGGTCGGAGCAGTTGAGGTTTGGGTTAGCCCGCTCGCAGTAGTGACAGTCGTCTGGGTAACAACTGCGGCCTTTGCGGCTTCGGCTACGGCGGCTTGGCGCACCAGAGCATTCATGGCGACGTAATTTGTCGCTTCCTGTTTTCGACTCGGGGTCGCGGTGCTGCCCGAATAATTGGACGGTGAACGGTCGAACAGACCGGTCAGCATGCTGAACGCATTACTCCCGAAAGCCGAGCGGATCGACCCGAACAGGCTTGTAATCCTGCTGACCATTTGCAGCGGTTGCTGCACCAGGCTGAGCGCGTCTGAGGCAAGCCCTTTGGCCTGCTGATAAAAATCTGATGCCGCCTGTAAATCACCGGCAAAGCTCAAGCCCGGAGCGGCCATGAATTCACCGAGTTCGGCCAACCCACTTACAGCGGACTCCGCGACATAGGCGGGAAATCCGGTAGTGAGAAAGTCCGAAACAAAGCTTTTCTCAGCGGCAGCCGTGACAGCATTGCCCTTTGCATCGATCGCATTGACGGTATCGACTTTGGCTGACGGGTAAGAAGCCTCCCCTGACTCCAGGAAGGTCAGTTTCACCGGACAAAAGCCGCCTTCGTTGGAGCTCTCGCTTACCCCCAGCCCTCGGCAGGTGACCGTCATCTCACCGCGGTACGGGTGAATCAGAACGCCAGGGCCTGCGGTCTCGCAAGCCTTGATCAATTCGTCACGCTGGGTTTGATATTCAGCGCCAATCAGATAACCGGAAACCGAGAATTCCCGAGCCTTCCGGCCAAGGTCCTCGGTATACGGTACATCACGTTGAGCATGCTCATGAACTGCTTGGCGGCGGCCATGGGTGCTGTCTGCAGACTCAACAAAAAAAGGAACGCCGCGAAAGCTCGCGGCGTGGTAGTTATCTCGCCAGGTCATGTCCTCGCTCCGGCAAAGCCCGGGCTGCTGCCGGGCTGGTGAAGTTCAAATGCATACCCGCACAAACAGCGAGAAGCCATTTATGATGGGGCGAATTCACAGAAGGGATTGCGTTATGAAAAAGCTTGGAGCTGTTGTTGTTTTGCTGTTGGCAGGCGTCGCTCACGCAGAGGAGCGCCTTCAGACCGTTCAAGTTGCCGGGCTTTCTGTGCCAGGTACACCTGCCATCGGCAAAGAGCTTGGGTTCACACAATGCGAGGACAAGTACAGCTATTACGAGTGCAAGCGAAACAAGCCCACAGTGATTTACGGCGCGAAGGCCGACAGCGCTTCAGTGTTTTTCAATGGCAAAGACAACTTTTCCAGTAAAACCGATTCCCGCACCGAGCCAAAAATATCGACGGTGCCTCCTGAGAAATTGTCTTACAGCTCCATTCGCCTGGACTTCCATCTCACCGAGCGTGAAGTGTTGGAGCAGGCACTACTTGCTGACGGCTGGCTGAAAAGCGGGGCTGGCAATTCCCGCAGCTACTATAAGGAAGGGGTTGCCGCTACGTTCAGCTTTCACCGCTCACTGGCAGTTCTCGAGCCTCTTGGGTTGACTGAGGTTAAAACGCAGATCAACACGCTGAAGGCAAAGGCTGCCGAAACAGCCAAGGCAGAGGCCAGCTCGAGCTCGTTTATCGAGTCCATGAAAAAGTAACTCAAACCGGCGAGGCCATTGAATAGCCAAGGTCTGTATCGAATTGCGCACCTTGGCTTCCCTCGGTTTTCACCTGCACACCCCTTGGCATATTGGTGAAGTCGACCTTCACGCGAACTTCTTGGGGTTGAGGTGGTGTAGCAACGATTTTTGCTGACTCATTGCCAACCCGTGCTGCCCGACGCCCGATATCGGCCAAGTCCTTTTCAGACCCCGGTGCGGCGGCACCAGACTCCGGTGCCTGGACCTGTGCTGATGGTTGCTCTGTGCCGGTTGAAGCATCACCAGTGGCAGCGCCACCCGAAACCTCGATACCGAGCATCTTCGCCGCCCAGTCCGGAATGGCGCTTTTCATAGCGCTCATTGCGTCCCTGATCTTCTCTCCGAGAATCGCGCTAAGGTCCCAGCCGGTCATGTACTTCACCAAACCGTTGAGCGCCTCCATGATCAGGGTGGCCGGGTTGTACTCCTCCCACACCTTAACGATGCCGTTGATGATCCCGTCGCTAAACGCCGCTTTAACGCCCGCCCACTTCTCTTCGAAGAACGCGACGATGTTGTCCCAGCTTTTGTAGATCACCGTCGCAGCAAAACCGATGGCGAACACCGCCGCCAAGAACCAGCCAACCGGCGTCGCGGCAATGGCGAATCCCAGTCCTTTGAAAGCCACGGCGAGGTTGAGGATGCTCATCACGAGCCCACCGCCGATGTACGCGCCGAGCGCCGCGAAGATAACGTTGGCACCGCCGAAGGTGTCAGACAGCCAGCCGACCGCGTTAATTACCGGCTGAATCCCCTCGTAAAGGTCACCGAGGAAAGCGGTGATTTTCTGGATGTTCCCTGGCAGGTTTTTGGCAAAGCTGGTGGCGAACGCTTCGATCTGAGGCCGGTATTTGACGATCGTTTCAGTCAGCCACGTGGACATCTTGCTAAGCTCAGGAACGAGCGCGGTGCCGATGATGTTGCCGACGCCGCCGACAGCTGCCTTGAGTGTGTCCAGGATGTCGCCGAAAGCCTCACCATCCCGAACAGCATCGTCGGACAGAACGATCCCGAGACGCCGAGCCTCGTCGGCCATGTCCTTGATACCGGCACCGCCACTCCTGATCAGTGGCAAAAGCTCAGTCGCACTTTTACCGAAGATCTTCACCGCGGCCTGAGCCTGCAGCGCAGGATTTTTGATCTTGGAAATACGGTCAACAAACATGTCGAACTGCTGGTCGGTGCTTTTTAAGCTGCCATCGGTGTTCTTCAGCTTGATGCCAAGACCGGTAAACATGTCCTGGAGCTCTTTCGAACCCTTGGTCGCGGCACCGACGTTGATGTTCATCTTCTGCAGTGCGCCGGCTAACGCTTCCGTAGAGGATCCGGTGAGCTTGGCGGCGAAGCCAAGTTCCTGGAATCGTTCGCGGCTGATACCGGTGCGTTCGGCGGTGTCACCGATCAAGCCCGTGGCATCTGCATAGCCATTCACGAATAGGCCAACTGCCGCAGAGGTGATGCCCAGCGTTGCCCCTAGCCCAAGTAGCCTGTCCCGGCTTTGCCCAACGGCGGTACCAACACCGCCGATTGCGCTCCCCACGTTCTTCAGGCTGTTGGTGAATACTGGAAGCCCGGCGCGGTCCAGTGACTTGCTGATCCCCGCACTGATCGCCTGCACCTTCCCCAACATCCCACGCAGCGGAGCGGTCAGCCGGTCAACAGCACCGATGATTACGCTTAATCCGTAGCCTTTGTCTGCCACCCCGTCCACTCCTCTGCCCGCTCAAGCCACCAGTTCAACTCGTCGAAGTCCATCTCCATGACCTCCGAGGGCTGCACGCCCATTACCTTGACGACAGCAGTCACGCCGGACTGCCACCCCCGAGGTGCTTCAGCAAAAAATCACGCGCTTCCTGCAGGAGTACGGACTGATCTTCCTCATCCATCTCGTCGATAAAGGCCGGAGTGCGCCCTGCCATCTTCGCGCTGAGGTCAATCAGAGTGGAGAAGTCGAGGTCGACGGTGCCACTGCCTTTCCCGTCTGAAGTAACCCGCAACGAATAGCCGCGCAGGTATTTCAATTTACGGGTCACGGTCAACTCACTGACGGTATCGCTACCGAACTGCACCGGCTCCTTGAGCGGTACAACCGTTTCCTTTGCCTTCGCCATTACTTGACCTCCTCGGCCGACATGCCTTCGAAACGAACCGGAATGTTGCCCTCGCCCGTGTTGCCCGTACCCTCGTTGGCGTACCAGGCTTCACGCAGAACGATTACCTTACCGTTCGCCAATTCGAGGGTGATCGTGGCATCGGAGATGTCGAGCAGTGCTTCCAAGCTCATCTCGGCGCGATCGGTGATCTCGCCTTCAACAAACGGGATCTGTGGAGTTTCCTTGTAGCCGTGGACGCGATCACTACCGACCACACCCTCCTTTTTCGGCCTGCCGATGTTGTAGGTGAAGTCGCCTTTGGCGAAGTACATATCGCCGTCGATCTTCAAGCTGATGATGCCGCCTACGCGCTTGTTGCCTGCCATGTGATGGTTCTCCCGAAGGCCGCCTTAGAGGCGGAATTGAATCTTGTTGGCGACGATTCGCAGTTGGTTGACCAGGTCCGGCGGCAGCAGCATGTCGAGCCGGTTCGGATCGCTGACGTTGCGCTCGGCGATGAGGTTGGCTTTGAAGTCGTCGATGTTCTCGACCAGCCCCAGATCCTCCCATTCGCGAAACTTGGAGATGGCTTCTGCCTTCATCACGTTCGGCGTGACCACTGCCTGACCGATGCCGTAGCGAGTACCGTTGTCGGCCAGCTTGTGCCGTGGGTACTTGCGCAGGATGTAGTCGCGCCAGTCGTGGCGGATAAACATCAGGGTGAACAGCGTTTCACTGTCCAGGTAGCTGATATCAGGCCCGCCAGCGGCGTTGGTTTTGTAGGTTGTGATCAGGCGTTCAACGAGCATGGTGCCGTCGGTGCCGACCTTGCTGGTGGCGATGCCGTCGAACAGCAGCAGGTTGCGCTCTTCGTTGGTGAAACGATCGGCCGCCGCCGGTGGCAAGCACCAGGCATAAGCCAGATTCTGGATCGGGCGCGCTGGGTCGATGGCCGCGTAATACGCAGCTATCGCCATGGTCTCGGCGGCCTTTTCATAAGCCGGCATCGGCTCATCGTTGGCCATGATGATCGAGAGGTGCTGGCTGTTATGGCTGTCACCGATCGCGCCGAGACTGCCTTGAGTGCCGCGGGCGGCAGCGAAGGCGTGCGCCTCAATCTCACGGTTCCAGGCGAAGCGACTGTTCAGCTCAGTTTTGATGCTGGCCAGACTTGCCGCGTCGGTGTACGGCACAGCCCAGGTATGCAGCCACTCATCACCGAGGGCAGCCAGAGCAGTGTCCAAAGCAGGGTTACCAGCGCCGCTGGTAAACGCAGTGACGGTGACACCAACACCAGTGGGCAGAGCCTGGCCGGCGTAGTAATTCACCCGGGCATTCAGGCTATTGCCCGCTTCGCCCTTGTGACGACTGGTTAGGGTGACAGTGCCGGTGACGGCCGCAGCGGTGACCGGCATGTCGGATGCGGCTGTGATTGCAGCTGCCGCAGCGGCACCAATCGCCGTGGGAGTGTCGCCGCTGATGACGCCAACCGAAACACGACGGCCGGCGATCATCAGTTCAACAGTGCCGGAAGCGGTGGCCGGGCCGGTGAAGACTACCGTACCGGTCGCGGCGACACCGGCGGCATTGTCGATCATCGGCATCACCTGAAGTTCGGTGTAGGTGTCGATGGCCAAGGCGGCTCGAACCATACCGGCAAGCATCGAGCCCGCGCCGAACAACGAGTCGGCTTGAGGAGCACTGGTCACGCGAACCATGGTGTTGGCCACGGCTGAGCCGGCGGTCAACTTTTGGCCGATCAACAAGCGGCGATAGGTGACCGACTGCGGGCCACGTACGGCCTGGCTGTTGTCGATCTCGCTGTAAACGCCCGGCTTGCGCAGCGATCCTGGCCCAGGGATGGTGTCGTATCCGATGCTCATTGTTTCTCACCTTTTTGGGTCGGGGCCTGATCAACAGGCTGTTCTGGCTCAAACGTGACGTCACCGGCCGCTTCCTTGCGGATCCAGTAACTGTTCTTTTCCAGCGGTTTGCCTTCTGCAGGCAGCGCCTCATAGGTGCCAGGGATCCGCACCAGGCGCCCCTCGACGGGTTTAACCAGCACTCGGGTGGTCATGGATTCAGGTCCTCGATGATCGTTTTGGCACGATCCGGCGGGTTGGGTTGGGCGTTGTCCAAGCTGTACTCGGTGCCCAGCGTGTTGAAACCGGGAAGTGTTTCGTTGAAAAGGTCGTCGGGGTGACGGTCCAGATACGACGCCTCGAAGATGAGGCGGCAGGCGCCGGTCAGTTGCTCCGATTGATCGAGTAACACCATGCGAGAACGCAGGTATTCCAGATCGTTGACGGTGTTGCCGAGGGTGTCGTCCATCAGCAGCAGGCGCTCAACCTGCCGGGCCAGCGTGTCGAGGGTGTCGTCCAGTGCACTGTTGCCTTCGGCGTGGATCTCCACCACCAGCTCGACCTTTCGCAAGTACTCGCGCGGCGCCTGGTTAAAGATCTCGCCGGACTCGTCCATCGTGTAAACGATGATTGCGGGTAGGTCGTTCTGCCAATCGTTCGATATCAGCGGAGCCACGCGGCTGGCATAGACGCTGGCCCCCGCATTGGTCGCGCCGAGCAGGACCGCAACAGCCTGCTTGCGTATCAGTTCTCGTGGATGAGCCATGTTCAAGCCTTTCGAAGGATGATCGTGACCCCGGCCACACCGTCAGGCTGAACATCGCTGATGGTGTAAAGCTCACCGCGGGCCTGGACCTTGTCACGGCTCGTCGGCTTGTTCGGCAGATCGATCAGGCGGACGCCGAGAATCGGGTTGTTGGTCGATACGGGGGCCCCCGTCTCCGGATCAACAGAGACGTGAGCTGTATCAAACACGGCTTGGGCCAGAGCCACGCCGGGCGCGACTCCGTCCGTCAACCAGTACACGGCGCCATCAGGATCGATGGTCGCCGAAGGCTCACTGAATGTTCGGATCGAAACGCCAAGCATGCGCTGGGCCATTGAGGCCCAGCTCATTTAGACTGGCGCCGGAGCAGACACGCCGTTGAGACGGCAGGCACCGGTCGCGCTCGGATTGGCCTCTACGTCGGTCGCCATGCCAGCCAGCACCAGGCCGGTAGCAGACACGTTGGTCAAGGCGCGGGTGGTGGTATTCATGAAAATGAGGTCACCAACTGCCCATGCCTGCGCACTGGTTTTCGTCAGGTCAAAGACACCGGTGGTCTTGAGAACGACCGCAGCACCGGCGACTTCAGTAGTCGCGGCAACGCCAATAATGGCGCCAACCTTGTAAAGCTCGCCGGAAACGGTACCGCCTGCGGGGGCCGCTACGGTCAAGCAGTCACCAGCTTGGATATAGGTTTTCATGCGAAATCACCTTGAAGTTCAAATAGGGCAAAAACAAAAAGGACGCCCAGTGGCGTCCTTTTAGGTCTGTGTGCTTGCAGGGGCTCAAGCACCAGGGTTTTTGTACGCACCGCGGTAGTCGATCCAGGCGGCGCCGAAGACCAGACGTGCCTTGATTTCCATACCGTCGACTTCAAAACCTTCACGGGTCTCGGTGAAGACGCCCGGCTCACCTTCGAGGTAAGCATATTCAAAGGTGTCAATCAGCCCTGCCTCGGTGAACAGATACCATTGGTTGCCAGTGATTCGGCCATCGACGATGACGACCAGCGACGTGTTGCGGCCGTCGTTGATGTCGGAGTTCTTGGCTGGAACGTATTGGGAACTGGTGAACTGGAAGGCTTCCAGCTCCTTGTCAGGACCGACCACCAGGTAGCGCGGCTCAACGTTGAGGAACGCGCCGGCCTTGGATTTTTGCTTGCGCATTGCGGCGCGTGCAGCCCCCAGGGTAGTGGTGTTGATTGCGCCACCACTGGCTGCCAGGTTGCCGTGACCCGCGACAAAGATTGCAGTCCCGTCAGTGAAGTTCGGGTTGCTTAGAATCAGATTCCAAACCAGATTGGATTCCGTCTCGGCAGCGGCCAAGCCGTAGGCCCGAGGGATGCGCGTCAGTGCGCCCAGGTCGTCGTTGATGACGGCTTCCCAAGTAATGGCGATGATCTTGCCGAACTTGGTGACGCGGATCGGAGCCCCATCTTCTTCGAGTTTTCCGTACTTGTATTCGCCATGCTCCTTGACCTCCTCAAGTGCGGAGATATCGCCCAGCGCGGCACGGGTGGTGGCGCGGAAGTCTGGAACCGTCGTCATCTGACCCAGAGGGCGCCAGGTCTGCGGCGCTTGGGCGTAAGCATCGCGGAGGGTGCGGGTGACGCCACCGCCGAGCAGGATTGGGAAGTCGCTGGTGGTTTGCATGCCGGCGGCGCGCATTGCGGTACGGTCACAGCCGAGGGCAGCTCGCGCCACTTCTTGTGGGAGCATGCCGCGCGCATTGCCACCAACAGTTTCCACACACTCACGCGCCAGATCGAGCAAGCGCATGCCGCGGAACTCCCGGGCGCCTTCGATCAATGCGATGGTCGGGTTGCAACGGTTGAGCAGAGCATTCTGCATAGCATTGCGCTTCGCAGTAATCACCGCCTCATCCAGACCGCCCACCACTGTCGCTTGGCTGTTGCGCGTTTCGGGTTGATCCTTACCCTGTTTCTCGGCGGCCTTGTCGATCAAAGCAATACTGGCATCAGCGATCGAGACGCCACGGGCCACCAGATCTTCTGCGACATCCTCGCCCAGACCAACCTTCTTCGTCATTTGGCGAATGGTCAGGCTGCGCTTACGCTCGGCATCAGCGGATTCGCGACGGATCAAATCCTCGGCCGCGCGCTTTTCTTCTTCAGTCATCGGGTTTTCCTCGGTGGTGTTGGCCACGGCGGCCGGTTGATCGGGAAGCGTTGCCGCTTCGCGAACTTCGAAAATGGTTTTGAATCGGTCGCCTGTGTACTCGGCGGGTGTTTTTGCGCTACGCACCTTCGCCCCGTCGTCGAAACCGATCGGAACCAGGGAGATCTCCAGCGGCTCCCAGTCAATCGCTCGATATGTCGGGAGCTTGTCGTCTTCCTCTTCGGTGAGCTGGTATTGGTGAACCGCGTAGCCGACGCTGACGTTGCGCAGAATCCCGTCGATCACGTCTTTGAAAACGATGTCCGCGTCCTCGCGCTTGCTGAACCGAACCAGAGCATGGCCTTCCCCATCTGCCAACCATGCGCGTTCGACCACCGCCAACACCGCACGGAGTTCGTACTGGTTGTGCACACCGAGCAGCGGCGCACCGTTGTTCAGACGATCAAGGCGAACAGCCTTGTCGCTGACTTCTAGTTCCTCCATGTAGCTGCCGATATCCCAAGACCAGCGGCGCCCTTTTGCCCCCGTCGTCCAAGTCAGTTCTACCGTGCGGTTTTCGATATCAACCGATTCCGGCCTTACCGCTGCTCGCAGGCTGAACGCCGGAGTCTCATGCGTCTTTCTCGTCGTCACCTGATTCGGAGTTGGCATCGTCTGTTTTCTCTTCTGTGATTGGCGGCTGACTTGGTGAGCCGGCGGCCGCGACTCGGCGCGGGTCGCAATCCAGGACCAGGCCGTATTCGTCGATCATGTCGTTGGCTTTCTTGATTTGCTCCGCATGTCGCTTCGGGTCTGTGATGCCCAGTTCGCGCAAAGCATCCGGCCATGTAGTCAGACCGTTACGCACGCGGGTGATGACGTTTTCGGTTTCCGACTTCGGATCGACCATGTCGCGACGAGGCGGAACCCAGTAAGCCTTGACGTCATCCATTACCCCGCCAGGCAAAAGCACCTGTGCCTCCATGAACCAACGCCAGACCTGATCACAGAGCTGAGGGATCAGCATTCGCCACTGCCAAACATCGACACGGCGGGCGAAGTTCAGCCAACCCATTCGGCCGCTAGAGAAGTTCACGCCCTTGAGGTCACCGGTCAGCAGTTCGTAAGGGACGCCCAAGCCGACGGCGATGGCATGCAGCGCTTGCCAGGAATAAGGCGTGTAGCCGTTGAAGGTTGGTGGAGTGCCGAAACTGACCGACTCGCCGAGCGACAACTCCTGAAGCATTCCTGGCTCCATGCGATCAATGAGAGGCGGTCGTTTATTGGAGCCTGCAGGGCTATTTTCAGGGTCCTTGGTAATGAACCCAGCGAAGCAGGCGGCGATCTTCGCCTGCTCCATGACGGCATCTTCCATCTCGTCGAACTTGCTCATGCGCTGAATCACAGGAGCCAGCCAGGTGTAACCCCGCGCCTGACCTGGCCGCTTCCGGAAGAACACATGAATCACGTCTTCGGCTGGCACGCGCGACGACTGCAGCGAGCCCCATGCCGCGTTCGAGCCAGGATGTCTATCGAATAACCAGTAGGCGACCCTTCGACCAAGAGCATCGAACTCGACACCCTGAATGACTTCATTCAGACCAAGGACCATCGCCTTGCTTTCATCGAGAAAGTCAGCTTCCAAAACTTGCAGCTGGACTGGAACAGGCAGACCGTCTGAGCTGAAACGGCGCCGGCGCCGAATGAGGCACTCACCGCTTTCGGTGATTGCCTCCATGATCATGTGTTGCAGACCGTAAAAGTTTTCCAACCCGTCCGCATCGCAAGCGGTCGTCTCAGCCCAAGCCTTCCAAAGATCCACCAGCTTCAGGCCATCACGATCGCGTCTCGCCAATGGCAATGGAACGATGCCGGCACCAACCGTGTTATCTGCTATGCCAGTGATTGCTCGCTCAGCGAATGGGTTGTTCCGACGTTGTTCGCGAGCGCGATTCCGAAGCTTCGCAAGAGCTGGGGCGTTCTCGGCGTTTGCATCAGCGCCAGTGGCGCGCCATCTATCATTTCTTCGGCCGCCTGCCGCGCCCTCGAACCGGCGCTTCAGCATGTCCATTGTCATCTCGGTGCGCAGCTTTTTCAGGCGTGCGTCCGATCGTTTCGCGGCATACCCAGGGAACAGGCTGTCGAGCATGCTCATGGGTAATATCCTTTCGAGAATGAGGTGTAGCGGCGACCGCCGTCGTTGTTTGCATTCAGGCCGAGTTCTCCGGCCATCAGTTTTAGAATCCGGATCATCTCGTCGAGCGACCGGTAGGTGACGCTTTTGTCGGCATAGCGGACGGACAGCGCGCCTTCGGCGATGGCCGCCTGCAAGGCCTGGTACTGCTCGATTGTGAAAGCCATAAGTCTCACTACCAGAATGTGGATTTCTTCCGCGGTCGTTCTTCCGCGTCCGGTTCGTTGCCGCCAGTTACCGCAGCAACCAGCAGATCCAGATCAAGCCCGAACCGTTGTTGGCAGATGCGCAGCGCGGCGAGCGCGTACACGAAGCAATCGAGCGCCTCGTTTCGGCGGCCGCCGCTATCCCAGCGCATCACGCGCTTGCCTTTGGAAATGGCTGCTTTTTTCTTTTCGGAGGTGAGCTGCTTCACCTCCGACTCGTCGCAGATCGCGTCGTTGGCCGGAAGGTGAACCACCCCCGGCTGAGAAACGCCCGCCTGGGAGGCAGCCGTGTCGACGGGGAGTCCCATCCGGCTGTAGAGCAGTTCTTTGGCGTTGTCAGTACCGACTTCGGTGAGGAAGACTTTGTGAACCTTGTTCTTTGTGCGCGGGAAGTTCGCGATCGGCTTGCCGTAAATGGTCGCGCCACGGATCGGCACAACCCACTGGACGCCGTGCTTGCGGCTCTCGGCGTAAACCTCATCCGCATAGTGACCGCCGGCGTCCCACGTCCAGCGCTCAACCTTCATGACGGTGCCGTCCACGCGGGTGAATTGCCGGTGCAACTCAAGTCCTACCTTACGGCGGAGCTCTTCACTGGCAGGGTCGCCCATCAGAATGAAGCGATGAACCAACCACGCTTCCTCGCCCGGACCGAACGCCCAGACCCGCCCCTCGAAACGATCGTCTTGAGTATCGATGCCACCAACAAGGACCAGACCGAGAGCCGGTACCTGCGGATAAACTTCGCGGCGACCATACAGAACTTCGGAGTCGAGCTTCTCGCCCTGGTCGTCGTCCCATGTTTCGCCGCGCGTGGTGTTGATAAAGGTGATCAGCTTCGAAACGTCGCCCTTCACCTTTAGCCATTCTTCGGCCAGGCTGAGCCACGTGCTCCAGGTGCTGTAGATCGCCCAGATGCTGAAGCTGACGGAACGAGGGGTGCGGATGATTTCACCATCAACACCAAACCAGTCCATCCCGTCGCGGGTCCAGATGCCGGTGTGCTCACAGATCCACCGGCCGGTCTTGGACGCCTCGACCATCTCGTTGTGCCAGATGATGCAGGCGGCGTGCTCGCACACGTACCAGGCTTTCTCGGCCTCACCGAGCGCATTCTTCTCCCACTTCAGGCCGAACTCGCAATCCTTGCCGCCCCACTTGAGCGTTTGCTCCTGTCGGCAGTGCGGGCAGTCGATATGAAACTTGAGCAGGTAAGGCGACTCTTCGACGGCCTTGGTGATCTGGCAGGAGCCGACACGCTTCGGCGTAGATCCTCGGATCGACTTCGGATAAATCGCGCCATTCAGCCGCTTGTCACCGAGCGTAATCGGCGAGCCCTCGCCTTCAACGCTTTCGTCAAAGTTCGAGAGCTCGTCGTAGATCACCTCGTCGGCGGATTTCTCACGGTAGTTTCGCGAGGCCTTACCGCCCCGGATCCAGAGCGTCCGGCGGTTGGCAAATATCTTTTGATCGAGGGTGTTGTCGCTGTGCTTGCGGCCGAACCATGGGGCGAGATCGCCCAACACCGGCACGTCACGGATCATACCGTTGACGTGGCTTTTGCTTATGTCCTCGGCGTCCGGATCAGTCGGACTCCACATCATCACGTTGCGACGCTTGTGCTGGAGCTTGTAACCGATGTTCGCCATCAACAGCTTGGTGTAACCGATCCGCGCCGACTTGATGAAGTTGACGACGTTGATCAGGTCATTGCCCATGCTGTTCAGGATCGCAACCTGGAACGGCTCGGTTGTCCATTTGCCCTCGTTGTAAGAGGACTCGGCGGACATGTAGAAATTTGCATCTGCCCATTCGACGGCGGTTTGCGGTGGTTCTTTGTAGAGCGCCTGGAGTCCTAGCTTGATCGACTTGCGAAGATCATTCAGCCATGGACTCAACGTACTCATCTAATAATTCCGGAAGTTGCTCACCAAAGCTGGCAGCAATATTTCGAGCAAGCGCGATCTCCCGCTCCACCGACTCGATGATTCGAGGGTCAACCTCTGGGTGACGCCGAGTGACGGTCTTGCCGACGGTGTCCAGTTTCGAACCGATCTGTGCGGCGATTTTGGCAAGGGCATATGTGGCGAATGGGACCGGGACCAGCTGCTTGTCCAGCACCAGGTTCTTCTTCTCCTGGGCGATCCGTTGGGCGGCGGTGAGACCGCGACGCTCTTCGAGCAGCTTGTACTCGATCATCGGATCGACACCTTCGGTTCCCTCACCCGTCGGTTGTTGTTTCCGTTGCGAGTGTTCGACGCGGTTTTCGACCACGTTCTGCACGGTATAGAACGCCTCGCGACCGATGCGGGCGACAGGCGCAACTCCCCATTTGTCAAAGGCTTGCGGGGAAATCCCCAGGCTCGAAGCCATCTCGGATTTGTTCAACCACCCGCGCTGTTTGGTTGTTTCGTTTTTGGCCATGATTAAACAACAACCAACCTCTGAAAAAAGGTCATACATGTTTGATGGGCGGGGCCCGAATTACCCGCAAGGGGTCGGGGCCCCGGGAAGGACCCAAAGGGGGGGTACCCCCCTGCCCTGCCCGTCAGCCCCGGGCTGTGGACAGTGCCTGATCCATCGCGCTGGCGAATTCCTTCGCTCGGTTCGCCTTCACGATGTTGTCTGCGATCTTGTAAAACGGAACGATCACTCGGTAGCCAGGCTCGCCCTCACTGAAGATGAAGACCGGGCGAACAGCATCACCGAACGCAGTCTTCTTCCTCTCCCAGATTCCTTGGGTACCGTCGACATCACCTGCGAAATACTTCTGGGCGTTGCCCTTGCGCTTGCTGCGCTTGCTGCCCGTGGCGTTAGCCTGCACACCACTGACAGTCTCGGCCGCACCAAGGCCTGACAGGATCTTCATGATCGTGCCGCGCGGTACGTTGCCGAATTGATTGAGTGCTGATGCTGCTGGGATTGCGTACTGACCTGGCTTCATGATGCCTTTGCCGATCAGTGCTTTCTCGAAGCGCTTATGTGGCCGGCGACCACCCTTCACTGCCTGTTGCAGGTAGGTGTCCGCTGGCACGCCTGACGTCCATGCATCCTTAAAGAAGGTGCGCGCCTCTGGGTTGCCCTTCTTGGCAGCCTTCACATAGAGGCTGTTCATCGTGGTCGCGGTTGGCCTGTCGAGGCGAGCCCTCAACACTGAGAGCTCACCCTGCTTTACGAGCACGGCCAGGCGTGTGGCCATCAGAGCAAAAGCGAAAGGAATCTGTTTGCTACCAACCGTGCGCAGGGCCTTAGAAAGCTCTTCCACATTGGTATGGGCATCGATCTTTATCATCGTACCCTCCAATCTATTCTGGCTGAGCAGGCTCGTCTTTCGGTTCATGAAGCTTCGATTGCTGCACCACCCTGGCTACTGCCACTGCAATGCTGAGCCCCATGTTCACGACAGCAAAGACCAGAGGATCCACTGCACCCTGAAAAACCGACCACCCAGCCGCAGCGGCATTCAGGATTGCGGCGGCGATCGCCAATTGAACACTGGTCATGCGCCAGAACTTTCGCCATTCAGGGATTAAAGTCATTGGTTGTCTTCGCTGCAGGTAGTTGCTCGAGGCGTTCGGCGTAGCGCTTCCAGTGATCTCGGCTTTTAAGGGCTTCGCGCAGTGCAGAGCTTTGATCGACACATTGATCGCTGCCGTATCGGTAGACAGTTGTTCGGTAAACCTTGGGTGGCTCCTGGATCGTTTCTTTCTGCGCGCAACCAGTGAGCAGCATGAGGACGATCAGCAGGAGCTTCACTTTGGCCTACCTGTCTGGACGAGAGCCTTGAGGCTCTCGCCGACCTGGCCGATCTGGAACTCTTGCCGCTGGGTCGAGATGCGAAGGGAATCGATCAGCTTGTCTGTCGACTCCCTTGAGCGCTCCAAAGAGTCGACCCGCTGGCCTATGAGTGCCTGATTGGTTTGGTAATTGGCCAACTGCACCTGGAGCGATCCGAGCGACCCAACTACGTAGACAAACGCGCCAATGGCACCGGCCGACAGGATCGTTTGCAATATCGGGACAGCGACCTTGAATGTGGTGCTGTCTGCAATGCGCGAGACTTCAGTCATTGGCGGTACCGTGCGGATTCAAGTCAGCTCCAGCAGCACTCCCAGCTCGGAGCAATGGGTGTGGTGGAGCCGAAAACGAAAAAGCCCCGGCAAATGCCGAGGCTCTGTGAACTGTAGAAAGCAAAAAGCCCAACTCAGGGTCGGGCTTTGCTCGCGGAAAAACCGCAAAGTAACTGAAATCTATATATGGACCCCGGTCCTGTCAAGCAGCTTCTCGGCGAATATCTAACGCGCCATCAATCCATGCAATTCCGGCTTTCCAAAGCTGCCTGGTCTTCTCTTCACCGAAGCCCAATTTCTTGCCCACATCAACCAGGGCTTTGTCCCGTGCGGTGTAGTACTTCATCAACACATTCCCGCATTCCGGATAGCGCTTCAGCAGGCGGCCCATCAGCCCGTCAATCATCAGCGCGTCGTCATCAGTGATCATTGGGGTGTGCAAGGTGTTCTCGCGAGATGCGCAGCATGACACACCTGACCCCAACACCACCCAACGACCCCAATGCTCCAGGAGGTCTTCCGATGTGCGCTCGGTGTAACTCTTCGTTCTGGCCATTGATCAATCCCCTGTGAAGTTCGAAGCGCCGGCACCGCGGCGGTTGTTCTGTTCGTATTGTTCGTGTGCACCACCCTGCTCCTGCTTTGCCCTGGACAACTCGGCGGTCATGTTCAGCAGCTTCAGGCTAAGTTGCTGAACCAGGTCAGGCAGTGGCATCGCATCTCCGGTGGTAGCGCAGACCCAGCCAGAGGCGTTGCACTGGACGCAATCCAGTTGGTGGAACACACCGCTGACGACCGTGGTGCCACGGCAGATTCCGCACACCATTAGAGGCTTCGCTTCGCGGCGAAATGCAGGGCCGTGGCTCTTCTTCATTTCGCCTCCGGCTCTTTAAGCACGATCTGAACACTTGGCTCCCCTTCCTGAGGTTCCACCCAAACAACCATTTCGACCTCGTGATGCACACCGCCGAACCGCACGTAATCGCCAACACGAGGAGCCTGGTCACGACGACGGAAGGCGAAGGCCGAACCACGCAGAAAGTAAGTAATGCCGATTCCAGTCATTTTTAAACCTCGCCTATGGTTGATTCTTGAATGGACTCGCAGGCCTTATGTTCCGTGGCTTCCAGCGCATTACCAGAATCTCCGGTTCTAAAGCCGGTCAAGCCGTGAATGTGGTTGAAACCCTTCTGGTCTAGATGCGCATGCCACTGTTCCAAGGCATCACGCTTGCGGCTCATCACGTCCGATTGGATGTAAACCTTCACGTTGTGACCCATCGCGTGGTTGATCAACAGTTCACCGATCAGGTGGTCAATGCCGATGTCTGCCCAGCCGGTGCGGGCCACCTTGCGCAGGTCGTGACTGGTCCACTCGCCCTGCCCCAACCGGGTGAATACGGCACTGGCTTGGCCTTCACTCAGGGCCTTGCCATTTCGTGCTGGGAACAGGAACTGGCCGTCATATCCTCTGGCGTACTGACCTTCTCGATACCGGATCAGCAGCTCGCACGCTTGCTCTGTCAGTGGCAGGTGATGCTCGACACCGGTCTTGGTGTGCTCGGCCGGAATGAACCACTCACGCTCGGCCAGGCTGATGTGCGACCAGCGCGCCTGACGTGTTTCGCCGATACGTGTTCCATGGCAGAGCATCATCAAGGCCAACATGGCATCCAGCGGCGCCGCCTTGGTGACTTCGCTCAGTTGCTCGAGCAGACCTTGCAGCTGAACACCACGCAGGCGCGATGGCTTGATCCCGACCTTGGCCTTCGAGAAGTCGTTGAACTTTATGGCGGCCATAGGATTGGCCGAGATGTGACCCAGCTTGAACGCCTGACGGAATGCCAGGGCCAGCAGCTGGAATGCCGAACGCACGTAGTCGATGCCGATCTTCTCCTGCAACGGCCACATGAACTGGCTGTCGAGGGTTGCCTTGTCGATACCGGCGAGCGGGTGGTTGCCCAGGCACGGGATCAGGTGACACTTGATCAGCGAGGCGCCAGTCTTCTTGCGTTTGGTCGACAGATTGCGGTCGCGCGACATGCGTTCGGCATACCAGTCCAGCAGCTCACGAACTGTCACCCACTTCGACAGGTTCGAACCATCACCGGACTCCAGGCGCAGGCGAATCGCTGGCAGCGCCGCGACGACCTGTTTGGCGTTTAGGTCAGGAAAGGCCCCGATACGGTTCCACTCCCCTTTCTTCACCAGGTACCACGACGCCCGGGCGCGGTCCTTATTGAATCGCAGGTATAGCCCGCGATTCTCAATATCCCGCAGATCTCGGACATCGCCAGCGGCCTGACGCTTGATTTCGGCGTCGGAGATCTTCACGGCAGCGCTGCTCATGCAGCCACCACGGTTGGAGCCAGGCGCAGGTAGGCGCGGATCTGCTCCATCGCGTCGAAGTGGCCACGGCATACCACGGCGAGATACCCCTGATCGTTGAGCTTGCGGATGCGCTCGTCCTGGCTGGCCGAGATCGCGGCATCGTTCGGCGGCGTGGCCTTGAATTCGATGTACAGGCCGAAGTAGCCGCCGCGTGCCATGGTCAGCACCAGGTCGGGAATACCGGCCACCACGCCCTGCTGCTTCAGCTTCACCGCCACGGCCTTGTGACGGTGCCCGCCATTCGGAACGTGATAGATCAGGTCAGCCACCTCCGGCATGCGGATGCGAAGCTCAGCGATGAGCGCGGCCTGCTCAAGGCCTTCTCGGTCGATTGCCTTGGCGCGCACCGGCTTCTGCTTGAACAGCTTCATGGCGGCTGGCTTCATTTGCGCTCACCTCGCGCAATCCGGTACCGGCGCTCTAAGTGGCGAATGCCGCACCAAACGCCGCCGCCGACAATCAGCATAAAGATGAGCCATAGGTGGATCAGAATATCGTTCAGGTAGGCGCTCATACCTTCTCCCCGGTGATGACGTCGATAATTTCGAAAGTGTTCGGCCACATCAGGCGACCGAACTGCTGAGCAATGGCGCGATGCTCAAACAGGCCGACAGCACGATCTGGTTTGTCAGTGAGGTCCAACTTGTAGCCGCAGCAGTGCACGGCGTACCGGTATTCGACGGGATTGGTCGGAGCGAGACGTGAATCAGCCATGTGCGCGCCCCTCAAGAGCGGCTTTGCGCTTTCCGAAACGCTCCAATAGCTGCTGGCGGGCCTCCTGACCGCATGCCGGAATCGACTGACGCGCCATAGTTGCCAGGAACCGCGCATCGCCATATTCCTGTGCCAGCTGCGACTCAGGCTTCTGTGAGTCGTGACCGATACCGACGGCGATATCCTCCAGGGGCTGACCGTTCATAAGCATGCGGATGGTGATGTCGTAGGCCCTGTCGAAAACCTTGCTGGCTTTCTCCGAGATCAGGTCAGCAAGGTTATGCATCTCGCACTGGAGCGCTGCGTGACGCACAGCGAGGTGAGACCACTCCCGCGAGGTGATTCGTGCCGGATGCAGGTTCAGCAAAGCTTCGCGAAAAGCCTTATCGTGCGAAGGAATTCCGAGCATTTCCGGTGTCGGCTGGCACAGTTTGACGAACTTACCCACGCTCGGCATGAAGTCAGTTCCCAGAGCCCGGCAGCGCTCAATGCCAAAACGGATCTGCTCGATCTGATTAATACCCGCGACGATGAACGCCTTGGTCCAGCTACGCTTTGCAGCTCCCAGCGCGACGTCGTTTGGCCAGGCCTGTTTCCAAGCCGGAAAGATGGCCTGCAGCTCTTTGAACAGCGCGTTGACGACATCGACAGTTCCTGGCGGGAGGGTCTTCGGGATGGTCGGCAGTGTCGGTGGCTGGTATGAACCAATCGCGCTGCGGATATCGGTTTTTGCGCCTGCTGCGTCCAGCAATTTCGCAGCGCTTCTTGGTGCCTTCGGCTGGTTCATAGAGCACCGCCCATATCATCGCCCCAACCACGATCATCGAAGTCTGGGCCCGCTGCTGAGCGCTGGGGAAACTGCTTCACATTCGAAGCTGCTGCCCGGACCTTGTCGTTGTTGACCCACTTCACGAGCATGCCCACCCATTCAGCCTGGGTGTTGACCTGGCGTTGAGGCTCGTAGTGAGCAGTGAATGCGACGCGGACGACTTCGGTGAACAGATCGAGCGACAAGCCGCGGTGCAAGGCGTAGGTTTTCAGCAGCGTTTCATCCGGAACCCAGTCGAGGGTCATTTCGATGGGCATGCGAGGATCGACTGACTTCTGCGCAGAGAGAGGTTCTTTATTCTTCTCTACATCTTCTTTAGGTAACGCGCCGCTAACGTTCGAAGCGTTAGTTTTACCGTTACTCGCCTTGTGGTTTGCCACTCGTTTTGCCGTGAGAAGCCTGTTCTTAGCGGTCTTCCCGTTGTGTCGGTCGAAATGCGGGAGGCTGATAACGCCATCGGTTTCGATCATCCAGTCAACCAATTTCATGTACTCACAGAAATCGATAACGCCAACCAATCGGTCGAGTAACTTTTTGCTAACGCTCGGAGCGTTACCATTTTCTGTTTGCTGGTCGAACCAGCCCCAGACCCGCATCAGCTTGCCAACCACGGCATCCGGGTCGATACCGGCGAAGTCAGCGATCTGGCAGACCTCGGGCTTGTCCAGGGTGGTGAGTTCAAATTTGATCCAGTCGCCGGCCATTACGCGGCCTCCTGCAGTAGTTCAGCGAGACGTGTAAGGCCTTTCGGAGTGACCATTGGGTCGAATGCAGCGCGCTCGATGCCGGTTTCGGGATCAGGCTTCAAGGCGGTGACCTTGTGAGTCATGTGGCCGGAGGTGATGCGTGGCTGATAGGCAATCCATCGCTTGCATCCCTTTCGCCGATAGATCCAGCGATGCTGCTCAAGCCAAGCAAACAGTTGCGATGGGGGGATGCCAAGTTGCTTGGCCGAATCAGTGACACAAATCGCGCCACCCGCAGCGGCGAGCCGTTTGATTGCGGCGACCTTCGGCGCCTGATCGGATATGACGCGCTGAAGCTCACCATTCTTATCAGCAAGGTCGGCCGCAAGACGTAGGGCTTCAGGCAAGGTTTGGGGAATCGTGACAGCCTGTCGTGACACGTTTTCAAGTTCGCGCAAACGTGTCACGACACGGAAGCGAAGCGGTGCGCTGTAGCCGGCGAGCAAGGTGATGACCAGGTCCTGGCCAAGCACGTATTCAGTTTGCTGGCGGTTTACGCTGTCCAGATAGATGCGTCCAAAAGTGGACGCATCGAAACCAAGATCACCGAGCATGCGTTTGGTGTCGCGCATGACGTGCTGATGCTGTTTGCCGGTGAGATCTGCAATCTCCCGGCTCGACATGGTGACCGTATTGCTTGGAGCGACGATCGCGTTCATAATTGCCCCTCAAGTGTTTGTGTTGTGAAGAAGCCGGTCTAGCCACCGGCTTTTTTGTGCCTGTCATTTGGGTACTGGATGAATCAACAGCTAATCCGGTGCTCTGTTCTTGGCCTATTCCGTCGCGGATAATTGGCTTAACGAAACGAATGTCAGGCCACTGCGAGCTCTGGCCAGATTTGTTTCCAGTCATCAGGACGCAGCGCTTTGCGCGTCACCGCTCCTCCGGTCGCTGACTCGGTACGAGCTGCAATTTCGGCGGAAGCAGTCTTGTGGCCGTAAGCGATCAACCGCAGATACGCACGGCTGGTGCCGGTGCTGATGACCGAGGCATCGCTTGCTGTTTTCAGCCACTCAAGAAGTTGAGGATTTTTGGTCCGCATGTCGGGCCTCCTTTTAGATGCCTTGGATTATTACCCGCAGGTAATCTCAAAGCAATACCCGTAGGTGATTTACCTTTTGGTAACAGGAATGGATGATTTGCGGATGGAAATTTCAGATATTCGCCGCGACAACTTGCGGACACTTATGAAGCAGCGTTTTGATGGAAAGCAGGCCAGATTGGCCGATGCTTTAGGTCGGAGCGCCAATTACATCTCGCGCTGCCTCTCGACAGCGCCCTCCTCAGCTGGTAGTAAAAACATCGGGGAAGACTTCGCACGAGATATCGAAGCGAAGCTCGGCCTAGAGCGTTACCAACTCGACCGAGAAGGCATGAAGCCCTCGGAAGTCATTAGTAACGCTGAATACCTGGGCCCTTTTTCGGTTTGGGACGATGAGACACCGCTGGACGAAGATGAGGTGTACGTGCCATTCCTCAAGGAAGTTGAGCTGTCAGCCGGTAGCGGCAAGACAGTGGTAGAGCCATCACACAAACAAAAGCTGCGCTTCGGGAAGATGACTCTCCGACGTCAGAACGTGCAGCCAAGCGAGGCGGTATGTGTGACGGTAAGTGGAAACAGCATGGAGCCGGTACTCCCCCACGGAAGCACGGTGGGTGTAGATCAAGGCTGCACCGCAATTACAGACGGCAAAATGTACGCGCTCAACCATGGGGGCCAACTCCGAGTTAAAACTCTGTATCGGGCACCAGGTGGAGGCATCAGAATGCGAAGCTACAACCGGGACGAACATCCCGACGAGGAATACAGCGCAGACGACATGCTTCAGAAAGACATCATCGTGATCGGAAAAGTCTTCTGGTATTCAGTTCTCCTTTAGCGCCGCGCTAAAACAAACACATCAAGCCCGCTCCTTCAGCGGGCTTTTTTTCGCCTGCCCGAAAAATAATTACCTATAGGTATTGACCGCGATAGTTACCCACAGGTAATGTCTATCCATCGCCGGATAACAACCGGCCAGATGGAAGGCAGCGATGAACCGGCCTCAACGGTTCAGAGGGTTGGCAACTGACCCGGGTGTGCAGCGTAAAGCACCGCAAACAGTTATCCGGCGGACTGAGTCGCGGTCGGACAAACAACTTGAACGAGCCCGTACCGCGCCAGCAGCGCCGAAGGGACGCGGAAAGTTTCACTGATGCACCTGGTTGGACGGGTGCATTGGGAAAACAACCGGGAGTCACGACGATGGCAGAGACAATCATCAGCGGCGATTGGCAAGGGTTTCTCGGTCGCGGATTAGCGCCCCGAGAGATTCAATTCCTTCTTTTGGTTGCCCAGGGACTTACGGCAAAAGAAATCGCAAAGGACTTCGGGCTTGCCCCGAGCAGCGTGGCCAAAAGGCTTTCCAGTGTGATGTTTAAGCTCGGCGTACACAGGCAGTCAGCAATGATTGCAGAGGCCATGAAGCGCCAGATCATTTGCCCGGTCTGTGTCGTGCTTGCGGTGATAGCCATTCACTCAATGATCGACGATCAGGCGTTTCGCCCTGAACGAAGAGTGTTCGATCGACGTATTCAGCACCTCAGTTAGTGAAGCCTGGCGACAAATGGAATCGTGAAAACAACCGGGAGTAACAGCGATGGAAACTGAAATCTCAAACGGCGCATGGAAGGGTCACCTCGGACGCGGCCTGGCGCCTCGAGAGCTTCAGTTCCTGTTGTGGGTTGCCCTGGGGCTGACTGCAAAGGAAATAGCTCGGGAAGCCGGCATAGCACCGAGCACTGTTGCGAAACGCCTCACCAACGCAATGTTCAAGCTCGGCGTCACCCGCCGGGCCGCCCTGGTCGCCGAGGCAATGCGACGGCAGATCATCTCCCCGATGTGCTTCGTCCTGGCCACTCTGATGGCCATGAATGCAGTAGCCAACATCCAGTCAGTCGAACCCGCCCGCCGCGATCGCCGACCGCCGTCTGTACGGATTGCCCAGATACGAATCACCCGCCGCGCCGAAACGCTAGAAGCCGCATAACTCAACCAGAAAGGAAAAATCATGATCGAGCTCGGACAGAAAGCAGAAGACAAAATCACCGGTTTCTACGGCGTAATCACCGGCCGTTCTCAGTACCTCACCGGTTGCGATCAGTACTGCCTGGCCCCACCCATTCGGAAAGGGATCAACGAGGTGCAGAGATCGGAGTGGTTCGATGAGGGCCGCATCAAGATTCTTGGCCCTGGGGTTACCGCAGCTGATGTAGCCGGTCCCGCACCGGGTGGACCTCAGCGAGACGCACCGCGGCGCTGATGGACAGCATCACTGCTGCACCTTGGCGACAGGGTGCATCGGGATGCAACCCCAACCCAGAGGAATCACCATGTTCGGCAAACTGTTTGGCAAGAAATCCGGCGAAGCCCGTCAGGCCCTGGCCGTGATGACCAACCGCGATCTGATGCAGGCTTCGGTCTACGGCGTCTTCTATGTGGCTTCCGCTGATGGTGACATCGAAAAGGAAGAGCTCGAAAAAATCGAGAAGCTGATCAACAACTCGGCCGCCCTGAAAGGCTTCGGCGCCGAGCTGAGCAACACCATTGACCGCGCCAAGGCCGACTTCAACGACGGCGGCCCCCGCATCATCCGCCAGAACGCCGAAAAGGAACTGAAGGACCTGGCCCACAGCGTTGACGACGCGGCCACCGTGCTGAACTTCATGCTCACCGTGGCAGAAGCTGACGGCGAGATCGAACCAGCCGAAATGGCGGTGCTGGAAAAGGCCGCCAAGATCATGAACCTCAATCTCAAAGACTACCTGTAGTCATGTTCGGCAGGTTCGGCAACAAAGCGCGCTCGCTGGCAGCCTACGGGCTCGCTGGCGGTGTCGTCTTCGTCGACTCAGCCAGTCGCATCCTTTCAATGGTTGGTGACCTGGTACTGGTCGCGCTGCTCTTGATGGTGCTGATGGTTGGCAAGACGAAAGACAAACCGTAGGCATCACTTCTGCCCATTCACTGAGTGGGCAGCGGGATGCGGACGAAACCCCGGCTTATACCGGCCACCTGCACTCATCAACTAACCCAGCACGGAGGATTGGCAGCCATGTGAACTTCAGATACCTGCGCGGCCCTCATGGCTCCGCAGGCTACGTCACGTAGGGAGGTCTTCGTGACGCAAACAAAAGCCCGGTTCCGATCGGGCTTTTTTACGCCTGCCTTTATCCGTCAGCACTCTCCCCTGCGCCCAACGGCAACCAGCAGGAAGCCCCGAGTTCTGACGAATAAACGCAACCCCATAACGAGGGATCAGCCATGCAATCAATGCTGCAGCAGCGCGCTGCCGGGCTTCTCGCCCTGCGTACTCGCGCAATCATCGCAACCGTCGAACTCTACGCCATGATTGGCAAGGAGCTACCCGCGCAGAAGATCCGCTACCAGGTCGTCACCAAGGGTAATGCCTATCACATCGTTGAGCGCTCCACCGGGCTGACCAAGGGGTTCCGCTGGACTTGGAAGGAAGCGGTCAACCTGGCGCAGGTACTGGAAGCGCGCGCCGATGGCATCAAGCTCTCGCTGTCTGGGGTGCGGAAATGATCGGCGTGCCAATGCCCAACCCGCGAGACTCGATCATCTCGGAACTGAATAAAAAGATGGATCACTTCTTCGGCGCCGGTAAGAAGATCGACGTTATCCCGCCCGGCATCAGCGCGGACGTGCCGATGTTCGGCGCCACACCGCACAGCCTGAAGCTCCGTGCCGCTCGCGACAAGGATGCGCCGAGGCTTCAGGAGCTGGCTGACGCCGGAAAGACCGTGGTCGAAGCAGCCAAGGAAATGAGCATGCTCGCCAAGCGGGCTCGACTGATCGCCCGGGAAAACAACATCAAGTTCGCCGAACCATCGTGAGGCGCCTCAGCAACCAGGTGCGCCAGCGCCGACGACAAACATGGCTGGACTTGCCGGTCAGTGGAATTGAAGGGGTAGCCTATGGCCAAGAGCAACGCGGAACGGTCAGCGAAAGCCGCGGCGAAGAAGAAGAGCCGCGGCGAAGAGGAAATCAGGCTGCACTGCCTGCCCGGTACTCGCCAAGCCCTTGCTGAGCTGATGACCTGGAGCGGAATAGAGGAACAAGGCGAGGCGATCACGCTGATGATTCACCACCTGCACGGCCTCGGCCCGGGCGGCGCCCTTCCCCTGCTTGAGCTGCCGCCGCGACACGAATACGTGATACCCGAAAACGTGTCGCGGAAATTGAAGTTAGCCAACGACCGCGAGGCTCTTCGAATTGTTCATGACGAGTAACGTTTTCCGGGAGGCGTAGTTCCGGGCACGTAAAGTAACTCCTCGTCGATTGTGTTGAGTATCGGGATATCTCCTACCCTTGGCATTCTTTCCAGTGCAATACGCGTTGGCGCCACATCGAAGATTCGGCCACGCTGAATGGCGATTAAGCTGCCACTTACCCGGAATACACCACAGTCCGGGCAGTCAATTTCGCGATAGTCCCCTTGCGGACGGTTTTCTTTCGCCGGCGATCCGCAAACCAAGCATTCCATATTCCCTCCTTGACCCGACCGAATGCCGGGCCTTGAAGCAATAGCTCACAAACACCTATCTCGCCACCACCGGTCACGGAGGGCGGCGCCTACCTGAGGTATTCGCAATGCCCGTACTCCACAGCGCAATCCACAAGATCGACAAGAAGCCCGACGGCACACCGGCTGTTCTATTCCTCGGCAGCGCAGAGCAGGTCGAGAGCCAAGCCCGCGACGATCTGATGTGCCAGTTCAACGAAAGCTACAACGCCACCGCCGGCAAGGGCTGGGGCTTCTTCCACGCGGAATCTGGCGCGTACCCACTCAGCGGCTGGCTCAGCAAGTACCTGGCTGGTGGTTCCGACTTCCTTGAGTTCAGCACCATCGCTGTCGAACACCTGACCAAGCTGATGGAAGAATCGAACCTGACCACCGGTGGGCACGCGCTCTTCTGCCATTACCAGCAGGGCCTGACCCAATACCTAGCCATCGCCCTGGTGCAGGAAACGGAAGCGGTGACGATGACCGAAGAGTTGCACCTGATGACGGTCAAGCGCCTGGACCTGGACCATATCCGCCTGGCCGCTCGAATCAACCTGAGCGAGTGGAAGAACAACCCGCAGTCGCGCCAGTACATTTCGTACCTTAAAGGTAAGCAGGGCCGCAGGCTCAGCGAGTACTTCCGTGATTTCATCGGCGCGCAGGAAGGTGTAGACGGCCCAGGCGAAACCCGCACCCTGCTCAAGGCGTTCAGTGACTTCGTTGAAAGCGAAGACCTCGGCGAGGAATCAGCCCGCGAGAAGACCAACACCTTGGTCAGCTACGCGATGGCCCAAGCCAAGCTCGGCGAGCCGCTCACCCTGGACGAGCTGTCTGAAGTACTCGACGACGATCAGCCAAAGGCGTTTGCCGACTTCATCCGCGATAAGGATTACGGCCTGTCGGCTTCGATCCCGCCAGACAAAAAGACCCTGAACAAATTCAGACGCTTCACCGGCCGCATCGATGGCTTGTCGATCAGCTTCGAGCAGCACCTTCTCGGATCAAAAGTCGAGTTCGACGAAGCCGGCGGAACCCTGACGCTGCGCAGCCTGCCGACTCAGCTTACCGATCAACTCAAGCGCGCAGCCGCTTGACACTCACCGCAACGCCGCGCTCTGGACGGAGGGCGGCGCCTGACTGGAGATTCACCGTGGACAAGAACACGAAGATCCTGATTCCGGAAATCTCCGGCGAATGGACGGAGCGCATGCGCTCGGGAAAAACGAACATCTGGAATGCCTGCAGCCACGATAGGCCTCATCGAAACGGCCTTCCCGAAGTAAGACTTGATCCTCCGGAAACTGGACTGTACGCCGAGCGTATCGACGGCGCCTGGTACTGGGTTTCTGGGTGCGCCAAATGCAATGACAGCGGCGAGCGCTACAGCTACTCGGTCTGCGATAAGCATAACGTTTGCAGGCTGTGCAGCACTCACCGTTCAAAACTGACGGAAACGCCATGGGGTCATCCGGACGGCTTCACATGCAAGCCCTGTCAGGATGCAGAAGACGCAAAGGCCAAGTCTGCGGCGCTGGCCAAAGTGGCCGAGAGCGAATACGACGCTTGGGACTATCGCGCTCAGGACGAATGCAAGTGTCCACACTGTGCCACGCTCATCCACATAGAGTCGGAGGACTACGGCGACAAGAACATGGATTGCGATACCTGCGGCGGCCAATTCGAATTGACCACCGAGTATTCCGTCACCTTCACCACCAAGGTGATCGGCGAACGCATCACCGCCTGACCCACCCTCACCTATTGCGCTGAAGGCTCTGTAAATCGGTCGATCTCTTTCCGGTAGGTTGCAAGCTCAATGATCTGCCGCAAGCAGATCACGACTTCCAGCTTCTGCTTGTCGTCGGGGATCCCTATTCGCTTGAGCATCATTTGAGCGTCTTCCTCGATTGCCACAAGTGCATCGATATCGCTTTGCAGTCTCATGTCGGCCTCCCGCCAGGCTGAGTTCGACATAAATAAATACCCCACTTCAACGAATCACGCCAGCCGGCGAGGCAATCGGCTGTCTGGAGCAGTTATGAATCCCTACCTGATCACGGGCCCAGCCCAGATCGGCATCAGTGGTGGTCGCACGAGCGGGCACATGGTCTACAAAATCCTCGAGGCGCATGGCGGGGTGCTTCCGCCGGACGTTCACCTGTTCTTCCAGAACACCGGCAAGGAACGGGAGGAAACATTGGTGTTCGTCGATCAGATGGCGAAGCGTTGGAACATCGTGGTTGTCTGGATGGAGTGGTGCCGTGTGTACGGCCAGCCGGATGACGCGCCCTGGTATCGCCTGGTCGACTTCGAAACCGCCAGCCGCAACGGTGAGCCGTTCACGATGATGCTTGAGTACTACGCTGCGTACCGAAAAGCCGAAAAGAACTTGGCGCCGGTACTGCCAAACTTCTCAAACAACATGTGCACCGCCTACTTGAAGATCAAAATCGGCGAGAAGCACATGCGGTCACTTGGTTACGGCGAGTGGGATTGCGTGATTGGCATCCGCAAGGACGAACCTGGACGCTACCACCGGATGATGGCCGCCAACGCAAAGGGCGGCACGCGCTGGGACAACCTTTGCCCCTCCTATACCGCAGGCATCACCAAGGAACACGTCGCCGCATTCTGGAAGGCCCAGGACTTCGACCTCGGCATGGATTCCGACCTGGGCAACTGCGACCTCTGCTGGAAAAAAGGAGAGGACAAACTCTTCAAGGCTATCCAGGCCGAACCGGATCGGGTGATCTTCTGGTCCGGCGCCGAGGAGCGCTTCAATCAGGTGTTCTGAATGGACCGCCCGAAGTACTCGCACTTGGCCTGGTACGCAGAGAACTACAAAGGCCAGATGGATGCGTTCGGCCATTCAGAAGACATCGACTGCTTCTGCGGTGACTGATGGGAGATTGTGTGAATTAGCGAATTAGATGGTTCAAAGCTGCACATCTCAACAAACAAGCTGTAAGCGCGTCCGACTCTGGAGTTGAGCCAGGATGCATCAAACTACCCTTTCCCTCGACCATTGCTGCGGAGAAAGAGAGTGCGCTCAACAGATTAAATAGTCTGAGGTAGTTCTCAGGCGTGGCAAAGCCATGGAAAAATCCGTGAGAAATCCCATGTCGATTCAGAGTTAAGTATTCAGGAGCTGAACCGGTGTGTAAATAGAGCTTAGCGTTCAGGTAGCTCGATATGCTTTCAAACATCTGAACGCGTTCATGAAAATGATCTAACAAAGTAATGGTAATTTCATTATCTGGATACCAATCATATCCATCCATCATCATACTAATTTCTTTCTGCTGCAGTTTTTTGAAAACTTTAGTTAGTGTTTTGATACTTACATCTTCGTCAACATTTATTCCTGACGCCACGCCTAATCGCCTGACGATACCTTCAATGCACGGTAAAAGACCGACTATTGCAACATTGTAGAGTCCAAGACAGTACGCTTTTGATGACTCTACTAATTGAGAGTGATATTGATCAAAAGTTTTTCTTGCAGACCACACACCATCAATTAGCTGCGCCAAACCGTCAGGGGGATACATCTCTAAAAGCATGCGATCGCCACACTTCATTTTGTCATTCTTTGTTGTCGCGTCCAATATGCCGGCCGCATGTCTACTTAGGAAACCCATAGCGTAATAAGGGGGTGTAACAATGTCGGCGGATGAGAAGACTTCGCGCATCCAAGCCAATCCGTGGCCTCTTGGCACCTCAGAGATATTTCTAGGAAAAAAAGCTGTTCCGTCTAGAGTAGTAACTCTATACCCATGTATCGGCCAAAAAACATCGACCTTAGCCTCTTCGACTTTTATGTAGTCTACCCCCTGCCTTCCTAGGCAGGCCTCTACCGCTTTCAGGCTTTTACCCAATGCCTGAGTTCTTCTGCATGCTCTGTAGACTTTCGCAAAATCCATCACGCCCCCCTATCCAGTCCACGGAATATACCCGCGAGGTTTCCCCATGCCCACAGAAAACCAGCCAGGCGCAGTGCTTGGTGCAACTAACCGCACGATGCATTGCTGTCTGGACGTCCGCGGCTCGTTGAAAAACATGAGCAGGCGCCAGCTCACCGGTCTGTTCCGCCACGCCGACGGCACCAAGTGCACCGCCGATGAGGCAACGGATCATCTGCTTGAAGCGCTGGCCCAAGGCAAAGAGGTTCTGCCGTTCGGGCCGCCCTGCGAGGGTTTCGATTTTTCCGGCAATGGCTGCCCAGGGCATGACACGGAGGCCGCATGAAGCGCATCTACCTCAGCGGGCCAATGACTGGCCTGCCCGCTCTAAACTTCCCCGCCTTCGCCGCAATGACCGCCAACCTGCGCGCCGAGGGCCACACCGTCACCAACCCCGCCGAGCTCAACCCTGACGGCGGCTCCTGGAACGACTGCATGCGCCGCGACATCGCCGCCCTGATGGACTGCGACACGGTGGCCACGCTCCCGGGCTGGGAGCATTCAAAGGGCGCCCGCCTCGAAGTGCTGATCGCTGAACGCCTCGGCATGACGGTTGTGAATGCCCATGATCTGGTATCGATGGAGATCGCAGGATGAGAAGGGACATAAAATGCTAGCGATCGGCATTTAATGACTTCGCCGGCTTGCATCTACCACCCGAGTCACCTTAACAACTTCAAACCTAGCTGAGAAATAACGCCTTTAAATAAAGTATCAATATACTCTTCCGACTCAGCAAAATTTTTGTAGTTATCGCCACCTAAAGACTTCCAATTCGATTCTATAGATGACTTTGCCGCCAAGACCCCAACTTCTGGGTAGTCTGGATTGATCACCCTTAAAAAATTCGTCGCACAATTCAAACACTGCTGCTCCACACCGAACACAGCCCTCAGTTCGTTGCCAAAAGACTTACCCCAAATAGCATTGCACTCGACAAGAAGGGCTTTAAGATCGGAACGTAGACATATTGCACGTTCTATCCGAATATCAAATGTTTGCTTAACCGCCCGACGCACCTTTTCATGTTTATAATCTTCTTTTGTTTTTAACTGTGCGGCCGAAAACTCAGCACTGCCCCAGATGCGCTTCACTTCTTCTTTGTATAATTCGACCGCAATAGCAACCCTTCTTGCTAGCTCATGATCTGACGTGGCGCGTATTTGCTTACGCCACAACCCTATTCCATAAACTGCAAAAGATGCTGCAACGACTGTAGCTACAGCGCCAAGTATTTCGAAGAGGTCGTGAATGTTCGCAACTTTGTAAAAATCGCTTGGAAAAAGCAGCCTTGACCAAATGATGCCAGTGCCAAACAACCCCAAACACAGTAGCCACTCCAATCTGTATTTCATGCGTCGCTCACCTGAAAAATCTAACGATATTAACAGGCCATCAGCCAACGAGCAGCTATCCAGATGTCCGCACTGCACTACCACCCTCCCCCTTCAAAGTCAGCCGCTATAGCGGCAAAGGAACAGTCATGCCTGAAGAAACTGCTGTGATCCAACAACTGCCGGTCGTGCGCGACAACATGGGCTTCTGGACTCATCCGGCATGGCCGAAGGACGGCGACGAAGATGCGATTCCAAAAGCTTGGTTCAAGGAGAAAGGCTTCGAAGCCCTGTGTGCCTATATGGACGGCGATGGTCCCGAAGAATTGAACGAGCACTGGGCTGAGGACGGTCTTTGCGACTGCACCACGTGGGTGCCGAGCACTCCTACTGGTGAAGGCTGGTTCATCTTCTCGATCCACGATACCGAAGACGGCCCTATCTGCGTCTGGGTGCGGCCGATACCAGTGGATTACGCCTACTCAAATAATGGTGAGGACTGGACCGCTGACTGGTGCTCGTTCATCAGCCAAAACGATGAACTCGCTCCTGGCGATGAGTGCCAGCGCGGCGTAATCCACTACGCAGATCCTGCGGAGTTCGTCGATTCGGACGCTGTGATCGACGCTATGGCTGATAACGCCTCATCGAGCGATCTCGGCGAGTGGGCTGAAGACTTTCCAGCCGTCAGCCCCGAGGCCAAGCAAGAACTTGAAGATCTTCTCGATGCCTGGGCTCGCAAGAACTGTGACTGCACCTTCTACCGCGTCAAGAACATCGAGACGTTCACGATCGCCGCCGAGGACTTGGAACAGGAAGAGGTGGCGCCATGATCCTCCCCGCCCTCGCCTACATGGCCTGGCTCATCTACAAGGGGCCTCGGAACTGAAGTAGGAGCTCACTCGACCAGTTGCGGCCACTCAGCAATTTCTCTGAAACAACTGGACGAGCGAACGCCTGAACCTTACTCGCCGTCGTCTTGCCAGCGCAACTCAATCATCCCCCTCCATCTACCAGCCTGCCGGTGAACGGCGGGCGAGGAATCCCCATGACCAAAGAAGACATCTACGACGAACAGATCAACCCGCTGATGGCGCAAATCATCAAGATCTGCAAAGAGCACAGCATCGCAATGATCTTCAGCGCGCACATCCCGAACGAAGAAGATGCCGATCTTGCCTGCACCACTCACCTAGCAGGTGATGACGGCGAATGCTACGGGGCTTTCGTCAAAGCGTTTCACGCCATCCGCCCACAAGCAGCACCGGTAGTGCATACGCGGATCACTCACGGTGACGGCAGCGCCACGCTGGCAGCTTATATCGGCTGACCCCCTCCCCACCTTCTGCCGCCACGCGGCGCGGAGCATCATCATGGCAAAAGTCATTGCCCACATTACGGCTCGGCTGCCACGCCTCATGGAGGCAGGCGAATATCGGAAGCTGCGCTATGCCGGCGGCAAGCCGAGCCTGCAACAGTTGAAAAAATGGATTGAGGAAGGCGAAGTGATCGGAGAGGTAAAAGGCGGGATGTATTTCGTGGACCTGCAGGCGGCCGTGATCGGATCGAACGATCCATTGCTCGCCAAGATGATGGAGGTGGGCTGATGGCTCCCCCGCGCGCCAGGACAGTGAAGAACCGGGACCTGCCAGCGAACCTGTACCCGAACGGAAAGTACTGGCAGTACAAAAACCCGATCACCGGCAAGAAGACCAGCATCAATAAGCCGATGGCCGAGGCCATCAAGCTGGCGAAGGCTGCCAACGCCAAGCTGCTGCCACTGCTAGCCGACGACGGGGCGTTGCTGGCCATGCTCACCGGCGACGCTGCGCCGAAGTTCAGCGGCTGCCTGGAGCGTTTCGAGAAGGAATGGCTGACCACCAAGACCTACGCCGCGAGCACCTTGAAGGAAATCAAATTCAAGTTGGCCCGGTACCGCGAGGACTTGGGCGACCTGATGATGGGACAACTGGATGTGCTGACGGTGGCCGAGTACCTCGATGGTTTCGAGAACAACGCCTACACGAAGCACCGCGGACTGCTGGTGCAGGTGTTCGCGTTCGCCGTGGCAAAGGGCCTGTGCGATCGCAACTCCGCCGAGCTGACCCTGGTCAAGAAGGAAGCAGAGAAGAAGCGCCAGCGGCACACAGTCGAGGGGCTGAACAAGATTTTGGAATACATCGGGACGCCGATCTGGCTGAAACGCGCCATCCGGCTGGGGTTGCTGAGTCTTCAGCGGCGGGAAGATATCGTGATGTGGCCGAAATCGGCCGTGGACCTCGAGCAGAACACCATCAAGGTGTCGCCCGGGAAGACGCAGAACTACGGGAAGCCCGTGCACCTGGAGATTGTCATGGGCCCGGCGCTGCGGGAGGTAGTCTTAGAGTGCATGCGGTCGCCGGTCGTCTGCCCGTACCTGATCCACTACTCACCGAAGGCACGCAAGCGGACCCAGCTCGACGCCAAATTGCATTGGAACGCTGTGACGGCGGACTACCTTACCAAGTCATTCGCCCAGGCGCGGGACGATTCGAAGGCCTACGAAGATGTGGCGGCCGGCGAGCGCCCCACTTTCCACGAGATCCGCGCACTCGGCGCCTGGCTGTACGAGCAGCAGGGTTTCGAGCAGGAATACATCCAAGGCTTGATGGGTCACGCAGATGTGAAGATGACCGAGCACTACCAGGCGGGGCACGGCGATGACGCGGTGGTTTACATGAAGGTCAAAGCCGACCTGAAGGTGTAGCGCGGTGGTCGTTTGCCCAAAATATTCCCAAAGTTTGCCCAAACACCAGGCAACAAAAAAGGGCCCACCTTTCGGTGAGCCCTTCTAGACCGCCCAGCAGAGCGGATTTTGTTTGGTAGGCGCGATTGGACTCGAACCAACGACCCCCACCATGTCAAGGTGGTGCTCTAACCAACTGAGCTACGTGCCTGCTGTGAGGCGGCATTCTACGGAATTCCGGAGGGGTGTCAACACCTTTTTTCGAGCTAACCCTATGAATATGCAAAATATTTAATTTTGCGTCTGCGAAGAAGATTTTGTGGTGGCTGGCGGTCGATTTTTAACTCGGGTAGGATCGGGGCACTCGTAAAATATATTAAACAGAGGCTGCAGGATGGCGAACACCCCCTACCCAGAGTCCTATTACGCCGCATCGGCCAATTCGGTTCCGCCACGCTCGGCCTTGCAGGGTGATGTAGAGACTGATGTCTGTGTGATCGGCGCCGGTTACACCGGTCTGTCCTCTGCCCTGTTTCTGCTGGAGCACGGTTTCAAGGTCACGGTGCTGGAAGCCGCCAAGGTGGGTTTTGGCGCGTCGGGCCGCAACGGTGGCCAGATCGTTAACAGCTACAGCCGCGACATCGATGTGATCGAGCGCACCGTTGGCCCCAAGCAGGCACAGTTGTTGGGGCAGATGGCGTTCGAGGGCGGGCGGATCATTCGTGAGCGGGTCGCCAAATACAATATCCAGTGTGACCTGAAGGACGGTGGTGTGTTCGCCGCGATCACCGCCAAGCAGATGGGCCATCTGGAATCGCAGAAGCGCCTGTGGGAGCGTTTCGGTCACACGCAGCTCGAGCTGCTGGATCAGAAACGCATTCGTGAAGTGGTGAACTGCGAGCAATACATCGGCGGCATGCTCGACATGAGTGGCGGGCACATTCATCCGCTGAACCTGGCACTCGGCGAAGCAGCGGCGGTCGAGTCATTGGGCGGCACTATTTATGAGCAATCGCCGGCAGTGCGCATCGAACGCGGCGCGAACCCGGTGGTGCATACGCCTCAGGGTAAGGTCCGGGCCAGGTTCATCATCGTCGCGGGCAATGCTTATCTCGGCAATCTGGTGCCGGAGCTTGCCGCCAAGTCGATGCCTTGCGGCACTCAGGTCATCACTACCGAACCGTTGAGTGATGAATTGGCGAAAAGCCTGCTGCCACAGGATTATTGCGTCGAAGACTGCAATTACCTGCTCGACTACTATCGCCTGAGCGGTGACAAGCGCCTGATTTTCGGCGGCGGCGTGGTGTACGGCGCGCGGGACCCGGCGAACATCGAGGCGATCATCCGGCCGAAGATGCTCAAGGCGTTCCCTCAGCTCAAAGATGTGAAGATCGACTACGCGTGGACCGGCAATTTCCTGCTGACCCTGTCGCGTCTTCCGCAGGTCGGGCGCCTGGGCGATAACATCTACTATTCCCAGGGTTGCAGCGGTCACGGTGTGACGTACACGCATCTGGCGGGCAAGGTGCTGGCTGAAGCGTTGCGCGGTCAGGCTGAGCGTTTTGATGCGTTTGCTGGCTTGCCGCACTATCCGTTCCCCGGTGGACAACTGCTGCGCACGCCGTTTGCGGCGCTGGGGGCTTGGTATTACGGGTTGCGGGACAAGTTCGGGTACTGACCGACACGGCAAAACCATTGTGGGAGCGAACCTGCTCGCGAAGGCGGCCAGACAGTCAACATGAATGTTGAATGTGCCGGCCTCTTCGCGAGCAGGCTTGCTCCCACATTGATTTGGGGTCAGAGCCGATCTCGTGGGATGCCGCTGCGGATCCGAATGATGTCGGCGAGTACGGCGAGGGCAATTTCCGCAGGGGTCTTGCTGCCCAGGTTCAGTCCGATCGGCGCATGAATCCGCGCCAACTCCGCATCTCCCAAACCACCAATCCTGCGCAACCGCTCGAAACGTTTCTGCGACGTCTGCATCGATCCCATCACCCCGATGTAAAAGGCCTCGGTGCGGACCGCTTCCATCATCGCCAAATCGTCGATGCGTGGATCGTGGGTCAGCGCAACCACCGCCGTGTCGCGGTGACAGCCACCGTCGGCGATGAACACCGAGGGCAACTGACGGCGGACCTCGACATTTTCCAGCACCACGCCTTCCAGCACTTCGTCGCGGGGATCGCACAGGATCACCTCGAAACCCAGGCCCACCGCAAACTCCGCACACGCCTGGGCGACGCTGGAGTATCCCGCGAGCAACAAGCGCTGAGCTGCGCCGATCCGCAGTCGAACCCGGTCGATCTCGCGCTCGACGCGCACGCCCTGCTCGCGATCGGCGAACACGCTGCGCGCGCCGCTGGCAAGATCGACTTCGCGGATCAACCGACGCTGCCCCAACAACGCCGACTCCAGTTCCCGCAAATGCGCCTGAACCTCGCAATCAGGGTTCAGCCTCTCCACCAGTACATCGAGCACGCCGCCGCAGGGCAGGCTCACCCGGGAACGCGGATCATCGCCCTCGCCATAACGCACGACGCTGACGGCTTGATCAAATACGCCCTCGGCGACGCGCTCAAGGAAATCTTCCTCGACGCAGCCGCCGGACAGCGAGCCGATCCATTGTCCCTGAGCATTCACCGCCAGCAGCGATCCAGGCGCGCGGGGCGCTGAACCATAGGTGGCCAGCACGGTGCACAACCAGAAGCGCTGGCCGGCCGTCGACCAGTCCAGCGCCCGGCGCACCACTTGCAGATCGAGATGCTGCATGTCAGTGCGCCTTGTGCTCGAGCGGCGGTGCATCAGCCCGCAGCGCCTGCACATCCCCCACCGCCAGGTCTTCCGACTGACCACCCCAGCCCTGACGCAGGTAGTTCAACAGATCGGTGAGTTGCTCGTGGCTAAGCTTCTCCGCGAAACCGGGCATCGGTTGCATGTGTTCGAACCCGGCAAACTTCTGCTCACCGATGCCATCGTCGATCACCCGCACCAGGTTGCGTGGATCTTCCAGACGCAGCGTGGTGTTGCCGCGCATGGCGACCGCGATGTGCGGCTTGCCTTCGCCGTTGACCGCGTGGCAACCGGCGCAAACATTGAGGTAATCCTGACGACCGCGCTGGGCACTGGCGCTCAGTTTCTCGAACGGCACTTCGTTCAGCACTTTTGCCGTCGGTGGCTGATCGCCGAGCAAGAAGGTCGCCATGGCCGCCAGGTCCGGTTCATTGAGGCCCTGGGTGCTGTTGTGGAACACCGGGAACATCTCGTTGAACATCGTGCCCTGGACGCTCATGCCGTGCTTGAGGAACGAGCTCAGGTCCTGATGATTCCAGCCACGTGCAGCCAGATCGTCGGCCAGCAGGCTCGGCGCCAGATAGCCGTTGAGCAGGCCGCCGGTCATGCGTTTGTCTTGCTGCATCGCACCGGGCAAACCGCGCGGCGTGTGGCATTCGCCGCAGTGGCCAAGCACGTCGACCATGTATTGGCCGCGCTTGAAGGCTTCGCTTTTGCCCTCGGTCGACGACAGTTTCACGTCCTTGCCATAGAGCAGGTTCCAGCCCATCAAACCCAGGCGCACATTGAACGGGAAGCTCAGGCTGGTGACCGGCGCTGCGCGCTCAATCGGCTCGACCGTTTTCAGGTAGGCATAAATCGCGTCGGAGTCTTCACGCGGCATCAAGTGATACGAGGTGTAAGGCATCGCGGGGTACAGGTTCGCGCCATCGCGACGCTTGCCTTCGGTGAGCGCGGCGAAGAATTCATCATCGCTGTAGAGGCCGATACCGTGCTCTTTGCTTGGCGTGATGTTGGTGCCGTAGATCGTGCCGAACGGCGAGACGATCGGCAGGCCACCCGCATACGGCGCGCCACCCGGTGCGGTGTGACACGCCATGCAGTCAGCGGCGCGAGCGAGATAGGCACCGCGGACAACCTGATCATCCGCCTGCGCCAGCAACACCGGCGCAGCCAGGCCAACCGCCAATGCGAGACGGGAAAATAGAGGCTTCATGCTTAACCCTCCTTGACCAGGCCGAGATCGGTCAGCACGTTGCGCGTCGCACTGTAGTAGCGCACGTAGCCGGTGCAGCGACAGACGTGGTGACCGAGGCTGTCCTCGATCACTTGTTCCAGCTGGCTTTTGACGATCGGTTGACGTTGCAGCTTCTCCACCAACACGGTCGCGGCATTCACGAAACCCGGGGCGCAGTAGCTGCACTGGAAGGCGAATTCATCGACGAAGCGCTGCTGGATCGGGTTCAGTTCGGTGACCTTGCCCTGTTCGTCACGGGTCGCGTGGCCTTCGATGGTCCGTACTTTCTTGCCTTCGAAGTAGTGCGCGCCCGTGATGCAGGTGCGCACTTCTTCGCTGGTGCCGTCGGGGTGGTCGACGATCACCACACAGGCGTGGCAAATGCCCTGGCCGCAGCCGAGGCGTGAGCCGGTGAGGTTTTTGTATTCGTGCAGGTAGTCGATCATCGGCAGGTCGTCAGGGATGTCCACCGGGCCGACGGATTGACCGTTGAGGGTCAGTTGAAGCGGACGGTCAGCCATTGAGGGCCTCCTTGATGCGGGCAGAAGTGATGGGCAGGTCGCGGACCCGTTTGCCGATGGCATGGGCCACGGCGTTACCGATGGCACCGACCACCGGGATCATCACCACTTCGGCGACGCCCTTCGATGGATCACTCGGCGACAGCGGCGGCAGGATTTCGGCGGTCTGCTTCCAGACCGCAACGTGGCGCGCCATCGGTAAGCGGTAACGGTTGAAGTTCCAGTCACCCTCCCCCGGCCCGCCTTCGTACAGCGGCATTTCTTCCATCAACGCGTGGCCGATGCCCATGGCGATCCCGCCTTCGACCTGGCCCTTGACCAGCTCCTCCACCAGTACCCGACCACACTCGACCCACGAGTGATGGTTGAGCACCTGCACTTCGGCCGAACCCTTGTTCACTTTCAATTCCACCAGCGTCGCCACCGGGCTGTAGTAAGTCACCGCCGCGTTGTTCAACTGGGTGTCCGGGTAATGCACGTTCTGGCGATCGAGCAGATGGAAACCGGCGCTGTTCATCTGCGCTTTTTTCACGTTCGGTGCGCCATCGCCGTACTTCACCGCCAGGCCGTCAAGCGGCAGACGCTCACGCACGCCGTCGATGCTGAACTCGGCCTCGGCCCAGCTCCAGCGGTTGAAACCGTGCACGGTTGCGCCGGTCACCAACCCTTTTTCGTGAGCGTGTTTCGCCAATTGCTCGAAGCTCAGTGGCTGCATGCCGTTGGCCGTGAGTTTGCCGTCGACCCAATGCGCGTCTTCACGACGAACCACATAAGGATTGGCCTGGCCGCCGTAAGGGCCCTGCCCCCAGATCTGCAACGCTGCCGGCCACAAACCGTGGTTGAACAGCACGCGCGCCGCTTCACGGGTGGCGTGGCTGAAGTAGTACGCGGAGTTGGTCGCCGACGAGGCCGAAGCCACTTTGCCGACCCAGCGCGGGTTGCGCAGAAAGTTGTCCTGCTCGGCCTGACTCATGATGTACGGGTTGCCGCCGGTGATCAGTTGCAACTCTTTCCATTCGGTCTCGCCGGTCTTCACTTCGTGCGCCGGGTTGCCGAGGAAATCGGCCACGACCAGTGCTTGCGAAGTGGACATGCCGGTACCGATTTCAATGCCGATGTGGCGCAGATGGATGCGGCCTTCAGCGGTGAATTCGACGCTGGCCATCGGTGCTTCGGAGCCGGTGCCGAAGTCTTTCTGGCAAATGGCAAAACCGACGCCATACCAGTTATCCGGGTCTGCGGATTCGCGCTGCCGTTTGATTGCGTCGCGGTTTTTCCAGACCTCGTGAACGGCGGCCTTGTCGAGAATTTCATGCAGACGCAAGGCACCCGCCGGCACCGCGCCCTGGGTGTTTTTCATGCCCGAGACCATGGCGTTTTTCTTGCGCAGGTCGATGGCGTCGATGCCGAGGCGACCGGCAATTTCATCCACCATCATTTCGGTGGAGGCCATGCTTTGCAGCGTGCCGTAGCCACGCATCGAGCCCGCTTCAACGGCACGCGAGTGATAAGCCGTGACCTGCAAATCGTTCTGCGGCATGTAGTAGATCGACTGCGCCGCCGTGGCGCCAACCGCCGCCACCGATGGGCTGTAGTTGATCCGCCCGCCACCATCGACGCTCATCTCGGCGCGGAAAATCTTGAAGCTGTGATCGGTCTTGTCCACCGCCAGCTGGTAGCGAATGTCGAACGGGTGACGCTTGATGCCGCTCTGGAATTGCTCGTAGCGATCATTGGCCAGACGCACCGGCACACCGGCGCCGTACAACGCCGCAAGGGCCGCGTAGTAGACGAAAACGTTGTGGTCTTTGGAGCCATAGCCGACGGTGTAGCCCGGATGCATGTGCAGGTTGGCCAGGCCGAAACGCGACGGCGCGATCATCTTCGCGGTCTCGGTCGCGGTTTCCAGCGGGCACTGGGTGGCGACGACAAAATGCAGGGTCTTGGTCGCCGGGTCGTACCAGCCGTTGCCGTTGTCCGGCTCCATTGCGGCCGGTTCGATCGACGGGGTTTTGTAGCGCTCGTCGAACACCAGCCAGTTGTCTGGCGGCGTATCGATCTGCTGCTTCATGCGCTCGGCGTAAAACAGACCGCGCTCGGTCAGGTTGCCGTGCAGGTCCGGCTGGGAATTCCATACCGGGCGACGGTTTTTCAGCATCGGAAACAGGATCGAATCCTTGAGACTGGCGAATTCGTCTTCGTCCGCCGAAGTGGCGCCGCCGACGCGTACGTAGCGGAAACTGCCGTAGGGATCGCCTTCGTAGAACGGCACCTGGGCACCGTAACGAATCGCTTTGTCATTGAATTTGAGTTGCGCCTTGGCCTGACGGAAGCGCTCGAAGTCGTTCCAGATCAGGATCGCCACCGGGTGGCCGATGAACATCGGCACCTTGCCTTCGGGCAGCAGCGGATCGGGTGCGTGCTCTTCCGGGAAAGCGATGCCGTCCTTGTCCAGGTCCGCGGCGGTGACGATGCGATCGGGCTGCAAGTCCGCACCAAGCCACGACAGGTCGTAGCCCGCATAGATGCGGTCGGCCTTGATGGTTTTCAGCAACATGGCGTGGCCCTGCTGCTGCGGCCAGCCGGGCATGTCCTTGGCGCGGATGTCGCGGGCAAAGACTTTGCTGCCGCAGACCTTGGACAAGGCATCGTTACGCGAGCGCGCCTTGCCGTTGTTGCCGAGCCATTGCTCGGACGGCACGGTCACGCTGTTTTCCATCAAGGCTGCCAGCGCCGGACTGCCGAGCGGTGTCAGCGTCACGCTCACACCCGCCACCAGCCCGCCCTGAAGGAACGAGCGCCGGGATATTTCACGGTTGGACATGGATCATCCTCTGGGCGGTTATGGGCCCGCCCTTCTGGTTATGTTCTGGAAATCTCGAGTCTTGCAGAAGCCCTTTTTGACGTTGCAAAGGGCTGTGTTGACAGTGCAAAGTTGACCGAAAGGTTAACTTTATAGATTTATGCGCCTATAGAAAACAACTGGTTACAAAAATCTGACCGAGGAATCAAAAAACCGCTGCTTTGCGGCGAAGCAAATCGATGAACAAACCCAACTCCCGACTGATGTGTTCACCCTTGCGCAACAGCAATCCGAACGGCGCCAATTGCACGTCCAGCTCTACCGGCAGCGCCACCACCAGACCCATTTTCAGGTAGTCGCGCAATGCGGTTTCCGACAACACCATGATGGCGTCGGTCAGCTGGATCAGCTGCTGCATGGAATACACCGAGCTGCATTCGATGATGTCGGCAGGTGTCGGCAAGGCCAGGCGCTGCAAGGCCTGGTCAAGCCCAATGCGCGCCGGACTGGTTTCCGGTTGCAGGATCCACGGCCAGCCGCTGACCAGTTCCGACAGCTCGAGTTTCTTGCGCCTGGCCAGTGGATGACCGGCATGCACCACCACCAGCAATCGTTCGTTGCCCAGTTGCTCGAACGCGTAGTGCTCGCTGTCAGTGGCCGCATTGCGTCGAGCGATGGCGAGGTCGATGCGACCCTGCTCCAGCAGTTGAATCACCTGGTCGCTGGTGTCGCCCATGATGCGGATTCGCAGTTGCGGATTCAGCGACTTGATCTCGGCAATCGAATCCATCACCAGGTCCGGTGCCGCGCCCATGATGGTGCCGATGGAGAGATAGCCGTAGCCGCCCTGCTGCCGTGCGATCAGGTCTTCGGCGCAGCGATCGAGGCCGCTGATGGCTGACTCGGCGAAGCGGATCAACTCGGCGCCCAGTGCCGTCGGCCGCATCCCGCGCGGCAGGCGCTCGAACAGGTCGCAACCGAACATGTCTTCAATCTCATGCAGCATGCGGGTGGCGGCCGGTTGCGACATGTTCAGGTTTTGCGAGGCGCGGTGCAGGTTCAGACTGCTACTCAGCGCCACCAGCATGTGCAGATGCTTGTAGCGCAGACGGTTGAGCAGGCTGCGGGAAACGGTGGGTGTCGTCATGGCGGGCCTTTTTATCGATACCCTGAGGGTATCAGTTGTTAGCTAGATTCGATTTGTAACGCATCGATCCGCAGCCGTACAGTCTTTCCCATAAGAACAAATGCCCTACCAAAGGAAAACTGCGATGAAGACTCTACCTGCGCCTCTGCTCGCCAAAATTTCCTGGCGGCTGCTCCCGTTTCTCCTGCTGATGTACATCATGGCTTTTCTCGACCGCGCCAACGTCGGGTTCGCCAAGCAAGCCTTTCAAGCCGACACCAACATCAGTGACGCCGCGTTCGCCTTCGGCGCCGGGGTGTTCTTCGTCGGGTACGCGCTGCTCGAAGTGCCGAGCAACCTGATCCTGCACCGCGTCGGCGCCCGTCTGTGGATGTGCCGGATCATGGTCACCTGGGGCCTGGTCTCCGCCGCGATGGTCTTCGCCCACACCGAAACCAGCTTCTACGTTCTGCGCTTCTTGCTGGGCGTGGCCGAAGCCGGTTTCTTCCCCGGCGTCATCCTTTACCTCACCTACTGGTTCCCCAGCGCCGCGCGCGGCAAAGCCATGGGCTTCTTCTACTTCGGTGCACCCCTGGCGTTCATCTTCGGCAGCCCGTTGTCCGGCCTGTTACTGGAGATGGACGGGTTTGCCGGTGTCCACGGCTGGCAATGGCTGTTCGCAGTTGAAGGCCTGATGGCCACGGCGGTAGGTGTCTGGGCCTATTGGTACCTGGACAATCGCCCGGCCGATGCAAAGTGGCTGACCGTTGAAGAACGCCAGCAAGTGCAAGGCATCCTCGATCAAGAAGACAGCCACAAACAGAACCACGGCCGCAGCCTGCTCAACGTCCTGTGCCAGCCGTCGGTGCTGTACCTGTGCCTGATTTATCTGCTGATTCAGGCCAGTGTCTACGGCGTGGTGTTCTATCTGCCCACCCAGGTCGGGGGACTGCTGGGCACCAAGGTCGGACTGATGGTCGGACTGGTCACGGCGATTCCGTGGATCTGCGCGATAGTCGCGGCGTACCTGATCCCCGGCTACAGCGACCGCACCGGCGAACGTCGACGCACCGCTTGCCTGACTTTGCTGATGTCGGCAGCCGGGATCGCCTGCTCGGTGACCTTCGCCAGCCCGTTCCTCGGCATCGTCGCCCTGTGCTTCGCCGCTTCCGGGTTCATCGCCGTGCAACCGGTGTTCTGGACCTTCCCTTCCAGTTACCTCGCCGGCAGCGCTGCGGCGGCCGGGATCGCCCTGATCAACTCGTTCGGCGCCCTCGGCGGCTTCATCGCCCCGGTGCTGAAGAACTGGGCCGAAGGCGCCTTCCATTCACCGGCCGCCGGTCTGTACGTGTTGGCCGGCACCACTGTCATTGCCGCGTTGCTGGTCCTGGGCATCCGTTCACCCGTGCAGAAGCCTTCCAGCAAACCGGCCACCGTTTAAACCTGAGGAGTCACACCATGGGCATTCCAACCATCAAACACGTCCGCGCCTTCACATTGAGAGGCGGCGGCGCGGACTATCACGATCAGGCGGACGGCCACTGGATCGACGATCACATTGCCACGCCGATGAGCAAGTACCCCGAATACCGCCAGAGCCGCCGCACATTCGGCATCAACGTGCTTGGCACGCTGGTGGTGGAGATCGAGGCCAGCGACGGCACCGTCGGTTTCGCAGTGACCACGGGCGGCGAGCCCGCTGCCTACATCGTCGAAAAACATCTGGCACGTTTTCTCGAAGGTGCACGGGTCACCGACATCGAAAAAATCTGGGACCAGATGTACCAGTCGACCCTGTATTACGGGCGCAAAGGCATCGTCATCAATACGATTTCCGGCGTTGACCTGGCGTTGTGGGACTTGCTCGGCAAGATCCGCCAGGAGCCGGTGCATCAGTTGCTCGGCGGCGCGGTCCGCGACGAATTGCAGTTCTACGCCACCGGCGCCCGTCCGGACCTGGCGCAGAAAATGGGGTTCATCGGCGGCAAGATGCCGTTGCACCACGGCCCGGCCGAAGGCGAGGAAGGCCTGCGCAAGAACCTCGAAGAACTGGCGACCATGCGCGAACGGGTCGGCCCGGACTTCTGGCTGATGCTCGATTGCTGGATGAGCCTGGACCTCAACTACGCCACCAAACTCGCAGTCGGCGCCCACGAATATGGCTTGAAGTGGATCGAAGAAGCCCTGCCGCCGGACGACTATTGGGGTTACGCCGCCCTGCGCAACAACGTGCCCAAGGGCATGCTGGTGACCACCGGTGAACATGAAGCGACCCGCTGGGGTTTCCGCATGCTGCTGGAGATGGGCTGCTGCGACATCATCCAGCCGGATGTCGGCTGGTGTGGCGGGATCACTGAACTGGTGAAAATTTCCGCCCTGGCCGACGCCCACAACGCGCTGGTCATTCCTCACGGCTCGTCGGTTTACAGCTATCACTTCGTCGCCACTCGGCATAACAGTCCGTTCGCCGAGTTCCTGATGATGGCGCCCAAGGCTGACGAAGTGGTACCGATGTTCCACCCGCAATTGCTCGGCGAACCGGTGCCGGTGAACGGCCGCATGCGCCTGTCCGCACTCGACCAGCCCGGCTTTGGCGTAACGCTCAACCCGGAATGCCAACTGCATCGGCCGTACAACCGCTGAGTAAGGACCCCGTCATGAACATGCCTCACAACGCTTTCAAGGCCGCCCTGAAAAACCCGGCAACCCAATATGGAATCTGGGCCGGTTTCGCCACGGGCTACGCCGCCGAGATCGTCGCCACCACCGGTTACGACTGGATGCTGATCGACGGCGAACACGCGCCGAACACCGTGCCCGGCGTGCTGGCGCAACTGCAGGCGGTGGCGCCCTACGCCACCGCGCCGGTGGTGCGTGCGGTGACGGGCGACGCCAACCTGATCAAGCAACTGCTGGATATCGGCGCGCAGACGCTGATGATTCCGATGGTCGAAACCGCTGAGCAGGCAGCGGCACTGGTCCGCGCCATGCGTTATCCGCCGCACGGTATTCGCGGCGTCGGCGGCGGTTTGACCCGCGCTACACGCTGGGATGGTGTACCGGATTACCTGAACACCGCCCATGAGCAGCTGTGTCTGATCGTTCAGGTGGAATCGCGCACGGGTGTTGAAAACGTCGAAGCGATTGCCGCCGTCGAAGGCGTCGATGCGGTGTTTATCGGCCCGGCGGATCTGTCCATCGGGCTTGGTCACGCCGGCAATCCCGGTCACCCGGAAGTCCAGGAACGGATTCAACACGCGGTGAACGCCACGCTGGCGGCCGGCAAGGCCTGCGGCATTCTTGCGCCGAACGAAGAGGACGCGCGCCGCTATCAGAGCTGGGGTTGTCAGTTCATTGCGGTGGCCATCGATATCAGCCTGCTGCGTCAGAGCGCCATGGCCACCCTGGCGCGTTATCGCACACCGGCCACCGCTCAAGCGCCTTCGCGTACCTACTGATCAAGGAGTCGTCTCCATGCCTGTCTACGAAAACTTCATCAACGGCCGGTTTGTGGCCAGCGCTGCTCATCTCGACGTGATCAACCCGGCCACCGGCGCGGTGCTGTCGAAAGTCCCGGCCTCGACTGCCGAAGACGTAGACCGCGCCCTCGCCGCCGCCCGCGCCGCGCAAAAAGACTGGTCGCGCAAACCGGCGATTGAACGCGCCGGGCATCTGCGTCGCATCGCCGCCAAGCTGCGGGAAAACGTCGCGCACCTGGCGCGCACCATCACGCTGGAACAGGGCAAAATCAGCGCCCTGGCGGAAGTCGAAGTCAACTTCACCGCCGATTACCTCGACTACATGGCCGAATGGGCCAGACGCATCGAAGGCGAAATCATCACCAGCGACCGCCAGAACGAAAACATCTTTCTGTTCCGTAAGCCGCTAGGCGTAGTCGCCGGGATTCTGCCGTGGAATTTTCCGTTCTTCCTGATCGCCCGCAAAATGGCGCCGGCACTGCTGACCGGCAACACCATCGTGATCAAGCCCAGCGAAGAAACCCCGAACAACTGCTTCGAATTCGCCCGACTGGTGGCGGAAACCGACCTGCCGCCCGGCGTGTTCAATGTGGTCTGCGGCGACGGTCGAGTCGGCGCGGCGCTCAGCGCGCACAAGGGCGTGGACATGATCAGCTTCACCGGCAGCGTGGATACCGGCTCGCGAATCATGGCCGCCGCCGCGCCGAACATCACCAAACTCAATCTGGAACTGGGCGGCAAGGCGCCGGCGATTGTGTTGGCGGATGCCGATCTGGATCTGGCGGTGAAGGCCATCCGCGATTCGCGGATTATCAACAGCGGTCAGGTGTGCAACTGCGCCGAGCGGGTGTATGTCGAGCGCAAGGTCGCGGACCAGTTTATCGAGCGTATCGCGACAGCCATGAGCGCTACCCGCTTCGGCGACCCGATCGCCCAGCCGGATGTGGAAATGGGGCCGCTGATCAACCGTCAGGGCCTGGACAGCGTCAACCGTAAAGTCCGCACGGCGTTGAGCCAGGGTGCGAGTTTGATCAGCGGTGGGCAGATTGCCGATCTGCCGAACGGTTTCCACTTCCAGCCCACCGTGCTCGCCGGTTGCAACGCTACGATGGACATCATGCGCGAAGAGATTTTCGGCCCGGTGCTGCCGATTCAGATCATCGATGACCTCGACGAAGCCATCGCCCTGGCCAACGACTGCGAATACGGCCTGACGTCGTCGATCTACACCCGCGACCTGAGCAAAACCATGCACGCGATGCGCGAGCTGGTTTTTGGCGAAACCTACGTGAATCGGGAGAATTTCGAGGCCATGCAGGGCTTCCATGCCGGGGTGCGTAAATCCGGGATTGGCGGTGCGGATGGCAAGCACGGGTTGTATGAGTACACCCATACGCATGCGGTGTATTTGCAAGGCTGAAACTGGCAATGAACCTGTGGCGAGGGAGCTCGCTCCCGTCCGGGTGCGAAGCACCCACTGAGGGGACGGCTACGCAGTCCAGCGGGAGCAAGCTCCCTCGCCACAATTTGCTGACTGCTTAAAAGTCCACAGTCGCCGAAAGGAGGTAGGTTCGCGGCGTCGACAGCGTCAATCCAGGCTCACTGTCATCCGAAGCCCCGGCCGAACTCCAGTAGCGCTTGTCCGCCACGTTCTCGACATTGGCCCGCAGGGTGATGTTCTTGTCCTCGACCTTGAACGCATAACGTGCGCCCACGTCGAAACGCTCCCACGAATCGATTTCCTTGTTGTTGGACTGGTCCAGGAACTGCGAGCTGGAATAGATGCCGCGGCTGGTCAGGGTCAAGCCCTGTACGGTCGGCACGTCCCACTCGGCGCCGAGGTTGACGTTGTATTTGGGCGTTGCCGGCGCGCGGTTGCCGTCGAAGGTGCCATTGGTGGTATTGGTCAACTCGCTGTCGATGTACATGACACCGCCGAGCAAGCGGAAACCTTTGAGCGGCTCACCGAAAACACTCAGCTCCACACCGTCGTTCTGACGTTTGCCATTCGGGCCAAAGACGCGCGTCGTGGCGTTGGTTTCATAGGCCGGCTGCTTGATCCGGAACACCGCAGCGGTCACCGCAAACTGACCCGCATCATACTTGGCGCCGACCTCGACCTGGCGACTGACGAACGGCGGGAAGATCTCGTCCTCGTTGATCGAGGTCGACGGGGCGATCTTGCCCTGGCTCAGGCCTTCCATGTAGTTGGCATACAGCGACAGCTTATCGGTCGCCTTGAACAGGATACCGCCCGACGGCGAGACCTTTTCCTCATCGTAGGCGGTGTCACCTTTGACATCAGCCGTCCAGTCGTCGACCTTCACACGCTGCCATCGAGCGCCGAGGGTCAGCAGCAGCCGGTCATCGAAGAAACCCAGGGTGTCGGACAACGCCACACCGGTAGAGCGATTCTCGGTGTAGACCTTCGAATCGAGTCGAGTGGGCGTGACCGGCGTGCGCGTTTCCACGGGGTTGTAGAGGTTGCTGTTGGCATTGGCATACCGGGCGCCGCCATTTTCGAAGTCCATGTAGAAATAGCTGGCCGCCAGGTTGACCTCATGGCTCACCGGGCCGGTGTGGAACCAGTTGCGCACCCCGGCGGTAGCCGTGCGGACACTTTCGTCTCGGGTGAAGTCACGGGGCTGAACGGTGAAGTCGCCCTTGTTGTTGGTGACTGAAACGGCGTGACGGAGGAAGTCATGATTGCTTTCACGCGCGCCTACGCCGCCGTACAACATGACGTTATCGCTGACATCGAATTCGCCGTTCACCGTGCCGAACGTATCATTGGTACTCGCCTTGCTCCAGGGTTGCGCATAGTTGTGACGTACGTCGCTGGCGTGCGGAACCTGTGCGTTGGCGCCGACTTGCACGCGCTCTTGCGGTGCGTCGGTATCACGCTCGGTACGCCCCAGGTCGGTCGAGAGTCGCAGGCGTTCACCGCGAAAATCCAGGCCCAGTACGGCCATCTCGCGGTCGACATTCTGGTGATCCCATTCGGTGTCGCCGGACTGCTTCACGCCGTTGAAACGAATCCCGAACTTGTTGTCTTCACCGAAGCGCCTGCCAATATCCACGGCACCGCCGGTCTGGCTGTCGGACGCGTAGTTGCCGGTGAACGAAGTGATCGGCTTGTCCGTCGCGCGCTTGGGCACCACGTTGATCCCGCCACCCACGGCGCCTCGCGGCGAGATGCCGTTGATGAGCTGGCTCGGGCCTTTGAGAATGTCGACGCGGTCGGCCATTTCCATGTCGATCGTGTAGGTCGGCAGAACGCCGTAGAGACCGTTATAGGCGACATCACTGTTGAACAGGCTGAACCCGCGAATGGTGAACTGCTCATAGCGCCCACCGGCCGGATTGGTGGCGCGAACCGAAGGATCGCTGGCGATCAGTTCGCCCAGGGTACGCGCCTGCACATTCTTGACCACCTCACTGGTGTAAGTGGTCATGCTGAACGGCGTTTCCATGAAGTCTTTCGAGCCCAGCAAGCCCTGGGAACCGCGGCGCGCGACCTGGCCGCCGGCATATACCTCGCCGTCCGTCCCGTCTGTGGCGCCAAGAATCGAGGTGGGGGCCAACTGCAGGCTGCTGCCTTCTGGCGCCGGGGTCAGGATGTAAGCCTGTTTGCCCACCGGTTGCAGTTGCAGACCGGAGCCTTGCAACAGTCGCGCAAAGCCCTCCTCCACGGCATATTCGCCGGAAAGACCGGTGCTGTTGCGACCGCTCACCAACGCAGGGTCTACCGAGAGATTGACGCCAGCCAACCCGGCGAAACGGGTCAGCGCATCGCTCAGGCTGCCGGCAGGTACCTGATAACTGCGCCGGGCACTGTCGTCGGCCCAACTGGAGGTGATGAACAACGGACTGGCACTCAGGCCCAACAACAGGCTCAGGTGCAACAACGGACGCAGGCGCAAAGAAGCCGGGCGTGGATGGCAGGTTGCGGACATTGAAATGGCTCTCTTGATTCGTTCACATGCCTTGAATGACAAGCGAGTCGAAAAAAGGGGACAGGCTTCACACACTATTTTTGCGCGGCAGCAACGTGACCCAGTAGCGGGTTCGGGAATGCACCTCTAGCGGCAGGCTGGCCGCAAGCAGCGCGAGGACGCGATCAGTGTCTTCCAGCCGAAAACTGCCGGTGACGCGCAGTGTTTCCAGCTCCGGCTCCCAGCGCAGAACGCCCGGACGGTAGGTGCCGAGTTCGCGGAGGAAATCCCCCAGCGGCTGGTTCCTGGCCATCAGCACACCTTCGCGCCAACCGGGAGCCAGCGCATCGAATGGCGTGATCGCTCCGACACCCACCGCTTGCAGGTTGACCTGCTGGCCGCCGCGCACTGCCAGCGCCGGCCCTTGCAAGGGCTGCAACTGCACGGATCCGTTGAACACCGACACTCGACAGCCTTGCGCGTGCTGGCGAACGCAGACTTCGCTTTGACTGACGATGACATTGCCGAACTTCGTCTGGATCGTCAGCGGCGCAGTCCCCGGCACCTTCAGCGACAGTTCGCCCTCGATCAGTTTCACACGGCGGCTCTGCAAATCCACATCGACGGCACTGGCGGTGTTGAGTTGCAAGGAGCTGCCATCGGCGAGCTGCACTTTTTTGCGCTCGCCAGTGGCCGTGTGCAGATCGGCACGCCAGACATCCAGAGGCAATTGTCGGCTGATCAGCCAGGCCGTCGGCACCAACGCCACGGCGCCCAATGCGCGCTTGAGCACCACGCGCCGCCCCGGATCAGGACGATCCAGACTGCTCAGCGCCAGCCCTGAAGGCAGGTCGGTGAAACGCTGACGCAAGGCATGCGCCTTCTGCCAGGCGTGCTCGTGAGTGGCGCAGGTCTCACGCCAACGTTGCAAATTCGCCCGGTCCTGCTCATTGGCGCCGCCTGATTCCAACAACGCAAGCCACTGCGCCGCAGCACGGACAGCCTGACGGGCATCGGACGCTTGACTGTTCACAGGTCCACCAGCAGGCAATGCTCGTAGGCTTGTGCCATGTAGCGTTTGATCGTGCGCTCGGACACCTCCAGGCGCTCGGCGATTTGCTGGTAGTTCAAACCCTCGAGCTGACTCCAGAGAAACGCCCGTCGCACTGCCCTCGGCAGTCCGTCTAGCAGCTCATCCAGCGCTTGCAGGGTTTCCAGCAGCAACCAGCGCTGCTCGGGTGATGGCGCACACTCTTCGGGCATCGACGCCAACGCGGCCAGATAGGCCTGCTCCAGACTGCGACGCTGGTAGAAATTGCTCAGTAGGCGTTTGCCCACCGTCAGCAGATAGGCACGGGGTTCTTGCAAGTCGGCGATCCGCTGGGAGCTGGCCAGCAAACGCAGGAACGTATCCTGGCTCAGGTCCGCCGCATCACAGCCGTTGCCCATGCGTCTTCTCAACCAGCTTTCAAGCCAGCCCCGGTGATCGCGGTACAGGTCGTGAAGGGTTTGCTCCTTCGGCATCACTGCATCACTCATCTCAAGAAGCCCTGTGCCAAGGAGTTATCGTAAATGAGAGTGATTCTAATTAATATCGAAGCCGGGAACCAAGTCCTTTATGCACCGCACGGGCAGAAAGTTGGCTCTGGAAAGGCTGGAGTGGCATAAAAAGCCAAATTTCAGACACAAAAAACCCCGGTCTTTCGACCAGGGTCTTTGCTATCGACTCGAAGTAAACCAAAGGCTTTCTTCGTAGCTCCAAGGCGTTCAGTGGGCCTTGAGGCAGATATGGCGCAGCGGACGGGACTCGAACCCGCGACCCCCGGCGTGACAGGCCGGTATTCTAACCGACTGAACTACCGCTGCGTATCGCTTTGGACTTGCGTCCTAACTCGTCTGATCGAAAGCTTCGAGGCTTTCAATCTCGAGCCAGATAAACCTGACCCGGAAAATATGGCGCAGCGGACGGGACTCGAACCCGCGACCCCCGGCGTGACAGGCCGGTATTCTAACCGACTGAACTACCGCTGCGCGTCGGTGGAGGCTTTTCAGCTTCCATCTTGCTTTCGCAAGACTCTCAAGAAGTGGTGGGTGATGACGGGATCGAACCGCCGACATTCTGCTTGTAAGGCAGACGCTCTCCCAGCTGAGCTAATCACCCTTTGCTTCTCTGAGGCCGCGAAATTTACGCACCTAACGAAGCTAAGTCAATAGCCCGCTTGAAGTTTTTCTGAAAAAGACAAAATCGTGTCATTCGCGCCAACGCCGCTGCCCTGTCACTCGCTGTAAATCATCTTCTTGGTCATGCCGCCATCGACCACAAATTCCTGGCCCGTGACGAAACCCGCATTCTTCGACAGCAGCCAGGCAACCATCGCCGCCACGTCCTCGACCGTCCCTACCCTGCCCGCCGGATGCTGCGCGTGGTCAGCTTCGGTGAGGGGTTCGGCACGCCGCACCGCAGGGTCCCGCGCATCGATCCAGCCAGGACTGACGGCATTGACGCGAATTTCCGGACCCAGGCTGATCGCCAACGCATGAGTCAGGGCCAACAGCCCGCCCTTGCTCGCCGCGTAAGCCTCTGTGTCGGGTTCCGACTGCCCGGCACGGGTCGAGGCCAGGTTGACGATCGCACCGCTGTGAGCGCGCAGGTACGGCGCACAGTGCTTGGCCAACAGCATCGGCCCGCTGAGATTCACCGCCAGTACCCGATTCCAGTAAGCCAGATCGAGGCTTTCCAGGGTGATGTTGTGCGGATCGGCCACTGCCGCATTGCACACCAGCGCATCCAGACGCCCGAACTGCCCCAGCACCTCGGCAACACCCAGCGCGACCTGCCCCTCGTTCGAGACGTCCATGGCGATGAACCAGGCGTTATCACCCAGAACCTTCGCCACTTTCGAACCACGCACCCGGTCCAGGTCCGTCAACACCACCTGCCAGCCTTCGCTGATCAGCCAGGCCGCAATCCCCAGACCAATGCCTCGTGCGGCACCGGTTACCAGTGCAACGCGGCCATTGGAACCGGTCGTCGGGATGGACAACTCGATCACAAGGCAGCCAACCCGCGCGCCAGATCGGCCTGCAGGTCGGCCACGTCTTCCAGACCGACCGCAATTCGGATCAGGCTGTCACGAATGCCCGCCGCTTCACGCTCCTGCGGCGCCAGACGGCCGTGGGAGGTGGTGCTCGGGTGGGTGATGGTGGTCTTGCTGTCACCGAGGTTGGCGGTGATCGAAATCAACCGGGTCGCATCGATAAAGCGCCAGGCGCCCTCTTTGCCACCTTTGACCTCGAAACTCACCACGGCACCGAAACCTTTCTGCTGACGCTGAGCCAACGCGTGCTGCGGGTGGCTTTTCAGGCCAGCGTAATGGACTTTCTCGACACCGTCCTGCTGCTCCAGCCATTCGGCCAGTTGCTGGGCATTGGCGCAGTGCGCCTTCATGCGCAGGCTCAGCGTTTCCAGGCCCTTGAGGAAAATCCAGGCATTGAACGGGCTCAAGGTTGGCCCGGCAGTGCGCAGAAAACCGACGACCTCTTTCATCTGCTCGCTACGACCGGCCACGACGCCGCCCATGCAACGACCCTGGCCGTCGATGAACTTGGTCGCCGAGTGCACGACGATGTCCGCGCCCATCTTCAGAGGCTGCTGCAACGCAGGCGTGCAGAAGCAGTTGTCCACTACCAGCATCGCGCCTTTGGCGTGAGCGATTTTCGACAACTCGGCGATATCCACCAGCTCCGCCAGCGGGTTGGACGGCGATTCGACGAACAGTAATTTGGTATTGGCCTTGATTGCCGCATCCCAGCCGGACAGGTCCGCCAGAGGCACGTAATCGACTTCGATGCCGAAGCGCTTGAAGTACTTCTCGAACAGGCTGATGGTCGAACCGAACACGCTGCGCGACACCAGCACATGATCGCCAGCACTGCACAGGCTCATCACCACCGCCATGATCGCGGCCATGCCGGTGGCGGTCGCCACGGCCTGCTCAGCGCTTTCCAGCGCGGCAATGCGCTCTTCGAACGCGCGAACGGTCGGGTTGGTGTAACGCGAGTAAACGTTGCCCGGCACTTCCCCGGCGAAGCGCGCGGCCGCGTCGGCGGCGGTACGGAAGACGTAGCTGGAAGTGAAGAACATCGGATCACCGTGTTCGCCTTCCGGCGTGCGGTGCTGACCGGCGCGTACGGCCAGGGTATCGAACGCTACGCCTTCGAGGTCGCTGTCCAGCCGACCGGCATCCCAATCCTGACTCATGCTGTCACTCCTTGCCTTGCTCTTCTAGTAGATACAAAACCGGCCCCTCAGGGCCGGTAGTTACTCAGTTGTTGTACAGATCGATGATCGCGCTGACTGCCTGCGTCTTGACCTTGGAGGCATCGTTACGTGCCTGCTCGATCTTGTTCAGGTAAGCCTCGTCGACGTCGCCGGTCACGTACTGGCCGTCGAACACCGCACAATCGAACTTCTCGATCTTGATCTTGCCGCCACCCACCGCTTCGATCAAGTCAGGCAAATCCTGATAGATCAGCCAGTCTGCGCCGATCAGATCCGCAACGTCCTGAGTCGAACGGTTATGCGCGATCAGCTCGTGAGCGCTCGGCATGTCGATGCCGTAGACGTTCGGGTAGCGAACGGCCGGCGCCGCGGAGCAGAAGTAGACGTTCTTGGCGCCGGCTTCGCGGGCCATCTGGATGATCTGCTTGCAAGTCGTGCCGCGAACGATCGAGTCGTCCACCAGCATCACGTTCTTGCCGCGGAACTCCAGCTCGATGGCGTTGAGCTTCTGGCGTACCGACTTTTTCCGTGCGGCCTGGCCCGGCATGATGAAAGTACGGCCGATGTAGCGGTTCTTCACGAAGCCTTCGCGGAACTTGACGCCCAGGTGGTTCGCCAGCTCCAGCGCTGCGGTGCGGCTGGTGTCCGGAATCGGGATGACCACGTCGATGTCGTGATCCGGACGCTCGCGCAGGATCTTCTCGGCGAGCTTCTCACCCATGCGCAGACGGGCTTTATAGACCGACACGCCGTCAATGATCGAGTCCGGGCGCGCCAGGTAGACGTGCTCGAAGATGCACGGGGTCAGAGACGGGTTGGTCGCGCACTGACGGGTGTGCAGCTTGCCGTCTTCAGTGATGTAGACCGCTTCGCCTGGTGCCAGGTCGCGAATCAGGGTGAAACCGAGCACGTCCAGGGACACGCTTTCGGAGGCGATCATGTACTCGACGCCTTCGTCGGTGTGACGCTGGCCGAAGACGATCGGGCGGATGCCGTGCGGGTCGCGGAAACCGACGATGCCGTAGCCGGTCACCATCGCCACGACGGCGTAACCACCGACGCAGCGGTTGTGCACGTCAGTGACTGCAGCGAACACGTCTTCTTCGGTCGGCTGCAGCTTGCCGCGCTGGGCCAGTTCGTGCGCGAACACGTTCAGCAGCACTTCCGAATCGGAGTTGGTGTTGACGTGGCGAAGGTCAGATTCGTAAATCTCCTTGGCCAGCTGTTCAACGTTGGTCAGGTTACCGTTGTGCGCCAGGGTGATGCCGTAAGGCGAGTTGACGTAAAACGGTTGAGCTTCGGCCGAGGTCGAGCTGCCCGCGGTCGGATAGCGCACATGGCCAATGCCCATGTGGCCGACCAGACGCTGCATGTGACGCTGATGGAACACGTCACGCACCAGGCCATTGTCCTTGCGCAGGAATAACCGGCCGTCATGGCTGGTCACGATACCGGCAGCGTCCTGGCCGCGGTGCTGGAGGACGGTTAGCGCGTCATACAGCGCCTGATTGACGTTCGACTTACCGACGATACCGACGATGCCACACATGCGACGCAACCCCTACTTAATGGATCTGAACTGAACACAACTCACTGAGGCGTTTTGGCCGTCGGCAAGAGGTGCTCCTTGAACGGTATTTCAGCGGGTACGCTGATACCGCTGGCAAGCCACTGACTGCTCCACCCGAGGATCAGGTTTTTGGACCAGTCTGCGACCAATAGAAATTTTGGCACGAGCTGCGACTGTTGCCACCACCCGTCCTGCTGTACCGGCCCCAGGCTCAACAGCCCGACCGCCACGACCACCAGCAACACGCCACGCGCAGCGCCGAAGGCCATGCCGAGGAATCGATCGGTCCCGGACAACCCGGTAACGCGAACCAACTCGCCGATAAGATAATTGATCATTGCGCCTACGATCAGCGTGGCGACAAACATTATTGCGCAGCCCGCGATCACGCGAGCCGATGGCGTTTCGATGTATCCGGCGAGGTACTCGGACAATGCACCACCGAACATCCAGGCAACGACTCCTGCGATGATCCAGGTCACCAGCGATAATGCTTCCTTGACGAAGCCGCGGCTCAGACTGATCAATGCGGAGATGGCGATGATTGCAACGATCGCCCAGTCAACCCAGGTAAATGGCACAGTGCAGCCTACAGACGGATAAGGCGGCGCATTTTAGCAGAGCCCATGCTTATCGGTAAGCTGCGATTGTCAGTGCATTTCAAATCGGGGCGATAGTTTTTAACCGCGCTCAGGCTGGAAGCGCACCACAAAACCCTTGAGGTTCTGCTGACGGTTCAACAAGTCACGCAGACGATCGGCTTCTGCCCGCTCGATCAGCGGCCCGACGAATACCCGATTCTTGCCGTCAGCCGTGCGAATGTAGGCGTTGTAACCCTGGCTGCGCAGGGTTTTTTGCAGATTTTCAGCGCTGGCACGATTCGACAGGCTGGCCAGTTGCACGGACCAGCTGACCGACAGGCCATTGGCGTCGACCCGGCTTTGCGTCGTGTCCGGTTTACCCGGTGCGGCAGTGATCGGCTGGCTTGGCGCAGTCGTTGGTTTGTTGACCGGAGCCGGTGCCGGAGGCGGTGTAACCGGCTTGGCGGCGGGCGCAGGTGCAGGCGCAACGGGAGCCGTCGGTGCGATCGGCATCTCTGGCTCTTCCTGCTGGGCGATTTCGTCATCACTCGGCACAGGCTCTTGCGGCAAGGCTTGAGGCTCAGGCACGACCACCGGCTCAACCTGAACCTGCGGCACCGCAGGCACTTGCGGCGCAGCCGGCGCTTCGACCGTGACCTGACGCTGATCATCCTGACGGGAAAACAGCATCGGCAGGAAAATCACTGCCAGTGCCACCAGCACCAGGGCGCCGACCATGCGCTGTTTGTAGGCCTTATCCAGCAATGCCATTTGCCGCTTCCTCCGTGGAGCGCCGGGCCAGCCATTCAAGGGCCTCGGCGACACAATAAAATGATCCGAACAACAGAATCTCGTCGTCGCTCGTCGCTTGCGCGCACTGCCCGTCCAGGGCAGCGGCCACGCTGTCATAGGACGTTACCGAAGCACCAAGGTTCTGCAACGACCCATGCAAATCGGCAACCGGCCGCGCCCGCGGTGAATCCAGCGGCGCAACAGCCCAGTGCTGGACACTAGCATTCAATTCGCTGACAACACCATCCAGATCCTTGTCCGCCAACAACCCGAACACCGCCAGACGCCTGCCGACCGGTGGACGACTGGCCAGACGGCGGGCCAGGTATTCGGCTGCGTGGGGGTTATGCCCCACATCCAGCAACAGGTTCAGGCGCTTGCCTTGCCAGTCAAACTGGCGGCGATCGAGACGACCGACAACCCGCGTGGCCTTCAGCGCAGCAATAATCTGCGCGTCCACCCAAGGCAAACCGAGCAACAGATAAGCCTGTAGCGCCAGTGCGGCATTTTCCATCGGCAGATCGAGCAGTGGCAGATCATGCAACTCGACTACTCGCCCCTGAGCGTCGAGACCGCGCCATTGCCAGTTGTGATCGGTAACGCCGAGGTCAAAATCACGACCCCGCAGGAAAAACGGGCAGGCCAGCTCGCGCGCCTTGTCCAGCAGAGGTTGAGGAGGATTCAGATCGCCACAGAGCGCAGGCGCGCCCTGGCGGAAGATGCCGGCTTTCTCAAAAGCCACGGACTCACGGGTGTCACCCAGATAATCGGCGTGATCAACGCCGATGCTGGTCACCAGCGCCATGTCGGCATCCACCACGTTGACCGTGTCCAGACGTCCGCCCAGGCCGACTTCCAGCACCACGGCATCAAGCCCGGACCGTTGAAACAGCCAGAACGCCGCCAGGGTGCCCATTTCGAAATAGGTCAGGGAAGTCTCGCCACGCCCCGCCTCTACCGCAGCAAAGGCCTCGCACAGCTCAGCGTCAGTCGCTTCGACGCCGTTGACCTGCACCCGCTCGTTGTAACGCAGCAGATGCGGGGAATTGTAGACACCGACTTTCAGACCCTGCGCCCGCAGCAACGAAGCCACGAATGCGCAGGTAGAACCCTTGCCGTTGGTGCCAGTGACCGTGATCACCCGAGGCGCCGGCTTGCCCAGCCCCATGCGGGACGCTACCTGTTGCGAGCGCTCAAGGCCCATGTCGATGGCCGAAGGGTGCAACTGCTCAAGGTAGGCGAGCCACTCGCCAAGGGTACGTTCAGTCATATGTTGGCTGGCACCGGTGGAACCACGATCGGCTCGATGGGTGCAGCAACGAATTTCGGCGTCGGCTTGCCGGTCAGTTGCGCCAACAGGTTGCCCAGACGCGGACGCAGTTCCTGACGATGAATGATCATGTCGATCGCACCGTGCTCCAGCAGGAATTCACTGCGCTGGAAGCCTTCCGGCAGTTTTTCGCGAACGGTTTGCTCGATCACACGCGGACCGGCGAAGCCGATCAGGGCTTTCGGCTCGCCGACGATCACGTCGCCGAGCATCGCCAGGCTGGCGGAAACGCCGCCGTAGACCGGATCGGTCAGCACGGAGATGAACGGAATGCCTTCTTCACGCAGACGCGCCAGCACCGCGGAGGTCTTGGCCATTTGCATCAGGGAAATCAGGGCTTCCTGCATCCGCGCACCACCGGAAGCGGCGAAGCAGATCATCGGGCATTTGTTTTCCAGGGCGTAGTTGGCGGCGCGCACGAAGCGCTCACCGACGATGGCACCCATGGAACCGCCCATGAAGGAGAATTCAAAAGCCGAAACCACCACCGGCATACCCAGCAGCGTGCCGCTCATGGAGATCAGTGCGTCTTTCTCGCCCGTCTGCTTTTGCGCTGCGGTCAGACGGTCCTTGTACTTCTTGCCGTCACGGAATTTCAGGCGGTCGACCGGCTCCAGGTCCGCACCCAGCTCGCTGCGGCCTTCGGCGTCGAGGAAAATGTCGATACGGGCGCGCGCGCCGATACGCATGTGATGGTTGCACTTGGGGCAAACGTCCAGGGTCTTTTCCAGCTCCGGACGATACAGCACAGCCTCGCAAGACGGGCATTTGTGCCACAGACCTTCAGGCACCGAGCTCTTCTTGACCTCGGAACGCATGATCGAAGGGATCAGTTTGTCTACTAACCAGTTGCTCATGCTTTCTTTCTCCAGTACCGGCGGCCCGAACGCTCTGGTTCGCAGCCCCGCGTATGCCCTTGAGCTAAATTCATGTGTGTGGCGATGATCGGTGGATAGCCGGGTCAATGAAGCATGACCTGCGTACAACCCATCAATCCTCAGCCGTGCCTGCTTTGTGCAGCGCAGTGCATTTTGGGACGGCGGCAGTCTGCCAGCCGTCACATCAACTACGTGCTACTGCGTACAGCCTTGATGAATGCCTGAATCTTTGCGTGATCCTTGATGCCCCTGCTCGCCTCCACCCCACCGCTGACGTCCACGGCGTAAGGCCGAACCCGGGCAATCGCCTCGGCGACGTTATCCGGCGTCAAGCCGCCCGCCAGGATGATCGGTTTGCTCAAGCCTTGAGGTATCAGAGACCAGTCGAATGCTTCGCCGGTTCCGCCGGGTACGCCTTCAACGTAAGCGTCGAGCAGGATACCGCTGGCACTTGGGAACGCATTGCATGCCGCGGCAATGTCGTCGCCGGCCTTGACCCGCAGCGCCTTGATGTACGGCCGGTGCCACCCCTCACAATCGGCAGCGGTTTCGTCGCCATGGAACTGCAGCAAGTCCAGCGGCACGGCATCGAGCAGTTCGCCCAACTCGCAACGGCTGACGTTGACGAACAACCCCACAGTGGTCACGAACGGCGGCAGCGCCCTGATGATGTCGCGCGCCTGCTGAAACGTCACGGCCCGTGGGCTCTTGGCGTAAAACACAAACCCGATGGCATCAGCCCCGGCCTCGACTGCCGCCAACGCATCTTCTATGCGGGTAATCCCGCAAATCTTGCTGCGAACGGCTGACATGTCGATAAAACCTCAGGGCAAATCCGGGAAAGTCCCGGATGGTAACAAATGCGTTCGAGGGCGTCAGCCGTCAAGTTCGGCGAAACCGGTCAAGAAGTGTGGACCGATGTAACGCTCGGGCAATTCGAACTCGTCGCGGTACTCGACCTGCACCAGGTACAGGCCGAATGGATGCGCCGTCACCCCGCCGGAACGGCGAATCCGGCTCTCCAGCACTTCCTTCATCCACTCCACCGGACGCTCGCCGGCACCGATGGTCATCAGTACTCCGGCAATGTTGCGCACCATGTGGTGCAGGAAAGCGCTGGCGCGAATATCCAGCACGATCATCTTGCCGTGGCGCGTGACACGCAGGTGATGCAATTCCTTGATCGGCGACTTGGCCTGGCACTGACCCGCACGAAAAGCACTGAAGTCGTGGGTGCCGACCAGGTACTGCGCGGCCTCGGCCATGCGCTCGGCGTCGAGGGGGCGGTGATTCCAGGTGATTTCTTCGTTCAGGTGCGCCGGGCGGATCTGGTCGTTGTAGATCACGTAGCGATAGCGCCGGGCGATGGCCTTGAACCGAGCATGGAAATGCGCGGGCATGACCTTGGCCCAACTGACGCTGACGTCGTGGGGCAAGTTGATGTTGGCGCCCATGACCCAGGCTTTCATCGAACGCTCGACTTGCGTGTCGAAATGCACCACCTGACCGCAGGCATGCACGCCCGCATCCGTGCGCCCGGCGCAGAGCAGCGACACCGGTGAGTCGGCGACTTTGGACAAGGCCTTTTCCAGGGTCTCCTGCACTGTGAGCACACCGGACGCCTGACGCTGCCAGCCGCGAAAACGCGAGCCTTTGTATTCAACGCCCAAGGCGATGCGGAAAAAGCCGTCAGCCGCCATTTCGGCAGCCGGGTTATCTATATTTGCCAAGGAGTAACAGCCTGCTGATCAACGCAAAGGCGGGCATTATAAGGCCGCCGGACCGGGACGCCAGAGGCGCGTGCCGTTTGTGCCGCTGCAGCGCCCATACCGACCTCTTTATATAGATAGCCTACCCGGCCGTTCGGTGCGCTTTATGAGGATTTGCTGGCTTAAGAAAATCAAATGTCGGTGCGGGCTTGCTGGCTCGCACATTGAATTTCGCCACTCCCAAGAAACAAAAACGGCAGCCTCAAAGGGCTGCCGTTTTGTTTACGCTTTACCGATCAATCAAGCCAGACGCGCAAGCATTTCCTTGGCTTCGCTCTTCTGACCCGCATCTCCCTCGGTCACAACCTCGTTGAGGATGTCCCGTGCGCCGTCGGCGTCGCCCATGTCGATGTAGGCCTGGGCCAGGTCGAGTTTGGTGGCGACTTCGTCGGTGCCAGAGAGGAAATCGAATTCCGGCTCGTCTGCGGCGGAGGCCAATGCGTCTTCCGCGGTGAAGGTCGGCTCGCTGATGCTCTGGGACAGACGATCCAGCTCGGCGTTGACGTCATCCAGCTCTGCCGCGAAGGCGTCCGGAGCATCCATTTCATCGGCCAGCGACAGATCGAAATCAGCCGGCAGCTCCAGATCGTCCAGCGCCACCTCAGGAACGACCGGCGCTTCAGCGGCAGGCAGGTCCTTGACGTCGTCATCCAGGCTCAACAGGAAATCGTCTTCAGCGAGGGTCGCTGGCGACGCATCACCACCGAGGTCCATGTCCAGGTCGAAGTCCGACAGGTCGTCGAGATTTTCCTTGATTTCAGTCTGCTGCTGCAGCACCGACTCAAAGCTCAGGTCGTCGTCCAGCGGGAATTCATCCAGTTCGGCCAAAGCCTCTGGCGAAGGCGTCGGCTCAGGCGCAGCCACCGCCGGAGAAGCATTTTCCAGATCATCCAGACTCAGATCAAACGCGCTATCGAAATCGTCATCAGCCAGTGCCGGGGCCGGGGCCGGGGCTTCGGGCTCGTCCATCAGCAGGTCCTTGACGTACTGGGCGTCCAGTTCAGCGGCGACAGCCGCAGCCGCCAGGCCACCCGCCACGACGACCGCCATGGCCGGGAAGCGGCTTTTCAGCTCTTCGACACGGGCAAAGTTTTCGCCGTTGGCCACGAGCTGACGCTCCTGGGCCACGAACGCATCGCGATCGCCCTGCTGACCGTAGACTTCCATCAGCTTCAGACGCAGGTCACTGCGCTGAGGTTCTTGTTTGATGCCGTCTTCCAGCAACGCAGCCGCCTGATTCAGGCGACCGGCAGCCATGTGCGACTGCGCCTTGGTCAGCACGTCGTCATCGCGATCAGCGGCAGGCGCGACCAGTGGCGCGGCGATCGGTGGCGTTACCACCACTGGTGCAATCACTGGAGCCGGTGCCGGTGCCGGGGTCGGCGCTGGCGCAGGAGCCGGTGCAGTCGCGAGCTTCACGCTTGGCGGCGGCACTTCCAGACCTTCAAAGCTGCTTTCAGGCAAGTCCAGATCAGCAGAGAACTCCTGCTCCTCGGACAACGCACGCGCCATGCGCAGGTGCTTCTCGGCTTCCTGCTGGGCTTTGCGGCGACGGGCCAGCAATAGCAGCAACAGCAGCAGAACTACCGCCCCGCCACCGACCATGCCCAGCAACCACGGATTGGTCAGCAGTTCATTAAACTTCTGGTCGTCAGATGTTGCAGGCGCTGGCTCGGCAGGCGTCTCGGCCGGGGCCGGCGTTGCTTCAGGGGCCGTCGCCGAAGGGGCTGGCGTCGCCGGCGCGCCTTCGACAGGCGCAGGGGTCGGGCTCAATTCGGCCGAGATGGCCGGCGCCGTCGTCGCAGCAGCCGGCGCACCCGCAGCACCTTCAGCCTGTAACTTGGCCAGTTGATTGTTCTTCAGCTCGATCAGGCGTTGCAGCTTGTCCAGCTGGCTTTGCAGATCGGTCATGCGGCTTTTCAGTTCAGCGTTGTCACGACGGGTCGTGTCGAGGCTTTCCTGGGTCACGGCCAGCTTGTTGTTCAAGGCTTTGGCGTCGCCGCCCGCACCTTTGCCACCGGCCTTGCCGGACTCGGCGGACACCAGGCTCAAATTGTCCTTGGCAGCCTGCGCAGGAGTGCCTTCACCGCGAGCGCGTTTGGTCGCGTCGAGTTGTTGCTGTCCTGTTCCAGGCTTGGCTACATAGCGACGGCCCTGACGCCACGCGGTGTTCTGCGCGGCGACTTCAGCAATGGCTTTGGGTTGCGGCACACTGGTGGCCTGCGCCTGATCCGGCAGGCGCAGGACCTGACCGGTCTTCAGCAGGTTGATGTTGCCGTTGATGAACGCATCCGGATTCAGCGCCTGGATGGCCAGCATGGTTTGCTGAACCGAGCCGCCATTACGCGCCTTCGCAGCGATTTCCCACAGGGTATCGCGCGGCGTGGTGGTGTATTCGGTCGGTTTGGCGGCGCCCGTCACGGGGGCAGTGACCGCCTGGGTCGGCGCCGGTTGCGCAGCCGCTTCAGCGGTTTGCGGCGAGAATTTGGATGGATCGAGCAGCACGCTGTAATCGCGCAGCAGGCGACCATTGGGCCACATCACCTGAACCAGGAATTTCACCATCGGTTCGGACAGCGGCTTGCTGGAGGTCACACGCAGGACGCTTTTACCACTGGCGTTGAGCACCGGGGTGAAGCTCAGGTCATTGAGGAATGCCTGGCGGTCGACACCGGCCTTGGCGAAATCTTCGGGCGACGCCAGGCTCGGCACCACTTCGGCAGCGGTGAGTTCCTTGACGTCGAGCAATTCGATTTCCGCCACCAGCGGCTGGTTCACCGACGACTTCAGGGTCAGCTCCCCGAGTCCGAGGGCATGCGCCATACCGGAGGACAGCGCCGAGGCGGCCGCTATTGCTAACACCAGTTTGCGAACTTGAACCATAGCCTCATCCTTTGTTTGAACATTCCTCGGCCAGCGAGAAGGTGTTGATAGTCGCTGCCGCAAGGCATTGCGCGCGACGGCGAAGTGTCGTCGCGCGCGAACTTTTCTTGCATGCCCCGGAAAGCCCCGCAGGGTAGCTCGCCTTCAGCAATCCGGCCAGGCATCGCCCGGCTAGAATCATTCTGTAATTTGTTGCCAAGTATCTTTTACAGCAGGTCTTTTATCAACAATTCAGCCACCTGCACAGCATTGAGCGCCGCGCCTTTGCGTACGTTATCTGACGTCAGCCACAAATTAAGTTCCGACGGGTCGTCGATTCCAGCGCGAACCCGACCGACGTAGACCACATCCTGCCCTACCGCATCGCCGACAGCGGTCGGGTAATCACCGGCCTCCACCAGTTCTACACCGGGTGCGTCTTCCAGCGCTTCGTTGATTTTTGCCAGGTCCACGACGCTTGCTGACTGCAAGGTCACACTAAAGCTATCGCCAAAAAACACCGGGGCTTGAATGCAAGTGACGGAAATCTTTAATAAAGGCAAAGCCATGACCTGACGCAGCTCACGCACCAGACGTTTTTCCAGCAGCGTATGGCCTTGATCATCCGGCTTGCCGACTTGCGCCAGCAGGTTGAAAGCCATCTGCCGATCGAAAAAAGTCGGCTCCAGCGGACGCACATTGAGCAGTTCGGCGGTTTGGCGTGCCAGCTCTGTAACGGCTTCGCGGCCCTGGGCAGAAACGGCCAGACTGGCGGTCACATTGACGCGTTGCAAGTCGAGCAGACCCAGCAACGGTGCGAGCACCACGGCCAATGTGGTGGCCGATGGGCTTGGGCTGCTGACCTGGAATGGCTTTTTCAGGCCGGCCAACACCCGGGCATTGGCTTCCGGCACCACTTGCGGCGCCTGATCGGCCGGCAAGGCGCCGGACAGATCGATCAGCGAGCACCCGGCGGCCGTGGCGCGCGAGGCGAAACTCAAGGTCACCGCCGGGCCTGCGGCGAAAAACACCAACTGCACTTTGCTGAAGTCGAACTCATCGACTTCCCGCACCCGCACGTTCTTGCCGCGAAACGGCACCGAATGCCCGGCGGATTCGCTACTGGCCAGCAGGTGCAAATTGCCGACCGGAAAGTCGCGTTCTTCGAGTATCTGCACCAGCGTTTCGCCAACAGTACCGGTGGCGCCGATCACGGCAATATCAAAGGACTGGCTCATGGTTCTACCTCTGGCGAAACGGGGGGAGCGGCACTTTACCGGGTGGGTGGCGTGCAGGCAATTCGGCCTGGGTCCGCGGCGTCTGTTCCGGCCCCTTCGCGAGCAAGCCCGCTTGTGTCTAGGCCTAGGGATAAACCCTGGGGTGAGAGGGGTGGATGGCAAGCACCTGATCAATGTCAGACTACCGGGAATAAAAAAACCCGCACCTCTTTCAAGGCACGGGCTCTTTCATTGCTTCAATCAATCAACGCTCAAGCAGAATCCGCAGCATGCGACGCAGCGGCTCGGCCGCGCCCCACAGCAGCTGGTCGCCGACGGTGAACGCGCCGACGAACTGCGAACCCATGTTCAGCTTGCGCAGACGACCCACCGGAACATTCAGGGTGCCAGTGACCTTGGTCGGGCTCAGCTCCTGCATGCTGATGTCGCGGTTGTTCGGCACCAGCTTGACCCATGGGTTGTGCTGGCTGATCAGCCCTTCGATGTCGGCGATCGGCACATCTTTGTTCAGCTTGATGGTCAGCGCCTGGCTGTGGCAACGCATGGCGCCGATGCGCACGCAGATGCCATCCACCGGGATCGGGCTCTTGAAGCGACCGAGGATCTTGTTGGTCTCGGCCTGGGCTTTCCACTCTTCGCGGCTCTGACCGTTCGGCAGTTCCTTGTCGATCCACGGGATCAGGCTGCCGGCCAACGGTACACCGAAGTTTTCGGTCGGGTACGCGTCGCTGCGCATGGCTTCGGCGACACGGCGGTCGATGTCGAGGATGGCACTGGCCGGGTCGGCCAGTTGATCGGCGACAGCGGCGTGAGTCACACCCATTTGCTTGATCAGTTCACGCATGTGCTGCGCGCCGCCACCGGAGGCCGCCTGATAAGTCATAGCGCTCATCCACTCGACCAGACCGGCCTCGAACAGACCGCCCAGGCCCATCAGCATCAGGCTGACGGTGCAGTTGCCGCCGATGTAGTTCTTGGTGCCCGCGTCAAGCTGCTGATCGATGACCTTGCGGTTCACCGGGTCCAGCACGATCACCGCGTCATCCTGCATGCGCAGGCTGGAAGCGGCGTCGATCCAGTAACCCTGCCAGCCGGCTTCGCGCAGTTTCGGGAAGACTTCGCTGGTGTAGTCGCCACCCTGGCAGGTCAGAATCACGTCGAGGGTTTTCAGCTCTTCAATGCTGTAAGCGTCCTTGAGCGGAGCAATGTCCTTGCCCACGGACGGGCCTTGGCCACCGACATTGGAAGTGGTGAAAAACACCGGCTCGATAAGATCGAAATCCTGCTCTTCCAGCATCCGCTGCATGAGCACGGAACCGACCATACCGCGCCAACCGATCAGACCTACACGTTTCATCGCAACTACACCTTCTTAAAAAGTGGGCCGCTGCTTTCAAGAGTGAAAGTTGCAGCGGGCCCGAGAGATTACAGATTCCGCAGCGCGGCGACTACTGCGTCACCCATTTCCTGCGTACCGACTTTAGTGCAACCGGTCGACCAGATGTCACCCGTACGCAGGCCTTGGTCCAGAACCAGACTGACGGCTTTCTCGATCGCATCCGCCGCGCCCTGCTGGTTGAAGCTGTAGCGCAACATCATCGACACCGACAAAATGGTCGCCAGCGGGTTGGCGATGCCTTTGCCCGCGATGTCCGGCGCAGAGCCGTGGCACGGCTCGTACATGCCCTTGTTGTGGGTGTCCAGGGACGCCGAGGGCAGCATGCCGATAGAACCGGTGAGCATCGACGCCTGGTCGGACAGGATGTCGCCAAACATGTTGTCGGTGACGATCACGTCGAACTGCTTCGGTGCGCGCACCAGTTGCATGGCGGCGTTGTCGACGTACATGTGGCTCAGTTCGACTTCCGGGTAATCCTTGGCCACTTCCTCGACGATTTCACGCCACAACTGGCTGGAAGCCAGGACGTTGGCCTTGTCCACCGAGCACAGCTTCTTGCCACGCACCATGGCCATGTCGAAACCGACACGGGCGATGCGGCGGATTTCGCTTTCGCTGTACGGCAGCGTGTCGTAGGACTGACGCTCGCCGTTTTCCAGGGTACGGGTGCCGCGTGGCGCGCCGAAGTAGATACCGCCGGTCAGTTCGCGAACGATCAGGATGTCCAGACCGGAAACGATTTCGGCTTTCAGGCTGGAAGCCTCGGCCAGTTGCGGGTACAGGATCGCCGGGCGCAGGTTGCCGAACAGGCCCAGTTGCGCACGAATTTTCAGCAGGCCGCGCTCAGGACGGATGTCACGCTCGATGGCGTCCCATTTCGGACCGCCCACGGCGCCCAGCAAGACAGCGTCGGCTGCGCGGGCACGTTCCAGGGTTTCGTCGGCCAGTGGCACACCGTGCTTGTCGATGGCGGCGCCGCCGATCACGTCGTGGCTCAGCTCGAAGCCCAGGTTGTACTTGTCGTTGGCCAGTTCCAGCACCTTGACCGCTTCGGCCATGATTTCCGGACCAATGCCGTCACCCGGGAGAATCAGAATCTGCTTGCTCATGCTTTCCTCATGTCTTCAGTCGGTGTGCCCTTGAGCACACCCGGAAAAATTCTATCGCTCGGCCATCAGCACAAGCACATCGGTACTGAATGAACCATCGGGTTCAATCTCAAAATATTCGCGCACTTCATTGCCCATCGACTGCTGCAACTCGCGGATCGCGGCGCGCATCACCTGTGGCGTGCGCATGCGCTCGACCCAGCTGTTGTACTCCAGACGCAGGCGCTGGCGCGTGGTGCTGCGAGTGTGCAGCCCCGCCTCGCTGACCTGGCGCAACCACTCGCCGGCGGAATAATCGCGCACATGGCTGGTGTCGCGCAGCACTTCGACGCTTTGCAGATAAGTGTCGAACAACGGACTGCCCGGTGACAACACATCGACGAACGCCGCCACGCCGCCCGGCTTCAGTACCCGACGGACTTCGCGCAGGGCCAGGCCGAGATCGCTCCAATGGTGCGCCGAATAACGGCTGAACACGAAGTCGAACTCGCCATCGGCGAACGGCAGGCGTTCGGCGGCGCCGAGGGCCGTGGTCACGTTACTCAAACCGCGGTCAACGGCGGCGGCGGCGACCACGTCGAGCATTTGCTGGGACAGGTCGTAGGCCACCACTTCCTTGACCAGCGGGGCCACGTGAAAACTCACGTGGCCGGCGCCGCAACCCAGGTCCAGCACTCGGGCATCGCCCTGCCCGGCCACTTCGGCTTGTAGCAGTGCGAATTCGGTGCCTTGAGCGTGCACGGCGCTGCTCAGATAGGCTGCGGCCTGTTCACCGAATTGCTTTTGTACAACCTGAGTGTGCTGGGCGGTGCTGGTCATAGTCATATCCTTGATATGTGTGTTGTCTGAACTGTCGTCATCGCCAGCAAGCTCGTTCCCACAGGGTTTTGTGAACGCCGCAAATCAATGTGGGGCCAGCCTGCTGGCGATGGCGTCGTCACGCCTTACGCAAACTTACGCGTCGCGAAACAACCAGGGCTGGCTCGCCCGGTGCTTGGCTTCAAACGTCGCAATCGCCTCGTGGTCCTGCAAGGTCAAACCAATGTCGTCCAGGCCATTGAGCAGGCAATGCTTACGGAATGCGTCGATTTCGAAGCTCAACACTTTGCCATCTGGCCGGGTCACGGTCTGAGCTTCGAGATCCACCTGCAACTGGTAGCCAGGATTCGCTTCAACCTGCTGGAACAGCTCATCCACCTCAGCGTCGCTCAAGATGATCGGCAGCAAGCCGTTCTTGAAGCTGTTGTTGAAGAAGATGTCGGCGTAGCTCGGCGCAATGATGCTGCGGAAACCGTACTCTTCCAGCGCCCAAGGCGCGTGTTCACGGCTGGAGCCGCAACCGAAGTTTTCGCGGGCCAGCAACACGCTGGCGCCTTGATAACGCTCGGCATTGAGGACAAAGTCCTTGTTCAGCGGACGCTTGGAGTTGTCCTGATACGGCTGACCCACATCCAGATAACGCCACTCATCGAACAGGTTCGGGCCAAAACCGGTGCGCTTGATCGACTTCAGGAACTGCTTCGGAATGATCTGGTCGGTGTCGACGTTGGCACGATCCAGAGGCGCGACAAGACCAGTGTGCTGGGTAAAAGCTTTCATGCTGCGCTCCTTAGATCAATTCACGGACGTCGACAAAACGACCGTTCACAGCGGCGGCGGCGGCCATGGCCGGGCTCACGAGGTGGGTACGACCACCGGCGCCCTGACGGCCTTCAAAGTTACGGTTGGAGGTCGATGCGCAATGCTCGCCCGACTCCAAACGGTCCGGGTTCATCGCCAGGCACATCGAGCAACCCGGCTCGCGCCATTCAAAACCGGCGTCGAGGAAAATCTTGTCCAGGCCTTCCGACTCGGCCTGCGCCTTCACCAGACCCGAACCCGGCACCACAATGGCCTGCTTGATGGTCGAAGCCACTTTGCGGCCCTTGGCGATGACGGCTGCAGCGCGCAGGTCTTCGATCCGCGAGTTGGTGCAGGAGCCAATGAAAACACGGTCGAGCTGGATGTCGGTGATCGCCTGATTGGCGGTCAAACCCATGTATTTCAAAGCGCGTTCGATGGAGCCACGCTTGACCAGGTCCATTTCCTTCGCAGGATCGGGAACGTTCTGGTCAACGGCCAACACCATCTCGGGCGAGGTGCCCCAGCTGACTTGCGGCTTGATCTGGGTCGCGTCGAGCTCGACGATGGTGTCGAACGTGGCGTCTTTATCCGTCACCAGGTCTTTCCAGGCTTCGACAGCCAAGTCCCATTCCGCGCCTTTCGGGGCAAATGGACGCCCCTTCACATAAGCCACGGTTTTTTCATCCGCTGCCACCAGGCCTACGCGAGCGCCGGCCTCGATGGACATGTTGCAGATGGTCATGCGGCCTTCGACCGACAGATCGCGAATCGCGCTACCGGCGAACTCGATCGCATGGCCGTTACCGCCGGCGGTGCCGATCTTGCCAATGACCGCGAGAACGATGTCCTTGGCTGTCACGCCGAACGGCAATTTGCCTTCGACGGACACCAGCATGTTCTTCATTTTCTTGGCGACCAGGCACTGGGTGGCGAGTACGTGCTCGACCTCGGAAGTGCCGATACCGTGAGCCAGGGCACCGAATGCGCCGTGGGTCGAGGTGTGGGAGTCGCCGCAAACCACGGTCATGCCCGGCAAGGTCGCGCCCTGCTCCGGGCCGATCACGTGCACGATGCCTTGACGCACATCATTCATCTTGAATTCGACGATGCCATATTCATCGCAGTTGTCGTCGAGGGTCTGAACCTGCAAACGCGAGACCTGGTCGACAATGGCGTCAATGCCGCCCTTGCGCTCCGGCGTGGTCGGTACGTTGTGGTCCGGGGTCGCGATGTTGGCATCGATGCGCCAAGGCTTGCGCCCGGCCAGACGCAGGCCTTCAAAGGCTTGCGGCGAGGTCACTTCGTGGATGATGTGACGATCGATGTAGATCAGCGCAGAGCCATCGTCGCGCTGCTTGACCAAATGCGAATCCCAGAGCTTGTCGTAGAGCGTTTTGCCGGCCATCAGACGGTTCCTCATCAGCTTGTTTCTATGCCCCGGGTCTTGAGAATTTCAATAACCCTTTGGCTTGTGAGGTCGATCCTAGGGGGTTACATTAAATAACTCAAATTCATATTTTTTATGCTTTGGATAACCAACTGGAATACAGCAATGGACCTCGCCAACCTCAATGCCTTTATTGCCATCGCCGAGACCGGAAGCTTCTCCGGCGCCGGTGAACGGCTGCACCTGACACAGCCGGCGATCAGTAAACGCATTGCCGGGCTAGAGCAGCAGTTGAAGGTGCGCCTGTTTGACCGCCTGGGCCGCGAAGTCGGGCTGACCGAGGCCGGTCGAGCCCTGCTGCCACGGGCTTATCAGATTCTGAACGTGCTGGACGACACCCGCCGCGCCCTGACCAACCTGACCGGCGAGGTCAGCGGCCGCCTGACCCTGGCCACCAGTCACCACATCGGCCTGCACCGTTTGCCGCCCTTATTGAGGGAATTCACCCGCCGTTACCCGCAAGTCGCGCTGGATATTCAGTTCCTCGATTCGGAAGTGGCCTACGAAGAAATTCTCCACGGCCGTGCCGAACTGGCGGTCATCACCCTCGCGCCGGAGCCCCACGCGCTGGTCAAGGCCACGCCGGTGTGGGACGACCCGCTGGATTTCGTGGTCGCCCCGGAGCATTCATTGATCAGCAATGGCGCGGTGACCCTGGCGGACATTGCCCTGCACCCGGCCGTATTCCCCGGCGGCAACACCTTTACTCACCACATCGTCCAGCGCCTGTTCGAAGCGCAAGGCCTGACGCCGAATATCGCCATGAGCACGAATTATCTGGAAACCATCAAGATGATGGTCTCGATCGGCCTGGCCTGGAGCGTGTTGCCGCGCACCATGCTCGACGATCAAGTTGCACGAATACCTTTGCCGGGCATACAACTGTCTCGCCAGCTAGGCTATATCTTGCACACCGAACGGACGCTGTCGAACGCAGCACGGGCCTTCATGGCCTTGCTGGATGCACAAATCGATTTGCCAGGGACTCCAGGCTAACTTGTGCTACGCCTATAGAGCCGCGAATTCCTGTGCCTAACGCCCAATTCAGCCCAAGGCCTGCCAATGCCGAAATCTGTTGACCGTATTCCGCCGATGCCACGTATACAGGCGCTTGACCCGAAACGGTCCGAGCAGAGCTGGGAAAGCGCGCCGCAGTTGCTGGCCGCCCTCAACGGCGCACGGCTGGGCGCCTGGTATTGGGACATTGAGCGCGGGCAGATCAGCTGGTCGCGGGGCACGCAGGCTTTGTTCGGCTTCGATCCCCGGCAGCCGTTGCCGGCCGACCTGGAATACCTCGACCTGCTGCCGCCCGAAGATCGGGCCAAAACCATTCGCGCGTTCCACGCGGTGATTGCCGGCGCCCCGCTGGAGCAGGCGATGCACCACCGCATCCGCTGGCCCGATGGCAGCCTGCACTGGCTGGAGATCAATGGCAGTTTGCTACCGGATAAACACGGTCGGCCGCGCATGATCGGGGTGATCCGCGAAATCACCCATCAGCGCCAGCGTGAACAGGCCCTGAGCAGCTCGGAAAAACGTTTCGCGACGCTGTTTCACCTGTGTCCGAACATGGTGCTGCTGACCCGCCAGGAAGACGGCTTGATCACCGAAGCCAACCAGTATTTCGAAAGCCTGTTCGGCTGGCCGGTGCAAAACGCGATTGGCCGCACCACCATTGAACTGGGTTTGTGGGTTCACCCTGAGCAACGGGAGAAACTGGTCAAGGCGACCAAGGCCAAAGGCGAATTGGTCAGTATGGAAGTGCAGTTTCGGGCCAGCAATGGCCAGGTCCACGACGGCATCCTCAGCGCGCAGAAAGTCGAACTCGAGGGCCAGCCCTTTCTGCTCAGCACCTTCCTCGACACCACTGAGCGCAAGATCGCCGAGCTCGCCCTGAAAGACAGCCAGGAACGCCTTGATCTGGCGCTGGACTCGGCACAACTCGGCACTTGGGACTGGCACATTCCCAGCGGCATGCTTTACGGCTCGGCCCGGGCCGCGCAACTGCACGGGCTGGATCCCATACCGTTCCATGAGTCGTTCGAAGCGTTTTTCGAAGGCGTGCCCGGCGAAGAGCGCGACAGCATGCGCGATGCCTACCGCAGCCTGCGTGAAGGCCCGGCGGGCAACTATCAGCTGACCTACCGCGTGCAACTTGAGGACGGCACTTCGCGCTACCTGGAAAGCCGCGCCCGCCTCTATCGCGATGAAAACGGCGCCCCGTTGCGCATGGCCGGCACCTTGCTGGACATCACCGATCAGGTCGAGCGCGAACAGAAACTGGTCGCCTCCGAAGAAAAGTTTGCCACCCTGTTCCAGGTCAGTCCGGACCCGATCTGCGTCACTCGCCAGGACACCGGCCAGTTCATCGAGATCAACTCCAGTTTTACCCAGACCTTCGGCTGGAGCACCGTCGAGGTGATTGGCCGCAGCGCCGACGAAATCGGCCTGTGGGACGCGTCGGCAAAAAGCCTGCGCCGGATCGAGCAAGTCATCCGCGAACAGGGCCTGAACAACGTGGCCATCCTCGTTCAGCACAAGGACGGTCAATCGCTGACCTGCGTGATATCCAGTCGACAGATCAGCGTCGGCGACCAGCCGTGCATCGTCACCACCTTGCGCGACATCACCCAGCAACAACGTTCGGAAGCGGCGCTCAAGGCCAGCGAAGAGAAGTTCGCCAAGGCCTTCCACTCCAGCCCTGACGCCATCACCATCACCGAGCGCGACACCGGGCGTTATCTGGAGGTCAATGATGGTTTCTGCCGACTGACCGGCTATCGCGCCGATGAAGTGGTCGGCCGCACGGTCTACCAGGTCGGCATCTGGGCCGAAGAAAAACAACGCTCGGCGCTGCTGGCCGAGCTACAGATCAAGGGCCGGGTGCATCACCAGGAAATGCTCGGCCGCAACAAGCGCGGCGAACTGCTGACCGTCGAAGTGTCGGTGGAACCGATCACGCTCAACGAAACCGCTTGCCTGCTGCTGACCGCGCGGGACGTCAGCCTGCTGAAAAACGCCGAAGCGCAGATCCGTCACCTGGCCTACCACGACCCGCTGACCAACCTGCCGAACCGCGCACTGTTGATGGACCGCCTGAGCCAGCAGATCGCCCTGCTCAAACGCCACAACCTGCGTGGCGCCCTTATGTTTCTCGATCTCGACCACTTCAAGCACATCAACGATTCGCTCGGCCACCCGGTGGGCGACACGGTGCTGAAGATCATCACCGCCCGCCTTGAAGCCAGCGTGCGCATGGAAGACACCGTCGCCCGGCTGGGCGGCGACGAATTCGTGGTGTTGCTCAGCGGCCTGGAAGGCTCGCGTAATGAAGTCAGCGCCCAGGTCCGTGACCTCGCGGACACCTTGCGCGAGCTGTTGTCCGAACCGATGTTCCTTGATGGTCAACGCCTGCAAGTGACGCCGAGTATCGGCATCGCGCTGATTCCCGATCACGGCTCGACCCCGACCGACCTGCTCAAACGCGCCGACATTGCGCTTTATCGGGCCAAGGATTCCGGGCGCAACACCACGCAGATGTACCACAACACCATGCAGAAGGCCGCCAGTGAACGCCTGCGCATGGAAACCGACTTGCGCCTGGCCCTTTCCCGGGGCGAGTTCGAGGTGCATTACCAGCCTCAAGTGGATGCTCGCGACAACCGTATCGTCGGCGCCGAAGCGCTGGTGCGCTGGTGCCACCCGGAACTCGGCGCCCAATCGCCGACCGAATTCATCAAGGTGCTGGAAGACAGCGGGTTGATTCTGGAGGTCGGCACCTGGATCGTCGACGAAGTGTGCGCGGCCTTTAAAAAGTTGATCGCCAAGGGCCTGATCGACCCATTGAATTTCAGCCTGTGCGTGAACATCAGCCCGCGGCAATTCCGCCAGAACGACTTCGTCGAGCGCATCGAGCACAGCCTCTTCAGCCACGGCCTCCCCTGCTCGCTGCTGAAACTGGAAATCACCGAAGGCATCGTCATCCAGAATCTGGAAGACACCATCAGCAAAATGCGTCGCTTGAAAAAAATCGGCGTGAGCTTCGCCATGGACGACTTCGGCACCGGTTATTCCTCGCTGACCTACCTCAAGCGACTGCCGGTGGACACGCTGAAAATCGACCAGTCATTCATCCGCGACGCCACCACCGACCCCAACGATGCCGAAATCATCCGCGCCATCGTCGCCATGGCTCGCAGCCTGCAATTGAAAGTGATTGCCGAAGGGGTGGAAACCCCGGAGCAGCTTGAGTTCTTGCAGGGGCTGGGTTGCCATTTTTATCAAGGGTATTTGCACAGTTCGCCGCTGCCGGTGGAGGCGTTTCAGAAGCTTCTGAAATAAAGCGGACGGTGTAGGAGCTGCCTTCGGCAGCTCCTACATGGAAAAAGAAAAAAAGGGCGCCATTGGCGCCCTTTTCATTGCCCTGCCTTAGTGCTGCAGTGCTGGTTTTTGCGTCCCGTTGATCGGGATACGTTTGGCTTTCGCCTCTTCCGGAACCACCCTCAACAGGTCGATGCTCAACAGACCGTTGCTCAGGCCGGCGGCCTTGATTTCGATATGGTCCGCCAGGCGGAAGGACAGTTTGAAGGCCCGCTGCGCGATGCCCTGGTACAGATAAGTGACGCCTTCGTTCGCGTCACGTTTGCCGCCACTGATGGTCAGCACACCTTTTTCCACTTGCAGTTCCAGGTCTTCTTCCTGGAAACCGGCGGCCGCTACGACGATGCGGTATTGGTCGTCGCCGTGTTTTTCAACGTTGTAAGGTGGATAGGTGCTGCCTGGCTCATTGCGCAGTGCGGTTTCGAAAAGGTCGTTGAAACGATCGAAACCGACCGAGGAACGGAACAGTGGTGCCATGGAAAATGCAGTGCTCATGATTCAAATCTCCTGAAAACATATCAGCAAGTTTTTTTGTCTCCGCGACCCGAATTCGGCATCGCGTAATCCTTAAATAAGGACCGCCGATTGCTTTTCAAGAGATTTTTTCAAATTTTTTTAAGCCGCCTCCAACACCTGTAACCCCAGCAAACGCGAGACCTGATCCAGTTCGGTTTCACGGCGCAGGACGGTGAACAGCTCAACCGCTTCGGGATAATTGCGCGTCAGCATCGCCAGCCACTGCTTCAGGCGACCCGGCGATTGGCGCGCCGTCATCTGCGCCTTGGCTTGCAGCCAGAAATCCTGAATCAGCGGCAGCAGTTCGGCCCAGCTCATTTCGACCACTTCTTCACCGGCACGGGCGGCAGCGATTTGCCGGGCCAGGTCCGGACGTGACACCAGCCCGCGGCCGAGCATGATGTCTTCCACGCCGCTGATTTCTCGGCAACGGCGCCAGTCCTCGACGCTCCAGATATCACCATTGGCGAACACCGGAACCTTGACCACCTCCTGCACTCGGGGAATCCACTCCCAATGTGCCGGTGGTTTGTAACCGTCCATCTTGGTCCGCGCATGCACCACGATGTGTTCCGCGCCGCCTTCGGCCAGGGCCGTGGCGCAGACCAGCGAACCGTCGGGGCTGTCGAAGCCCAGGCGCATTTTCGCAGTGACCGGAATGTGCGCTGGAACGGCGCGGCGGACATGCTCGACGATCTGGTTCAGCAGCTCAGGCTCTTTGAGCAACACCGCGCCACCGCGCGACTTGTTGACGGTTTTGGCCGGGCAACCGAAATTCAGGTCGATGACTTCGGAGCCCAGCTCGCAGGCCAGCGCGGCGTTTTCCGCCAGGCACACCGGATCGGAGCCCAATAGCTGCACGCGCAAAGGCACGCCAGACGCCGTGCGTGCGCCCGTCAGCAATTCAGGGCCGAACTTGTGGAAATAGGCAGGTGTGAGCAACTGATCGTTGATCCGGATGAACTCGGTGACGCACCAATCGATACCGCCCACACGGGTCAGCACGTCCCGCAGGATGTTGTCGACCAACCCCTCCATGGGTGCCAAAGCAATTTGCATGAAAAACACACTCGACGAAAAACGTGCGGCAGTTTACTGGATTCCCTGTCGAAAGACTTGTTCATACCGCTGTGGCGAGGGAGCTTGCTCCCTCGCCACAGCGATCGTGTCAGCTCGGAACCTGCAACGCCGGGCCGTAGCCTTCGATGAATTCGGCGGGCATGCGCTTGGGCTTGCCCGTGGACAATTCGATACAGACAAACGTGGTCTGCGCTCGCAGCAACGTGGTGTTGTCGCTGGGGCGTTTCAGCTGGAAGTGCCGGGTCATTTTCAGACGCTGGTCCCAATCGACGATCCAGGTCGCCAGTTGCAACTCATCGCCCTCATAGGCCGCAGCCAGGTAATCGATCTCGTGCCGCACCACCGCCATCGCCCGATCAAGCCGCCGGTACTCGACCAGGTCCAGGCCAAGCCGCTGAGAGTGGCGCCAGGCGCAGCGCTCGAGCCAGGTCACATACACCGCGTTGTTCGCGTGACCCAACCCGTCGATGTCCTCGGCGCCCACCTCCAGATCAATGATAAATGGCGTTGCCCGATCCCAGCCCATGCCCCACTCCCGGTCAGATTATGTCGACCGGGGCAGTGTAACGGATGCTCAGGCCGATTGGCGCGATTGCAGGCTGCGGCCGGCCAGCAGTGATAACACGCCATCAATCACCCGAGGGTCAGCCAATACCCGTTGATGACCGCCTTCTTCCAGTCGCAACAGACGGCTGTCGAACCAGGCTTCGTGGATCAGCTGGGACTCCTTGACCGGAACGAAGCAGTCGTCTTCGGCGTGAACGATCAGCCCGGGCATGTCGAGTTGATAGTGCGAGACATCCAGTGCAGCGGCACGCATGCCAACGTCTTTCTCTACCTGGCGGATGAACGCCGAACGGGCTTTTGGCGGCAGTCGCACGTAACGGGCAAAACCACGCAGCACCGCGAGAATTCGCGCCGGCGCAGCAATCGTCACCAGGGTTTCAGTGCGCAAACCCAACTGAACGGCGAGCATGGCACTGGCACCGCCCATCGAGTGACCGATGACCGCCTGCAGCGGCGGCAACTCGGCGGCGGCCTCAAGCATGGCCCGGGCGAACAGCGCGACGTTTGCTTCATTGCCCGGTGAGCGACCATGGGCAGGGCCATCCAACGCGACGACGGTGTAACCGGCATCCACCAGCGCGGTAATCAGGCTGGCAAACTGCGTCGGCCGGCCTTCCCAACCGTGCATCAGCAACACCGCCGGGCCTTGCCCCCAGCGCAACGCTGAAAGGCCGAAGCGTAAAGTGATGCGCTCGGATTTCGCCAGCAGCGGCAATTCCCAGTCTCGCGGCGGCAGATCCCGCGGCGTCATGAATGCCAGTCGCATTTTGCTTGCGACCAGTTTCGGTGCAAACCAGCCCAAGGTGCCATTAACGCCACGAACCCACTTTAACGTGCTCATCGCTCTCACTCCTCAGGCCATTGCCTTCAGGTCATATCACCGCCGACTTGGCGGCACGCAGCAATCGATCGGATAACTCTCCCGGCCCCAACGCTCGCGCCAGAGCCAAACCACCCACCATCAAGGCCATGTCGGCCAAGGCTTTGTCGGTGTCTTCCGGGCTGGCCGCCAACTGCGCGACCATCATTTCCACATGCTCATTCAACGCCACGCGAAACGCGTCCGGCAGGCGACCCAGCTCACCGACAGACGCCGGGATCGGGCATGCCGACTCAGAGGAATCACGGTGTTTGCGTGACAGGTAAAACGCAGCGACCAAGGCGCGACGTTCTTCGCCGGTCAATTCGGTGTCCATGTCGGCGATCAGGCCACGGCGATGACCGAGCAGTTGCTTGAACGCTTCCAGCATCATTGCGTCCTTGCTTTCGAAGTGCGCATAGAAGCCGCCCACCGTCAGGCCGGCTGCGCCCATCACTTCGCCCACGCTCGGTTCGGCCGGGCCGCGCTGAATCAGCGCTGCGCTGGCGGCCTTGAGGATGCGTTCGCGGGTTTGAGCTTTTTTATCGTTCATCGTTGCCTCCGAATATTACGACTAGAATATTATTCTCATAATAATTTTACGCAAGTCGTGGGTGTGACCGTTGGTCTGAAGCACAGTTTGAAAGAAATGAGGGGATTTGGCCAAACGCCAGACAAACAAAAGGGCCATTCAATAATTGAATGACCCTTATAAAATCCCGCAGAGCGGGTAATCGTGGCGTCCCCTAGGGGACTCGAACCCCTGTTACCGCCGTGAAAGGGCGGTGTCCTAGGCCACTAGACGAAGGGGACGCAAAACCTTCTATACAACTGATCAGTGCTGAGGGCTGATCGATTCAAGGCCGGTGTGGCCAGACCTTGAACTGTAAAATTGGTGGAGCTAAGCGGGATCGAACCGCTGACCTCCTGCATGCCATGCAGGCGCTCTCCCAGCTGAGCTATAGCCCCGGATTTTTCGCCTCGCGGCGGAGCGACATCTTGCAACATCGCTTCTGTAAAACTGGCGTCCCCTAGGGGACTCGAACCCCTGTTACCGCCGTGAAAGGGCGGTGTCCTAGGCCACTAGACGAAGGGGACGCAAACCCTTCTATACAACAGATCAACGCTGAGTGTTGATCGCTTCAAGGCCGGTGTGGCCAGACCTTGAAGTGTAAATTGGTGGAGCTAGACGGGATCGAACCGTCGACCTCTTGCATGCCATGCAAGCGCTCTCCCAGCTGAGCTATAGCCCCTCATCGCTGAGGACGGGGCGAATCTTAATGGCGCTTTGGAAACGTGTCAAATTTATTTTTAACAATTTCCAAAGTTTTTTGCCGACATAACAATCACTTACCGCCCTCCCCCCGGAAAACGGGGGACTTCGGAAAGAACACGGGTCTGTAGAAGCTGGCGCAGCCTGCGATCTTTTTGGCTACGCCGATGAGCAAGATCAAAAGATCGCAGCCTGCTCCAGCTCCTCCTGTGTGGATCAGGCGATGTTGCCGAGGAGTTTTTCCCACTCTTTGTTTTCTTTCTTCGACACGCCGCCCAGCAGGTCGATCGCCTGGCGCAGACGGAAACGCGTCAGGTCCGGGCCGAGGATTTCCATCGCATCCAGCACCGATACCGAACTGGCCTGGCCAGTGATGGCAGCGAACATCAGCGGCATGGCGTCACGCAGTTTCAGCTCGAGGGATTCGACCACCGCCTGAATCGTCGCGGTGATGCTGTCCTTCTCCCACTGACGCAGGCTTTCCAGCTTCCACAGAATCAGTTGCATCAGCTGACGCACCTGGTCGCCCGACAGCTTCTTCGATTCAAACAGCTTGGCATCCGGGTTCACGCCCCCGGCGAAGAAGAATCCGGCCAGCGGTGCGACCTGGCTGAAAGTCTCGACGCGACCCTGCACGTGCGGCGCGATCTTCATCATGTATTCAGGGTTGAGTGCCCAGGTTTGCAGGCGCGAAGCGAACTCTGCCACCGGCAAATCACGCAGCCACTGGCCGTTGAGCCACGACAGCTTCTCGATGTCGAAAATCGGCCCGCCGAGGGAGACGCGGCTCAGGTCGAAGTTGTCGACCATTTCTTGCAGCGAGAACTTCTCGCGCTCGTCCGGCATCGACCAGCCCATGCGCCCGAGGTAGTTGAGCATCGCTTCCGGCATGAAGCCCATACGCTCGTAGAACGTCACAGAGGTGGGGTTCTTGCGCTTGGACAGCTTGCTCTTGTCCGGGTTACGCAGCAGCGGCATGTAGCACAGCTCCGGTTGCTCCCAACCGAAGTATTCGTACAGAAGAATCAGTTTCGGTGCCGAAGGCAGCCATTCTTCGCCGCGCAGGACGTGGGTGATGCCCATCAGGTGGTCATCGACCACGTTGGCCAGGAAGTACGTCGGCAGGCCGTCGGTCTTCATCAGCACTTGCATGTCCATGCGATCCCACGGGATCTCGACGTCGCCACGCAGCATGTCCGGCACCACGCACACGCCTTCGCTTGGCACTTTCATACGGATCACATGTGGCTCGCCGGCGGCCAGGCGGCGCGCGACCTCTTCCTTGGACAGCAACAGTGCACGGCCGTCGTATCGCGGGGTTTCACCGCGAGCCATTTGCTCGGCGCGCATCTGGTCCAGTTCTTCGGCGGTGCAGAAGCACGGGAAGGCGTGACCCATTTCGACCAGTTGCTGGCAGTACTTCTGATAGATGTCGCCGCGCTCGCTCTGACGGTACGGACCGTGCGGGCCGCCGACGTCCGGGCCTTCGCTCCAGTCGATCCCCAACCAGCGCAGGGCGTCGAAAATCTGCTGTTCGGACTCGCGGGTCGAACGCAATTGATCGGTGTCTTCGATCCGCAGGATGAACTCACCGCCGTGCTGCTTGGCAAAGCAGTAGTTGAACAAAGCGATGTAAGCGGTACCTACGTGGGGGTCCCCGGTAGGCGATGGCGCGATGCGCGTGCGGACGGTGGTCATGGCAAGTCTCGAAATGAAGATAAAACAAAGGGCGAATGGTAACAGGCGTTGCCCGCCCGGCTCCAGCGAACAGGGCATTTAAGCCAAGTTTGCGTCTACAACGGGCTCGGGCCGGGATGAATGATGGATTATCAGCCGATGGCATTTACCCACTATCGACTGTATGCCAGATTCGCCTGCTGATAACTTTCCTTACAATTTCTCGACTACAGTTTGCCCCATGCCTGCCCAACTCAAGCGTCGCCTGTTTATTTTCCTGTTGATCGTCCTGCTGATTGCCGGCGGCTTCTTTGCCCAGTGGTTCTTCAAGGGACGGTTTTATGAGAGCACCGACAACGCTTACGTCCAGGGCGAGATCACCCGTGTGTCGAGCCAGTTGGGCGCGCGCATCGATCAGGTGCTGGTGCAGGACAACCAGCACGTCGAGAAAGGCCAGTTGCTGATCAAGCTCGAAGGCGATGACTTCCACCTCGCCGTCGACCGCGCCAACGCCGCCCTCGCCACTCGCCAGGCCGAACGCCTGCAAGCCCAGAGCAAACTGACCCAGCAAGCCAGCCTGATTGCCGCGAGCGAGGCGCAAGTGGCCTCCAGTCAAGCCAGCCTCGGTCGCTCGCAAATCGATTTGTCCCGCGCGCAAACCCTGCGCAAACCGGGCTACGTTTCCGAAGAGCGAGTCACCACCCTTTCCGCCGACAACCACATCGCCCGCTCACAGGTAACCAAAGCCCAGGCGGATGCTCAAAGCCAGCGCCAGCAAGTCAATTCCCTGAGCGCCGAAATCAAGCGCCTCGACGCCATGATCGCCAACGCCAAAACCGATCTGGCCCAGGCTGAACTGAACCTGACCCGCAGCGAAATCCACGCCCCCATCAGCGGCCTGATCGGCCAGCGCGCCGCCCGCGAAGGCCAGTATGTGCAGGCCGGCGCTTATTTGCTGTCGATCGTCCCGGATCAGGACATCTGGATTCAGGCGAACTTCAAGGAAACCCAGATCGGCCACATGCAGCCCGGCCAGAAAGCCGAACTGACGTTCGACGCCTACAGCGACACACCGATTGAAGCGCGGGTCGACAGCCTGTTCGCGGCCTCAGGCGCGCAGTTCAGCCTGTTGCCGCCGGACAATGCCACCGGCAATTTCACCAAAGTCGTACAACGGATTCCGGTAAAACTGACGTTCGCCGCGGACAACCCGCTGCACGGAAAGATTCGTCCGGGCATGTCGGTTACCGCCAAAGTGAACATCAAAGACGCCCCTGACGATGGCCGGTGATCAACTGATCCGCCCGGCCGGCGAACCGACCCGGCGGGACTGGATCGCGGTGATGAGTGTGATGCTCGGCGCGTTCATGGCGGTGCTCGACATTCAGATCACCAATTCGTCGCTCAAGGATATTCAGGGCGCGCTGTCGGCGACCCTGGAAGAAGGATCCTGGATTTCCACGTCGTACCTGGTCGCGGAAATCATCATGATTCCGCTGACGGCGTGGCTGGTGCAGCTGCTCTCGGCGCGTCGACTGGCGGTATGGGTTTCGCTTGGATTCCTTGCCGCGTCCCTGCTCTGCTCGATGGCGTGGAGCCTGGAAAGCATGATCATTTTCCGCGCACTGCAAGGCTTCACCGGCGGCGCGTTGATTCCTCTGGCGTTCACCCTGACGCTGATCAAGCTTCCCGAGCACCACCGCGCCAAAGGCATGGCGATGTTCGCCATGACCGCAACGTTCGCGCCGTCCATCGGACCGACACTCGGCGGCTGGCTGACGGAGAACTGGGGCTGGGAATACATCTTCTACATCAACATCCCGCCGGGCCTGATCATGATCGCCGGCCTGATGTATGGCCTGGAGAAAAAAGAAGCGCACTGGGAACTGCTGAAAAGCACCGACTACACGGGGATTGTCACCCTGGGTATCGGACTCGGTTGTTTGCAGGTGTTTCTGGAAGAAGGCCATCGCAAGGACTGGCTGGAATCGGACCTGATCGTTGCGCTCGGCAGCATCGCCCTGATCAGCCTGATCACCTTTGTGATCGTGCAATTTTCCAAGCCCAACCCGCTGATCAACCTCGGCATCCTGGGCAATCGCAACTTCGGTTTATCGAGTATCTCCAGCCTGGGAATGGGCGTCGGGCTGTACGGTTCGATCTTTCTGTTGCCGCTGTACCTGGCGCAGATCCAGAATTATAACGCCCTGCAGATCGGCGAAGTGATCATGTGGATGGGCGTGCCACAGCTGTTCCTGATTCCGCTGGTGCCCAAGCTGATGAAATACGTCTCGCCGAAATGGCTGTGCACGCTGGGCTTCGGGTTGTTCGGCCTGGCGAGTTTTTCCTCGGGTGTGCTGAACCCGGACTTTGCCGGACCGCAGTTCAATCAGATCCAGATCATCCGCGCACTCGGCCAGCCGCTGATCATGGTGACCATCTCGCTGATCGCCACCGCGTACATCCTGCCGCAGGATGCGGGCTCGGCGTCGAGCCTGTTCAACATCCTGCGCAACCTCGGCGGCGCAATCGGCATCGCCCTCCTCGCCACCTTGCTGGATGCGCGGACCAAGACCTACTTCGATTACTTGCGTGAATCCATCGTGCCGAGCAACCCGCAGGTCGCCGAGCGCATGGCGTCGCTGACCGACCGGTTTGGCAGTGAAACGGCGGCGCTGGGCAAACTCAGTGAGATCGCCCATCAACAGGCGTCGATCATGGCTTACAACGATGCGTTTCATTTTGTCGGGATTGCGCTGGGGATCAGCATGATTGCGGTGTTGCTGACCAAGCAATTACCGGCGGGGTTGAAGGCTGGCGAGGCGCACTAGTTGAGTATTGTGTCGTCAAGACTGGCCTCATCGCGAGCAGGCTCGCTCCCAGATTGGATCACGCTCACTGGGTCAACTGTGGGAGCGAGCCTGCTCGCGATGGCGGCCTGACAGGCACTGCAAATCTCAAACAGCAATCAACCGATCCCGCAGCTTGGTAATTTCATCGCGCATCTGCGCCGCCGCTTCGAATTCCAGGTCGCGCGCCAAGGCGTACATCTTCTCTTCAAGGGCCTTGATGCGCTTGGCGACCTCTCCCGGCGAACGCAATTCCGCTTCGTACTTGGCGCTTTCCTCGGCGGCCTTGGCCATGCCTTTGCGCTTCTTGCTGCGCGAGCCTGGCACGGTGGCGCCTTCCATGATGTCGGCAACGTCCTTGAACACACCTTTCGGCGTAATGCCGTTGGCCAGGTTGAAGGCAATCTGCTTGTCGCGTCGACGTTCGGTTTCACCGATGGCCCGCTCCATGGAGCCGGTGATGCGGTCCGCGTACAGAATCGCCCGACCGTTGAGGTTACGCGCCGCGCGACCGATGGTCTGGATCAGCGAGCGCTCGGAACGCAGGAAGCCCTCCTTGTCCGCATCAAGGATCGCCACCAGCGAAACCTCCGGCATGTCCAGGCCTTCACGCAGCAGGTTGATCCCCACCAGCACATCAAAGGTTCCGAGTCGCAAATCGCGGATGATTTCCACGCGCTCCACAGTGTCGATGTCCGAGTGCAGATAACGCACACGCACGCCGTGGTCGGCCAGGTAATCGGTCAAGTCTTCGGACATGCGCTTGGTCAGCGTGGTGACCAACACCCGCTCTTCGAGGGCGACGCGCTTGGTGATTTCCGAAAGCAAATCGTCGACCTGAGTCAGCGCCGGACGGATTTCGATTTGCGGGTCCACCAGCCCGGTCGGGCGCACCAGTTGCTCGACGACCCGACCGGCGTGCTCTGCCTCGTAGTTGCCCGGCGTCGCCGAGACAAAAATCGTCTGCGGGCTGATGCCTTCGAACTCGTCGAAGCGCATCGGCCGGTTGTCCAGCGCCGAGGGCAGACGGAAGCCGTACTCCACCAGGGTTTCTTTACGCGAACGGTCGCCCTTATACATGGCGCCGACCTGCGGCACGCTGACATGAGACTCGTCGATCACCAGCAAGGCATCGGCCGGCAAGTAATCGAACAAGGTCGGCGGTGCCTCACCGGACGCACGGCCCGACAGGTAGCGCGAGTAGTTTTCGATGCCGTTGCAGTAGCCCAGCTCGAGGATCATCTCCAGGTCGAAGCGCGTGCGTTGCTCAAGACGTTGCGCTTCCACCAGTTTGTTGTTGGAGCGCAGGTATTCCAGGCGCTCCTGCAACTCGACCTTGATCCCTTCAATGGCACCGAGCAGGGTTTCTCGCGGCGTCACGTAGTGGCTTTTCGGGTAGAAGGTGAAGCGCGGCAGCTTGCGAATCACCTCGCCGGTCAGCGGATCGAAGGCCGACAGGCTCTCGACTTCGTCATCGAACAGCTCGATGCGGATCGCTTCGAAATCGGATTCTGCCGGGTGGATGTCGATCACATCACCGCGCACGCGGAAGGTCGCTCGGGCGAAATCCATGTCGTTGCGGGTGTATTGCAGGTCTGCCAGGCGACGCAGTAAAGCGCGCTGATCGAGCTTGTCACCCCGATCCACGTGCAGCACCATTTTCAAATAAGTTTCCGGACTGCCCAGACCGTAGATGCACGACACCGTGGTGACGATGATCGCGTCCTTGCGCTCCAGCAACGCTTTGGTCGCCGAGAGTCGCATCTGCTCGATGTGATCGTTGATCGAGGCGTCTTTCTCGATGAAGGTGTCCGAGGACGGCACGTAGGCTTCGGGCTGGTAGTAGTCGTAGTAGGACACGAAGTATTCGACGGCGTTGTTCGGAAAAAACGCCTTGAATTCACCGTACAACTGCGCGGCCAGGGTCTTGTTCGGCGCCAGCACCAGTGTCGGGCGCTGAACCTGGGCGATGACGTTGGCAATGCTGAACGTCTTGCCCGAACCGGTCACACCGAGCAATGTCTGGTGCGCCAGCCCGGCTTCAATGCCCTCGACCATCAGGCGAATGGCTTCCGGCTGATCGCCGGCGGGCTCGAAGCGGGTGACTAGCTGGAATTCAGACATGAAATACCCTCTGGGTCGCGCCCGTCCGGTCAAGCCGGACAGCTACGAAAAAGACCACAAACGACCGACGTCGCCCGAGGAAAAAACTGGATTGTGCTCAATGTGGAGCCGATTGCCCTCGCTTTCAAGGCAAACGTCCTACATCCCTTGAAGTCTTTGACGGGATCAATCGACTAACGGTCGAAAAATAATCGGGAAAACTTACGGTAAAAGCCAAATCGACTGTCGCCATCAATCGCAGATGGCCTCTATACTAGCTCCCCGTTTGTGCACCGCTCTAGTGCATTCGGCTGGAGCGCGACACGTCCCTCCACTCTCCATTCAGAGCCGCCGCAAAAATGAGCCTGTTCTCCGCTGTCGAAATGGCACCACGCGATCCAATCCTGGGCCTCAACGAAGCATTCAACGCCGATACCCGTACCAACAAGGTCAACCTGGGGGTCGGTGTTTACTGCAACGAGGAGGGGCGAATTCCACTCCTGCGCGCCGTTGTCGAAGCCGAGACGATTCGCGTCGCTCAACACGCTTCCCGTGGCTACTTGCCGATCGATGGCATCGCGGCTTACGACCAGGCCGTTCAGAAACTGCTGTTTGGCAATGATTCGCCGCTGATCGCTGCTGGCCGTGTCATCACCACTCAGGCCGTTGGCGGTACTGGCGCACTGAAAATCGGTGCCGACTTCCTCAAGCAACTGCTGCCGAACGCTGTCGTGGCGATCAGCGACCCAAGCTGGGAAAACCACCGCGCGCTGTTCGAAACCGCCGGTTTCCCGGTGCAGAACTATCGCTACTACGACGCCGCGACCCACGACGTTAACCGTGTCGGCCTGCTGGAAGACCTGAACGCCCTGCCGAACGGCTCGATCGTTGTGCTGCACGCCTGCTGCCACAACCCGACCGGCGTGGACCTGAGCCCGGCGGACTGGAAAAACGTTCTGGAAGCCGTGAAGGCCAAGGGTCACGTACCGTTCCTCGACATGGCCTACCAGGGCTTTGGCGATGGCATCGACGAAGACGCCGCCGCCGTGCGTCTGTTCGCTGAATCGGACCTGACCTTCTTCGTCTCCAGCTCGTTCTCCAAATCCTTCTCGCTGTACGGCGAGCGCGTGGGCGCCCTGTCGATCGTCAGCGAATCGAAAGAGGAAAGCGCGCGCGTGCTGTCGCAAGTCAAACGCGTGATCCGCACCAACTACTCCAACCCGCCGACCCACGGTGCAAGCATCGTCGCCGCTGTGCTGAACAGCCCGGAGCTGCGCGCCAAGTGGGAAGAAGAACTGGCCGAAATGCGCCTGCGGATTCGCGGCATGCGCACCCAGATGGTTGACCTGCTGGCGAAAAACGCGCCACAGCGCGATTTCAGCTTTGTGGGGCGTCAGCGCGGCATGTTCTCCTACTCCGGCCTGACGGTTGAGCAAGTCACCCGTCTGCGCAACGAGTTCGGCATCTATGCCCTGGACACCGGCCGCATCTGCGTCGCCGCGTTGAACCAGAACAACATTGATGTCGTGACCAAGGCCATCGTTGCGGTGATCTGAGTCGTACGGTAATACGAAAAACGGGAAGCCTCTGGGCTTCCCGTTTTTTATTGGCTCAGATAATTCTCAACCTCATGGTCGAGCGCTCTAGACTGCACATCATATTACTGTGGGAGCCGGGCTTGCCCGTGATGGTGGTCGGCCAACCAACAACTGTGTTGAATGTGAGGGCCCTATCGCGGGCCAGCCCGCTTCCACAAGTTCTATGTACATTCCGGAATTCTGACGAGAACCCACATGAAAAACGATGACCTGCGCGCTGAGCGCGATGACCTGGATGACCTGAATGACTTCATCCCCCGCGTCCCGGCCAAACGCAGCAGTAACCTGGTGCTGCAAGTGGCTGCGGGTGTGTTCCTCGGCGGCCTGGCCTTGTGGCTGGTGCAGCTGGGTGCGACGCTGCTTTACGCCAAACTGATGCTCGCCACCGTGACGTTCGGCGGTTAAGCCAGTTCGGTCGCGCGCTGGCTGGCTGCATCGTCATAGGCGACGTACAGCGATTCGGCGACCTGGCTTTTGATGGCCTTGGTGCTTTCCAGGCCCAGGACAAAACCTTCGGCCTTGCCGCCTGCGCGATTCAATTCGTCAGCGGTGCTGGCCTGAGTGATGGCGTCGAACAGTTTTTCGGCGTGCGGACCGACCCCTTTGGGCAGGCTGATCTGAGCGATGCTCATGCGGACACCTCGTTGTTGCGAAGTGTGAGGGCTGGGTGATTCATGGCGCGTACCTTTTCGGCGAATGGCCGGCAGCGCGTGTAACCACTTCCGGGCGGCCATGGTAGACCTCTGGTGCCGTTCTGGTAACCGCCAATCGCCGATAAACCACCGTCCGTCCCGATGAATTCCTCAAGTTGTCAGCAGGTGCTTGACTTCTCTTTTTGAATCAGTAACATACACGCCATTCCGCGATAGCTCAGTTGGTAGAGCAAGTGACTGTTAATCACTGGGTCCCTGGTTCGAGTCCAGGTCGTGGAGCCAGACAAGGTTCGGAGAAGGCTTTCAAAATCTCTGAACACCAAAAACCCGCCTTATGGCGGGTTTTTTCGTTTTGGCGTTCCGTCGGATTCCGGTGGGTGCGCTGCGTTTTAAGGGGAGATCTTGGGAGAAAGGTCAGTTCGATAAAAGGGAATACCCTTATGTCGCGCACCACTGCTCCACTCTCCGACTCCGCTTGCCGTTCGGCCAAGCCCAAAGACCGCGCCTACAAGCTTTTCGACGGCGACAGCCTTTACCTTCAAGTCCAACCCTATGGTCGCAAAGGCTGGCGTCTCAGATATGTGAAACCTGACAGACGGGAAGGACTGACCTCATTCGGCAACTACCCTATCGTTGGCCTCGCCGATGCGCGCCGCAAACGCTTGGAGGTGAAGCGAATGCTGGCGGATGGAATTGACCCCAAAGGAGCCAAGAACCAAGCCAGGACGGACGCTCTGATCAAGGGCCGCACCTTTGAACGCGTTGCGCTGGACTGGCGCACGGAAATGTCAGCCAAGTGGGCACCGGACTATTCCAAGACAGTGATGAGTCGCCTCAAAACTCACCTCTTCCCGCTGATCGGCGCTCGCGCCATTGTCGATTTGGAAACCCACGACCTTATGCGGCCCCTGGAAGCGATCAAGAAGCGCGGAACGATAGACATTGCTTTAAGGGTACAAAACTACCTGCAGAGCATCATGCACGAGGCAAAGCGCCTCCGGCTTATCACCGTAAACCCTGCTTACGACCTCGTAGGCTCGATCAAAGCCTCGCGGGTCGTCCACCGCCCCGCATTATCCTTATCGCGCTTGCCTGAATTGCAGGAACGGATCGACACCTATAAAGGTCGCGCACTTACCCGGCTGACGGTCTTGCTGTCGCTGCACGTGTTTGTACGCTCCAGCGAGCTGCGCTTCGCACGCTGGAGCGAGTTCGACCTCAAACGTGGCGCCTGGGAAATACCCGACATGCGACCAGCGTTGGAAGGCGTACCCTTTTCCACAAGGGGTACGAAGATGGCAGGCGATACCAAGTCTTGGAAACCAATGTCCGAAAACACGGTGAACAGCGCGCTTCGGAAGATGGGGTACGACACCAAATCCGAGATCTGTGGGCATGGGTTTCGTTCGATGGCCTGCAGCGCACTGATCGAGTCAGGTTTGTGGACGGACACAGCCATCGAGCGGCAGATGAGCCACAAGGAACGCAACAACGTCCGCGCCGCTTACATCCACAAGGCAGAGTTCATCGAGGAGCGCAGGCTGATCATGAACTGGTGGAGTCGCTACCTTGAGGCTAATCAGCAGAAGCATGTCAGCCCACGCGAATTAGCCAATCAGACGGGTGCGAATGTCACTCGCCTAAAAGCAAAACGTGGCGCAACTGAGTAAGCGCTCGGTCCTCATTTCTCAGTGATCCGTTTGTCCACGCGGGCCCATCCAAACAGAGCTGCAAAGCCGCCCTGTTTGGATGGACCTCACTAAAAATATCTAAAGCCCACGTAATTGTCTGTGGAAAACCATTGATTTCCATCGGTGGATAATTTCATCCACAGCCGCAGAACTCCCAACAATTCGAGCCTTGACCCGAATTCTCCACAGGCGTAGAAAAGGTCGGGCAAAGCGCTGTCGTTGACAGCAACCCAGGTAGCCAGAACCTTTAAGGCTACGCCACACCGTGGTGGTTCTCCCAAAGTGCGATTAGCGTCCGGCGGCTCGCACGGTCACAGCGATGTGATGGATGCCTACTTTTACCAGTGTGCCCACTGCGGCAACTCATCCCCTTTCATAGCTGCTCCGCAGCAACCTATTCGCTTGGCCATTTCACTGCGCCAACCTGCGTGACAAATACCGAAGTCACCAGCAACAGCGATGCAGATGATGGTGCAGCAGCCCAGGGAATGGACTGCACCTGACTGACAGTCAGGCGCGCCCCGGTCATCGCCTCACTGCCTTCACCTGACTCAGGATCTCGCGGCGTTGGTCTCGTCAGCCAGTGCAGCCTCCACCCACCCACTTCTTCGGAGGTGTTCAGGAGGCCAGATCATGAGATGCCCAAGCCCCCGGTCGTAAAGAGTCGCCAGTCCCGCGTTAGTGGACAACCCTCACAGGTCGCAGGGGCCTTGATCCCTGATAACACCCAACATTCTTGGCGGGATGACGTGGGGAAAGTTTCGAAGGTTTTGGCTTCGAGCGGAGTTTGATCATGGCATTGGTAGGTAGACGGATGGGCGAAATTTTGGCTATGGACGACAACTGAGTTATGCCGGGCCACAGGCGTTGCGCGATCTGTTTGGCGTCGGGCATTACGGCACGGTCAAGGCGCCCAGTGATCGCTGGCAGGCGTTTATTCGGTGCCACCTTTTGACCACGGCCAATCTAGCTAGCAGTAGCGAACCTAACCGGTGACAAATGAATGCCCGACTATTATAATTTGATTATCATCGACCGATTTAGGGTATAGGCAATCCAATGGAAAATAAGACTGCACGATTAACTGTGCTCATTGATCCCGTCAAGAAAAAAGCACTTGAGGAGCTTTGTGCGTCTCAGGATCTGACGCCTTCTCAGGTCGTTCGTCAGCTTATTAGGGACTACCTGGAGACGCATGGCGTGTCCTACGCTACCAAAAGCAAAATTGCGGCCAATGGCAAATGATTCATCCATGTATGAGCGGGCACGACAAATGCCCGCTCATCGTGCCTCATTCACTCCTGCCCCCGGCCCCCACCTCTAGCCCTGAGTCTTGTTAATCTGGACATAACTGACCAGTGCACCATTGAAGTCAACATGATAATGCTCTGAGCCGAGCGCCTGAAGAATCCCTGCCCTGTCGAGCTTGCCGAGGACTTTCTCGTTGGCTTCACACAACTTCACGACGATGCTGCGCTTGCGCAGCTGCTCAATGACTTCGAGCAGTGTTTGCAAGCCCGTTATATCCATGAACGGAACTCGCTTCAGACGAATAATCAATGTACCTGGATCCGTATGCGTTTGAGCCAGAACACGCTCAAAGGTTTCTGCTGCGCCAAAGAAGAGCGGACCCTCAATGGTATAAACCAAAACGCCAGGCGGAAGACGAACATGTCCATTGATCTGTAACTCAACCTCAAGCTCTTTATCGACCATTCGCTGCACCTCGACAGAAGACGCCATCCGACGCATGAATTGCAGCATGGCGAGAATTACCCCGATGTTCACGGCAATCGTTAAATCACTGAAAACGGTCAGGCTGAAGGTTATGAGAAGTATCGCGACGTCGGCTTTTGGGGCGCGTTCGACCATGCGTTTGAAGTGCTTCAACTCACTCATGTTGTAAGCAACTACAAACAGGATCGCAGCCAAGGTACATAGCGGAATATCCGAGGCCAGAGGCGCCAGGAAAGAAATCAATAAAACCAATGTGAGCGCATGGGCAAGACCCGCAATTGGACTGGTCCCGCCATTGCGGATGTTGGTCGCTGTTCGAGCGATCGCGCCTGTCGCAGCAAAACCACCGAACAAGGGAGTGACCAGGTTAGCGATGCCTTGGCCAATCAACTCCTGATTGGAGTCATGCTTGGTACCCGCCATGCCGTCGGCGACAACAGCAGACAGCAATGACTCGATGGCCCCCAGCATCGCGATCGCGAACGCCGGGCCAATCAATTCAATAAGTTGCGGCAGCGTTATTTCAGGAAGGCCAATTTTGGGCAGTCCTTGGGGAATTCCTCCAAATGCATTCCCGATCGTGGCCACGCCGTCGAATTGAAAATAAGAATGCAACACCGTCACAACGACCATAGCAATCAGGGGGCCGGGAACGCGCCTTACGCCTGGTATTTTAGGTGCGAGTATCACCAACGCCAGGCTCAAGGTCGCTAACAGTGTCGTGGGCACATGTAGGCTGGGTAGGGCCTGAATGAGGTGCCACAGCCGCTCGTGGAAATGGTCGCCACTGATTTTCGGCAAGCCCAAAAAGTCTTTCCATTGCCCGACCCAAATGATCACCCCGATGCCGGCGGTGAATCCCACAATCACGGGGTCAGGGATGAACTTGATAAGTGCGCCAAGCTTGGTGATGCCGAGCAGCAATAAAATTGCCCCAGCCATCATTGTCGCGATCTGCAAGCCATCAACACCGTACTTGGCCGTCACGCTGGCCAAAATGACGATGAACGCCCCAGTTGGGCCGGCAATCTGAAGCCGGCTTCCGCCGAACAGCGAAACCAACAAACCACCAACAATGGCCGTGTAGATCCCTTGCTCTGGCTTGACGCCCGAGGCGATGGCAAATGCCATGGCCAACGGTAGCGCCACGACGCCGACGATGACCCCTGATACGATATTTCGAAGCCAATGCTCGCGCCCTAACAAGCCCGCTTTCCAAGCTTCTCGTATCGCAATCATAACTAGCCTCACCCTGGTGGCATGTGCATACTATTCACACGTAGTGATAATAGCAAAGCTATTGGCCTAGCCTCGGTACGACACCAGCAACGCTGTAGATTCGGTGCAGAGAGAGCTAAACCATATGCCCGGAGACCCCGCATGAAACGCGAAGACGTCAAAACCAAACACGGTGAAGGCATGCACTTCGACACGCATGTGATAGCCAATCCGGCCAACACGCACGAGTGGATCATTCTTTTCAAAAAGGATGCAGGGAGAAGCTATTTTCTGGTCAATGACAACGAGGAGATTGAGTCATTTGGACGCCTCGATGATCTGATCCATGAGCTTCGCGAGCTGGGTATCAAGTCCGCCGAAGTTCATTTCTGATAGTTACGCTCAGGGAGTTTGATCATGTCAGTAAAAATTGAGCATCTGTCCGGTCAAAGCGACGAGCTTTGGTCTGTTTGTTTCGGTAGCCGCAGCATTCAATTTCGTACCGAGCAAGGGGCGAAGGACTATGCGGCCACACTCAAAGAAAGAATCGACGCACCGCATACCTTTCCGGGAATTCACCACGCTCCCAACCCAGACCACTGATCAACGCTGATCTGGACGAAATGACCCACGCAGAGGCCCCTACGCAACTGGGTCACGAACTCACGCAATTGTCGAAGTACGCGGATCAAATCCAAGAAGCGATGAGAAAACTCTGAATTCCAATGTGCCGCGCTTAGGGCGTGGCACATTGGGGCATTCGAACGCGCAAAAAAATGGCCACACGAGGTGGCCTAAGACGGGTTCAAGCACAGGAGGATCTCTATTGACCAAGAAATACAGGCCCGCCCTGAAGTCTTAGGGCCAATAGAGTTGGTCCGCTGGCTGACAAACCCCTTCATCAGCAGCGTTCAAGCCGGCAATTTGACCCTGGTCTGTGGGTCAGGACCTCGTTGCCTTGCATTATAATAGTGTTAACATAGCATTGTAATCAACGTCTAATTTTAGGGGCTCGCATGACTATCGACTTCAAGAAGGCTGCACTGGATTACCATGAATTCCCAACCCCAGGGAAAATCAGCATTGAGCTGACCAAGCCCGCCGACACAGCCGCTCAACTCGCACTGGCGTACAGCCCAGGCGTAGCCGAGCCCGTTCGCGAAATCGCGAAGGACCCGGAGAACGCCTATCGCTTTACCGGAAAAGGGAATCTGGTGGCCGTGATCACCAACGGTACGGCCATTTTGGGCCTCGGCAATCTAGGCCCCTTGGCCAGTAAGCCGGTCATGGAAGGCAAAGCGTTGCTGTTCAAACGTTTTGCCGGCATCGACTCGATCGATATCGAAGTCAATGCTGAGAGTTCCCAGGCGTTTATCGACACAGTCGTGCGCATTGCTGACACCTTTGGTGGCATCAACCTGGAAGACATAAAAGCCCCTGAGTGCTTTGAAATCGAAGAAGCACTGATCGAACAGTGCAGCATCCCGGTCTTCCATGACGACCAACACGGTACTGCCATCGTCACCGCGGCCGGTATGCTCAATGCACTGGAGATCCAGGGTAAGACTCTGGAGAACGCGAGAATTGTTTGCCTCGGCGCTGGTGCCGCAGCCACGGCCTGTATGCGCCTACTGCTTAGTCTCGGCGCTCAAAAAAGCAATCTGTACATGGTCGACCGTACCGGTGTCATCCACTCCGCACGGGAAGACCTCAATCAATACAAAGCACAGTTCGTTAACGACGGTGGCCCTCGTACGCTGATGGAAGCCATGAATGGTGCTGACGTGTTTGTTGGTTTGTCTGGGGCCAATCTCCTTCCAGCTGAAGCGCTGGCAGCGATGGCACCCAATCCGATCGTGTTTGCCTGCTCGAACCCGGATCCTGAAATCAGCTACGAGCTGGCCATGACCACACGTGATGACCTGATCATGGCGACCGGTCGCTCTGACTACCCGAACCAGGTGAATAACGTTTTGGGCTTTCCGTTCATCTTCCGCGGGACCTTGGATGTTCGGGCAACCCGGATCAACGAAGCGATGAAAATTGCGGCGGTGGAAGCACTGCGCCAATTGGCCAAAGAGCCTACCCCTGTGGAAGTGCTGCAAGCGTTCAACGTCGATAAGCTTGAGTTTGGGCGCGATTACATTCTCCCCAAAGCGCTCGATGCTCGCCTGCTCGGAGCAATAGCCGGCGCAGTGGCCAAGGCCGCTATCGACACCGGCGTTGCGAAGCTGCATTACCCAACGCACTACCCGCTCTAAGCTGACGTCAATCATGCTGATGTGCCGCAGCTGCACGACCTTTTGCACGGTTGGCAGCTGTCGCACTCGGGGATCATCCGTCCGCCGCACGCCCTGAATATCGACAGCCCGCCATTTGCAAGATCATCCACTCTTGGCTGATCGCGGGGTGAAGCGTTCGGGATCCCCGTCTGCTCCCCCAGCAGGTAATCACCACACAGAGTCGCCATCTCAGGCAATCCTGATCACCGATCAGAAAAAACGACAGTCAGCGGCTTTAACACTCAACGAGCAGACCAGCCTAAATCGCGAGGACCTGGTGATATCTGATGTGCATAATCGGTTGGGTTTCTTGCTCCTCATACGCTTGGGATAGGGGTGAATGAATGCCGATCAAATATGTTAGGAGCCTCACTGGGCGACGGCGTACCACAGATGCAAACCGACATCTTGGATTTGCCTTGGCCTTCGTAGCGGGAGCAATCAACGCCGGTGGTTTCCTGGCGGTGCATCAGTACACCTCACACATGACGGGAATCGTCTCCTCGATGGCAGACAACAGTGTGCTGGGAGCCTATGACCTGGTGCTCAGTGGCACCGGCGCCCTGTTGTCCTTTCTGATTGGGGCAGCATGCTCGGCGGTCATGGTCAATTATTCCCGCCGCAGACGCATGCACAGCGAGTTTGCAGCGCCCCTCTTGCTCGAAGCCTTTTTGCTCATCTGCTTTGGCTTCCTGGGAGCCCAGCTCTCCACCGTGGATGGTCTATTCGTGTCCGTCACCGTGATGCTGCTGTGTTTCATCATGGGGCTACAAAACGCGGTGATCACCAAAATTTCCAAAGCCGAAATCCGAACGACGCACATCACCGGCATCATCACGGATATCGGTATTGAGTTTGGAAAACTCTTTTATTGGAATGCCGTCAGCACATCGACGCATCCAAAAGTTCTCGCCAATAGGACCCGGCTCAAAATACTGATACTGCTCGCGCTGAATTTCTTCTTCGGCGGCGTGGTGGGTGCCTTTGGGTTCAAGCACGTTGGCTACATCTCAACGGTACCGCTCGCGATGGTTCTGGTGACGCTGGCGATCGTGCCTGCCTTTGACGACGTCAGGCTTTTTGTCCGCCGCGTCGTGCGAAAGTGAACAGCTTGCCTGCAAGCAGCTTTCCAGGCGTTGCTATACTGGATTTTCACTACGTTGATCGTTTCTATTTATGACGTGCCAGGTGTCCAGCGACTGATCCCACTCGCAGGCACGCTAAAAGCGGCGCCCTCGCCGAGCGGGTAATTTTCGTTTTTAGCCCGCGTGGTGATCGGCTCATCAAGATCATCGAGATGAGGGTTGTGATGACCCACATATTGGCCTGTATCGACAGTTCAACTACATCTTCGGCCGTCTGCGACTACGCCGCTTGGGCCAGTCTCAACTTTGTATTGCCGTTAACCCTCCTGAATGTTGTGGACCGCCCCGCTGGCGTAGAGATACGGCCCGGCAGCCTGGCGCACGTGCTAGAAGCTATGTCGCTGGACGAAAAGCGCCATGAGCAGGCGTTGAAGCAAGGCTTGATAATGCTGCAAAACGCTCGAGAAAGAGCGATCGCGGATGGCGTAATGCAGCCGGAACTTCGTCAAAGCGACGGAGAACTGTTGGGGCGGTTACTCGAGATGAAAACTGACATGCGCTGGCTAGTCATGGGAAAACACAGCTCGTTCTGTCCCCGACTCAACCAGCTCGAAACCATCATCCATGCTTTGCACAAGCCGATCCTGCTCACCCCTTGTTCCTTCAACCCACCACGAAGCCTGATGCTTGCTTATGACGGGAGTGAGGACACGCACATGGGGGTGAAAATGCTGGCAGCGAGTCCAGTTCTCACAAAGCTGCCCGTGCACCTGGTCATGGTCGCAGCCAACACGCCGAAGAATCTGGAACGACTCGATGCGGCAGGAGCCATTCTGCAAATCGCCGGGTGTGACGTTCGGACCGAGATCTGCGGCGGGAGAGTGGAACTCGCCTTACAATCCTATCAGTCTGAACACGATATCGATCTGATGGTTATGGGCGCTTTTGGTCATTCGCGAGTCCGCCGATTTTGGCTTGGCAGTACGACTTCAAGAATGATCCGAGCCACAACTCGTCCTCTTTTATTCCTGCCTAAAAGCTACCTCAACATGTAACGCACAAACGTTCGAACACCCTAACGTCATCAAGATGAAAACGCTCCTTGCCACCGCATACGATTAACATTATATGTTAATGTAATGCGCGTCTTCGATGAAACAAATGACTGCACGCTTGATCCAGTAGCTCGCCCGTAACAGCCGCATCCTTGACTAGTTTTGTGCGGCGCGAGAACTGACACCCACTCAGGTCGCCCGTCAATTGATCCGCGATGACCTGCGCAGTCACGGCGCGGAGGATGAAACACAGCACTCTGCCGCGGTGAAAGCCGTCAGACAGTCAATGCCAATCAGCAGACTCGTGACACCAGTCTCAGTGACCCAATCAATACAGCGGCTGACATAGCGCTGTTAAGGAAGAGACCATGAGCAAAACCATCGCAATCATCAAGGGTGACGGCATCGGCCCTGAGATCATGCAAGCGACGCTACGCGTACTCGATGCCCTTGACTGCAATTTTCAGTACGACTTCGTTGAGGCCGGTTTGGAGGCCTTGCAGCAGCATGGGCAACTGATGCCACCCGAGTCCATAGAGACGATCGCCAAACATGGCGTCGCACTTAAAGGCCCTCTGACAACGCCGATTGGCCGCGGCTTCTCATCGATCAACGTCCACCTTCGCCGCCACTTTGATCTCTATGCCAATGTCCGACCAGCGATCAGTTTCCTAGGCACCCGTTCGCGCTTCGAAGATATCGACATCATCACGGTGCGCGAAAATACCGAAGGGGCGTACCTACCAGAAGGACAAAGTATTTCGGAGGACGGCGAAGTCGCTCTGGCGAGCATTCGGGTCACACGCACTGCCTCCGAACGCATCGTGCGGTATGCGTTCGAGCTGGCTCGTAGCAAAGGCCGTAAGAAAGTGACCGCGGTGCACAAGGCCAACATCATCAAGTCTTGCTCCGGGTTGTTCCTTGAGGTGGCGCGTGAGGTCGCTGCGAATTATCCGGAAATCGAATTCCACGAGATGATCGTCGATAACGCCTGTATGCAGCTGGTGATGAATCCCCATCAATTTGATGTCATCGTCACCACCAACCTGTTTGGCGACATCCTCTCAGACTTGTGCGCAGGCCTGGTGGGTGGACTGGGCTTGGCGCCGGGGTCCAACATCGGCGCCGATGCGGCCATCTTCGAAGCGGTCCACGGCTCGGCACCGGACATCGCTGGCAAGAACATCGCGAACCCATGTGCATTGTTGTTGGCTGCCGCAGACATGCTTGATTACCTAGGCATGGTGGACAAAGGGACACGCATTCGTACAGCTATCCGCGTTGTTCTGAAAAGCTCCTGCGATCAAGTGACACCCGATATGGGAGGGACTGGTACAACTGAGTCCTTCGCTGACGCCTTGGTTGCCTACTTGCGCGACTAAATAGAAAATCAACAAACACGCGCTCCGTCCGAGTCGCCAGCTCAGTACTAGCTGGCGACTTTCTACGTGTGCTCCACTCTGACCTACCCGTAGGACAGTCTGCTGGATTAAATCTTCTTATACTCCACGGACTGATCCGGCCACGCAGTCAACACCTCAAAGCCATCGCGGGTGACCAAGACCATATGCTCCCACTGGGCCGAGAGCGAAAGATCCTTGGTGATCACGGTCCAGCCATCCCCCAGCGTTCTTACACCGTGCTTTCCAGCATTGAGCATTGGCTCGATTGTGAAGATCATGCCCGGTTTCAGTCTCAGACCTTCACCAGGGTTACCATAATGACGGACCTGTGGCTCATCATGGTAAACCATGCCAATGCCATGTCCACAGTAGTCACGCACTACACTATACCCTTCACGGTGCGCCACGGTTTGAATGGCGTGACCGACATCACCGAGCGTGGCACCGGGGCTTACTGCATGAATGCCGGCACACATCGCCTCATAGGTCGTGTCCACCAGCCGACGAGCCTCTGCGCTTGGCTCGCCGACAAAATACATTCGGCTTGTATCACCGAACCAACCATCCTTGAGCACCGCGACATCAATATTGAGGATATCGCCATCCGAGAGTTCTTTATCTGACGGGATTCCGTGGCATACGACATGATTGATGGAGGTGCACAAGGTTTTGGGGAAACCGTGATAACCGATATTGGCTGGAGTGGCCTTCTGCACGTTGACAATATAGTCATGGCAGAGCTTATCAAGCTCATTGGTCGAAACCCCGGGCCTGACGTGAGGCGCAATCATGCTCAGAACCTCCGCAGCCAACTTTCCCGCAGTTCGTGACATAGCAATTAGTGCAGGCTTCATAGTGGTGCTTTACCCTCATTATGCACATTAGGGACTGGTTGGGCGGGTGTTCATTCGCCGAATGCTGTGCAATTACAGGAGCGCAACATGAAAATTAATAAAAATTACCAAACTCCACAGCACTCTACGAAAGAAACAATTTTTTGTTAGCGTAGCGTTAGCGCTAATAGAAAGTTATTAACCATTATTACTAACTGCAATCGCGCTTGTAGGCGGACGGCAACGCACGAGGGTACGAATGCGGAGCTTCAATACGCTCTTTTAACTTTGCTGCGTAATCTTTTGCACCCTGCTCACTGCGAAACTGAATGCGCCTGGTTCCAATACACACGGACCACAGATCTTCACTCTGACTAGACAGATACTCGATTCTGACGGACATGACGGCACTCCAAGGAAAAGAATTCAAAAATGAATTTCAGCAACCTTAATACCGATTTCTCGCAGCTCATGAATCAAATCATCAAGGTACCGAAAGGGTTCGATTTCTTCGTTGTCATTGACCAGGAAGAAGCTTCTTCCTGCATCCTTTTTAAAGAAGGCGATCCACTCCTGGGTGTTGGCCGGGTTGGCAATCAAATGGGTATCAAACTGAATGCCTTCAGCGTGTTTGGTTTTTACGTCCTCACGTTTCATACGGGTCTCCAAGCGCTCACGTATTGCTGTTCTCATGCATGTCTTTGCCTCCCGGCAATCGATCAAAAGACCTCGCCTCTGCCTGAAGCAAGGGCGAGCTGATTGCCTTTCCATTATCACTGCATGATAATATTATGCACATATGACCCCTTGGAGGCTAGTCATGAGCAGGACTGTCTAAGCACCTCAGTCACCTGGGTCCGAGTCGGTCCGCCCAATGCCGTGGCTTTGAGGGCGCACGGCCATGCGGCCAGTTTCCCGCGACAACAGGATTTGCCGGCCAGATCGAGAACAAGCGGAACCAAAGGGCTCTCACAATAAGTAGCGAGCTATCAATTCCAGACCTTGAAGGTGATTGTCTGCACAGGCTCCGAAATGGCTGACTTGACCGTGATGATTACCACCTTGAAGAGCACATATGGCGTCATGCGCAAAGGCTCCAGATGCGTATCTCGCAGCAGCGGATCTCCCTTGCTTTTGATTCAACGCGTACGGTTTCTGAATTTTAAGGACGACAGTCATCATGCGAAAAACAGAAATTGAGAAGCGCCTCCCGCTCAATGCTCCGACCCTGGAGCCAGGGCAACGACTGTTGGTTTGCCTTGAGCAATGCGTCGTCGTCCAGCAGCGAGAAACGAGAATCTATCAAGTTGTATTCGACCGAAAATCACCCAAAACAATTCGAATTTTTTGGGCAGAAGATGAGTGGATTTTCATCGGCAGGCATAAGCAAAATGCCGAGAAAGATCCTTCATTGGAGACCTTTGTATCAACGCTAAGAACTGGGCTAAAGACTGTCTGGCGATAAAGACGGTTCTGATCTATAGCACTCTGGGCCAAAGGCAGCCACTATGATGTGTTTTTCTGATCCAGCACAGAATGGCCTGCGTACGCCGCCTTCGGCAGCTTGCTGCTGCCGTGCTCATGGGGTATCGAAGAATTCGCATTAAATACGAGCTTAATTAGGATAAATCGTAGGGATATAAATTTTATAAATCAGCATAATTTCATTGTAAAACAGATACTTATTTTTCTATTCGAGTCCAGATCGTGAGCCAGACAGCAACAACGAAAAGCCCCTGAATCGAAAGATTCAGGGGCTTTTTTGTGCCTGTGATAAACACTTCTTGTGTTCAATGCAGGAAGCGTCCTGAGTTTCCGTAGCCGCGATTCTCGCGTCCTTCCAACCCCTTGATAACCCTGACTTAGAGCTCCGCCAGTCAGATCAATGATGGCCACACCTGTGAAGCAGCAAGCTACGGCCTACGGCTAAAGCTCTGTGGTTTGGTGGGCGGCGAGAGGACGGGGTGGCGTCCTGTCCACCAGGCCTGCCTGCCTTTTCGCTGGTTCAGTTTGCCCCGTATGGTCAGGACGGATCTTGAACCAGATGGCGTACATCGCTGGCAGGAACACTAGCGTCATGATGGTGCCGACGAACGTGCCTCCGATCAGCGTGTAGGCCAGCGTCCCCCAGAAGACGGAATGGGTCAGCGGTATGAACGCCAGGATTGCAGCGAGTGCTGTCAGCAGTACTGGGCGGGCACGCTGTACCGTGGCTTCGACCACTGCGTGAAACGGGTCCAGCCCTTCTTGCGCGTTGTGGCGGATTTGCCCAATCAGAATCAGCGTATTGCGCATCAAAATACCCGAAAGGGCGATTAGACCGACCAGAGCGTTGATACCAAACGGCTGCTGGAAGATAAGCAGTGTCGGCACCACACCAATCAACCCCAGTGGCGATGTGAGGAACACCATGATCATCGCCGAGATCGAACGGACCTGCAGAATGATGACCAGCAGCGTCATGGCAATCATGATCGGGAAGAGCGGCAATATCGCTTTGCCTGCCTTGTCCGATTCCTCGACTGCACCCGCCTGCTCAATCCGGTACCCGCCAGGCAGCTTGTCGATGACGGGCTGCAACTCCGTCATGATCACGCTCGAGACGTCCGGTGGCTGCAGACCTTCGGCAATGTCACCGCGCACGGTGATGGTCGGGCTGCGGTCACGACGGCGGAGGATCGGATCCTCCATACGCACATCGACCTCTCCCACCTGAGACAGCGGAATCCGCTGACCCGCCGTGCCTACCAGCGTAAAACCTTCTATCTTGCCAGGATCGAGCCTGATATCACCCGCTGCGCGACCCACCACCTGCACCGAGCGAATGTCCTCACGAACCGCAGTGATCGGCACTCCGGCCAATAGGAACTGCAATTGCTGCGCGACTGAATTTGACGTCAACCCCACCGCCTCCAGGCGATCCTGATCCAGAGCGAAATGCAACGTCGGCGTCAGAGGTCCCCAATCGGTGTTGACGGTTCTCATCATCGGGCTCGACTGCAACACGTCCTGTACCTGGCCCGCGATCTCGCGCAACGTTGACGGATCAGGTCCCATCACCCGGTAGGCAACAGGGAATGGCGAGTACGGCCCGAAAACAAGCTGAGTCACCCTGATACGCGCTTCTGGGGCAAGTCCCTCAGCCGCCGCTTCGCGGATACGGAACTTGAGGGTCTCGCGCTCCTCCTGGCTGTCCGTCAGCACCACAATCTTCGCGAACGACGGATCAGGGAGTTCCGGTGCCATCGCCAGATAGAAGCGCGGCGCGCCTTGCCCGATATAAGCCGTGACGATCTTGGCCTCATCCTGCTTTTGCAGCCAGGTCTCTATCTTGGCCGTGGTTGCGCTGGTCTGCTCAATGGAGGCGCCATAAGGCATTTGCACTTCAATCAATACCTCGGGACGGTCCGAGGTCGGGAAGAACTGTTTCTTGACCAGGCTCATGCCGAGAATCGCCACGACAAACATAGCGATAACAGTGCCGGCCACCAGCCATTTGCGAGCGATGACCCGCGTCAAAACCTGGCGGAAGCGGTTGTAGTTAGGGGTGTTGTAGATGACCGCGTGACCACCCTCGACCTTCTTGATGTTCGGCAACATTTTCACCCCCAGGTACGGCGTAAAAGCGACCGCAACCACCCAGGAGGCAATCAGGGCAATGCCCACGATCCAGAACATGTTGCTGGTGTACTCGCCGGCTGTCGATTGCGCGAAGCCGTTGGGCATAAAGCCGATAGCGGTCACCAGCGTACCGGAAAGCATCGGTGCGGCCGTATGACTCCAGGCGTACGCGGAAGCTTTGACGCGGTCGTAGCCCTCTTCCATTTTCACCACCATCATTTCGATAGCAATGATGGCGTCGTCCACCAGCAGTCCCAGCGCCAGAATCAACGAGCCAAGGGTGATACGGTCAAAATTCTTTCCAGTGGCCGCCATCACCACAAACACCACAGCCAACGTCAATGGCACAGCCGCAGCGACCACAACGCCTACACGCCAGCCCATGCTGAGAAAACAGACAAGCATCACCACAAGCAGGGCGACGAAAAATTTGACCATGAACTCGCCGACGGCCGAACTGATATTTACAGATTGATCAGTGACCTTGGAGAGTGTCATGCCCAAAGGCATGCCTTCATTTATCTTGACCGTCTCTGCGTCCAACGCCTTGCCGAGGTCAAGACCGTTCCAACCCTCACGCATCACAATCCCCAGCAACAAGGCCTCTTCACCGTTATTGCGCACGAGAAAGGTTGCGGGATCTTCATAACCACGTTCGATTGTCGCCACGTCAGAGAGTTTGAGCGTGCGCCCCTGAACCGCGATGGGTGTGTCACGAATCTTCTGCACCTTATCGAAGGCGCCATCCAGCCGGAGGAAGACCTGCGGCCCATTGGTTTCGATCGAACCAGCGGGCGTGAGCACATTTTGATTATTCAGCGCGGCAAAGATGTCCTGAGGAGACATGCCCAAGGTGGCCAACCGATCATGCGAAAAGGAAACAAAGATACGTTCCGGCTGCTCCCCGATAATGTTGACCTTCTTCACACCCGGCACGTGCAACAGTTGTTGGCGCAACGACTCTGCATCCCGCACCAACAGTCGCTGCGGCTCGCCTTTGGCTTTCAGGGCGAAAAGTGCAAATGTCACGTCCGAAAACTCGTCGTTGACCATTGGCCCGATGACACCCGCCGGCAGCTTCCTGGCCTCATCGTCGAGCTTTTTACGCGCCTGATAGAACTCCTCCTGCACTTGCGAGGGCGGCGTGCTGTCGAGCAATGACACCATCGTGAAAGCGAGGCCAGGACGGGTGTAGGTTTCCGTGCGGTCGTACCACTTCAGCTCTTGCAGGCGTTTTTCAAGAGGCTCTGCTACCTGATCCTGCATCTCCTGCGCCGTGGCGCCCGGCCACGCGGTAATGACCGTCAACTGCTTGACCGTAAACGGAGGATCTTCCGCACGTCCCAGCTGAAAGAACGACAAGATGCCCGCAACGGCAATCAGGAAGATCAGAAACACCGTGATGGAGCGCTCACGAACTGCGATCGCGGAAAGATTGAAGCGCCCCTCGCTCATGGACGACCCCCGGCAACTTTGGCGTCATCCTGTTGAGGCAATCTCACCTCTTCACCTTCGCGCAACAGATGTGCGCCTAACGCTACGATCTGCTCGCCGGCTTTGAGGTCGCCCGCGACTCGCACTGTGTCGTCGCTCAAGCCCAGGACTTGTACAGGTCGCCAGGCCACCTTCGCTGGTGTACCGGCGATGACCCACACGCCAGTGCCTTGGCCTGGGTCATAAATGGCAGCGATCGGTACTCGCAGCTCCTGCCTTTGCGTGGCGCCTTCAGCGATCCGAAGCGTGACGGTCGAACCTATCGGCGCATTGGCCAGCGCGCCCTCAAGCACATACCGCGCCTCGAAGGTTCGTGTCATGCGGTCGGCCGAGTCAGACAGCAGCCTCAGCTTCGCTGTAATAGCGTCCGTGGTATTGCCATAAAGCGTTGCCTGCGCAGTGGATCCTGTTGCGGGGCGCAACGTCTCGGGCAGGTGCACGATGGCTTCGCGCTGCCCTGCCCGCGCCAGTCGAACCACGGGCTGTCCCGGGCTGACAACTTGTCCGGGCTCGGCGAGCGTCTCCACCACCACGCCGTCGGAATCCGCAACCAGCACCGCATAACCAGAAGCATTGCGGGCTACATCAGCCTGCGCTTCAGCGGCGCCAAGCTGCGCCTTTGCGGTATCCGCTGCGGCTTTGATCTGGTCGTAGGCCGATGCAGAAATAGCGCCAGCGGCGACCAGGTCGCGATATCGAGCTTCGTCATCTGCTGTCTGTTTGGCTCGGGCCCGAGCGGCTATGACTGACTCTTGCTGTGCTCGCGCCTGTAACCCCAGGTCGATTGGGTCGAGGCGCATGAGTGGCTGACCACGTTTAACGGTCTGACCGGTGTCAACCAGACGCTCAAGCACCTTGCCTGATACCCGAAAACCCAGATCGCCCTGGACGCGTGCAGCCACGACACCAGTGAAAGAACGTGAGGCGTCGGAGGAACCCTGAACCGCTGCGGACCTGACCAGAGGAGCATGCGTGCGCGGATCTTCAACGGTGGATGAGTCGCCACATGCCGTCAGGACAAGAGGCAACAAGCAAGCGGCAATGGGGAAAGGTCGAAGCCGGCGCATAGGTTCCCTTACTTAAAATAGGACGAGCGCCACATTCTCAGTCTAGTGACCATTTATGTCAATGGTCACAAATAATGAAATATTTAGCTTCTCAAGCTCAACACATAAACCGCCGAAACCAATGAAAACCCAAAATTTTCTCAAGCCACCTCAATTGACAGAGTGTGACTATTGCGTAACATGGTCACAAATATCCTCTATTGAAGGAATCTCAATGCCTCCCCTCCGTCCAATTGCTCTTTTGGTCAGCGCCGGCTTATTGGCAGGTTGCGCGGTTGGTCCGGACTACAATCGTCCAGACGCTCCGCTTTCGGATCGTTACTTGGGTCAGCATTCTGTCGAACAGCGTCATGGAGTGACGCCGACCAGCCTTGTAGCCTGGTGGGAAGGCTTTGGTGATCCAGTGCTAACCGACTTCATCTCCAAGGCGCTTGAGCAGAATCTGGACCTGGCGCAGGCGTCGGCGCGAGTCACACAGGCGCGGGCCGGACTAGGTGCTGCAAATGCCGCTTTACTCCCCTCAGGGAACATCAGCGGACAGGGCGCACGCTCCTACCAGTCAATCGAGACATCGCTCGGCCAGGTGTTGAACTCAACGCCTGAATATGACCGGTACGGAAGCTCCTACGAGGCCAACCTCGATGCCAGCTGGGAGGTAGATGTCTTCGGCGGACTGCGACGCGGACGCGAGGCTGCACTGGCCGAGTACCAGGCTTCCGAGGCGGGTGTCGCTGCCACACGACTGGCCATCGCCGCGCAGACCGCCGATATCTACATCACTGTCCGCGGATTGCAGGCCCGGCTGGACATTGCGAATCGGCAAGTCAAAACGCAGCAGGCGCTGCTAGATAAAGTCCAATTGCTCTACAGCAAGGGGCTCGCCGCAAACTATCAGGTTCGCCAGACAGAGGGTGCGCTATCGCAGGTCCAAGCGACAGTGCCGGTCCTGCAGACCGGTCTGGATGCGGCCATGAATGCGCTGGATGTCATGCTCGGCACGCCGCCAGGCACTCACCGCACGCAACTGGCAAGTGCGGCGAGCATTCCTGTAGCGCCGCAGTTGAAGGCAATGGGAACGCCGGCCGATTTGCTGCGCCGCAGGCCAGACCTCATTGTGGCTGAGCGCCGTCTTGCGGCCTCGAACGCTCGCATCGGGGAGGCGATTGCTGAGTACTACCCGAAATTCTCCCTTGGCGCATTGCTGGGCAGTGCCACGGCTGTCTCCGCAGGCAACCTGTTTACCGGCGGTGCCAGCCAGTCGGCGGGTGTATTGGGACTGCGCTGGAGACTCTTCGACTTCGGTCGCATAAACGCCCAAATCGACCAAGCCAAGGGACAGGAAGCCGAAAACCTGGCCGCTTACCGTCAGTCCGTGCTGCGCGCCACCGAGGATGTCGAGAACGCGTTCTCCGCACTGGTGAATCGGGAAGCTCAAGCAGCCACCCTCACTGGGGGAGAGGCGTCTCTGACTCAGGCTCGCCAATCGTCGTTCATTGCTTATGAGAAAGGCACGGCCAGCCTGATTGATGTCCTGCACGCTGACGAGACGATGCTGCAGGCTTCCGATGCTCGGGCGCAAGCGCGAACGGAGTCGGCACGGGCGGCGGTCGCGGCATTCAAGTCGCTAGGTGGTGGCTGGCAACTTCCTGGAGTACAGCCTGTTGCGACACGATGATTTAATCAGGTGCGGTAGCACTTGATGCACGCACCTGGTATCACTGAGATGAAACAGTAGAAGCGACGCATCACCCTATTTGCTCATGCGACCAATACAGTCAATAGTCACTACACAGACAAATAGAATGCCCTTCGACGGATGGAAGAAGGGCAAAGTGAGAGCGTTTTGGTGATCGGTCGCTTACCCGGGTATGCCGTAAACTGTTAACCGAAGCTCAGGGCATGAGGCTACGCAGGATGAGGTTGGAGGTAAGCGTGGGCGCCTCCTCGACGAAATCGAGGTTGTATTGCAACAGCAAAGGGTTGACGAATGGTCGCAGCGCGAGATGTATCGCTTCTACTGTCTCGTCCAGCGGAGTCTTGCGTTCAAATTCGCCAATCTCTCGCCCCTCTCGCACGATTTGCGACACGAAGCGTTTGATCTGTGCGTCATAAGCCTGCGTACTGAGCCAGCTTTCCGACGCCGCGAATGCTGCAATGTCATAGAGTTTTCGGTCGTTAAAGAAAAGATTCACACCTGTGGCGATCACTGTTTTGACCAAACGTCGAAAGCGCTCCGTCGGCGACAGGCCTTCTACATTGATAGCCTGCTCCACAGTCGCGACGATTTCTGCCAGACAATTAGCGCAGATGGCTTCACCGATCGCCTGCTTGGAATCAAAAAATTTGTAGATGTAGGCCTTTGAAAACCCGATGGCCTTAGCCAGGTCGGAAACCGTGGTTTTGCCGTAGCCATACTGACTGAAATGTTCATTGGCCGCCGCGACAATCTGGTCTCGAATGTCGTGATCGGCTGGGCCACGGGGGCTGGGCGAAGATGAAGATATTGATGGCTGATTCATGGGAACAGCTTACCCACCCTATCGAGGACTGACAACTTGTGACCGACAGGATAAATAGTCACAAATCGACTATTTTGGTACCCGGCCCCCCCACACCTGGTCGGTACCATTGCGAAACAAAGTCCAAGGCAATCAAAAAGGCGCCCCGAAAGGACGCCTTTTGAATTTACGAGGAGTAGTCGCAGCGATTCTTTAGCTCCCGGCCACGAATGACCTTGGGTTCAGAATCCGACCAGCATGCCAGTCGCCACTACATCAGAGGGCGCCAGTTTCTCTGCTGCCAACAGGATGGGGGCCAATACTGGAGGCCAAGCCCAAGGATCGCAATTGCGGACCTCGATCCGAATTTCGATCATCGGTGGAGCGTCACTCGTACCGAATTTTCCTGCAGTCAGACATGCTCACTGCTTTTCGCAGGCAACTCCCGTGGTTCTCCATGCCCATGATCCACCTCCACCACCGGGACCTCTTTACCGTCGCAGTCGTGCAACTTGCCTTCGCTGAAGTAATCCCCTTCGCGCAGCGCGGCCAGATCCTGATAACGCAGGACCCGTTCAGTACCCGCCGCAAACACCGACTGCTGATCCGAGTTACCGGCAGTAAGGTGGTTGAAGGTCAGGTTCAGCACGATGGCCATGATCGCCGAGGAGCTGATGCCCGAGTGGAAGATCGTCGCGAACCAGCTTGGGAAGTGGTCGTAGAAATTCGGCGCAGCGATGGGGATCATGCCGAAACCGATGGAGGTGGCGACGATGATCAGGTTGACGTTGTTGCGGTAGTCGACCTTGGACAGTGTGCGAATGCCGCTGGCCGCCACGGTGCCAAACAGCACGATTCCGGCACCACCCAGCACGGAAGTCGGCACGGCGGCGATGACTCGGCCCATGAATGGCAGCAGGCCGAGGATCACCAGAAACAAGCCGCCGGTGGCCACCACGAAACGGCTCTTGATCCCGGTCACCGCCACCAGGCCGACGTTCTGGGCGAACGCGCTTTGGGTGAAGGAGCCGAAGATCGGCGCGATCATGCTCGACAGCATGTCGGCGCGCAGGCCATTGCCCAGGCGTTTGGAGTCGACCTTGGTGTCGATGATTTCACCGACGGCGAGGATGTCCGCCGAGGTTTCCACCAGTGTCACCATGACCACGATGCACATCGACAGGATCGCTGCGAAGTGGAAGGTCGGCATGCCGAAGTGGAACGGTGTAGGGAAGCCGAACATCGGGCCCTGGGTGACGGACGAGAAGTCTGCCATGCCGAGAAACACCGCGATGACGGTGCCGATCACCATCGCCAACAGAATCGAGAGCCGGGAAATGGTCGCGCTGCCAACCTTGCTCAGCAACAGCACCAGCACCAGCGTCACTGCCGCCAGACCGATGTTCGCCATGCTGCCGAAGTCTGGTGCATGACTGTTGCCACCCATGGCCCAGCGCGCGGCCACCGGCATCAGCGTCAGGCCAATGGTCGTGATCACGATGCCCGTCACCAGCGGTGGGAAGAATTTGGTGATGCGCGAGAACACCGGCGTGATCAGCAATCCGATCAACGACGCGGCAATCACCGCCCCGAGAATCGACTGAAACCCGCCCTCGCCACCACTGCTGACGATCGCCACCATCGTCGCGACGCCAGAGAACGACACGCCCTGCACCAGCGGCAACTGGCAACCGAAAAACGGTAAACCGAGGGTCTGCAGCAACGTCGCCAAGCCCCCCGCAAACAATGAAGCAGCAATCAACAAGCCGATGTCCGCCGGCGAGAGCCCGGCCGCCTGGCCGATGATCAAAGGCACCGCGACGATACCGCCATACATGGTCAGAACATGTTGCAGGCCGTAAGCCATATTCGCGCCGACTCCGAGGTTTTCGTCCTCAGGCCGTTGGTGTGAAACATGGGGCGTTTTCATGGTTGGGGGGTTCCCTGGTTTTTTGTTATGCGCACACTGTATGCAAGACTCAGGACAAATGTCTATAGAGTTGTATACAACTGACCAGTCAGATTATGGACAGGTGTCCATCCCCACCCGCAGCATCCTTCAATAAACCTTGAAATATATCCGTCCCGAGCCTCGTTCGTTCCCCCGCTAGTCTTTTGAGTTCCTGGCGACCGCCGGTAGCGTCGCTCTCTTTTTTATACATATAAAGTATGCATAATGAAGCCATTCGAAATTCAGTATCACAAGGCAAAAAACGCGGCGAACAAACTGAAGCACCAAGGCATCAGCCTCGCAGAGACTGACGCCGTGTTCCATGACGAACGGGCGCTGACGCTCCAGGATGATCTTCATGACGAGCAACGATGGATCATCATGGGGCTGGACGCCAAAGGTCGCCTGCTGGTCGTCGCGTACACCTACCGTGAGCCGAATTTCGTTCGAATCATTTCCGCGCGTCTCGCCACAAAAAACGAGCGTCGCCAATATTTGGAGGCTTGAGTAATGAAAGATGAATACGACTTCAGCAATGCCAAGCGTGGGGCGGTTGCCCCCGGCAAAGGCAAGACCCGCATTACCATCATGCTGGATGAAGCGGTCATAGAAGCCGCTCGCACGCTTGCGGAAAGCGAGGGGTATGGCTACCAGACGGTGATCAACAACACACTGCGACACGCGTTGCTCAGCGACAGAAACACACCTGCCGGGACCGGGCATCTCAAAAAGGGCATAACGCCCTCCGATCTGAAAAGCCTGGAAAAGAAGTTGCTGGATGCCGTCAGCGAAATCCGTCAATTGATGGAGCCTGACGTCCGCCCCTAGTCCTGTTCGATCAACCGCCCAAGCACCTGCTTCAAATGTGCGTGCTCAGGCACCCGGATCCCGAACTCGCTCGCCAGCAACCGGACCAGATCAGCCACCTCAGTGATCTGCCGCCGCTCGCTCTCGCTACCGATCCGGTGGATGGCAAAACTGCCATTGTTCAGCGTACGGCGCCACCCTTCCCCTGTCCGCGCCACCATAAGCTGTTTGGCAAAAGATGATTCGGGATGGGTTGAGACATACCAGTTGCCGACGGCGTAATCGATGTCTTCCTGGCGTTGCAGGTCGAAGATGTACATCGCGCGCCACTCACCAGCGACATTGGCGCGCAGGGTGTAGCCGTCTGCGTGGCGTTCAATCCGATAAGGTTCATGAGGCGTGAGTTGCTCCTCCGGAGTGTCGAGCAGCAGCGGCGCGGTGGGGACCATACCGCCGAATCCCACATCGGTGATGTAGCGCGCGCCCCCCAGGGTGACCAGGCTCAAGCGGTGCGTACGCGCGGTCCACGCCCCCTCGGGCTGGCCCATGACCACGCGGCCGGAAATGCCGCAAGCGTCGAAACCCAGCGCCTGAAGCAGGGCCAGGAACAGGTTGTTGAGTTCATAGCAGTAACCACCGCGGCCATCGTGCAGGACTTTTTGCTCGATGGACGGCAAGTCGATGAGTACCGGCTCGCCAGACAACGTGGTGAGGTTTTCGAACGGGAACGCAGCGGTGTGACGAAACTGCAGCTGACGCAGGGTTTCCAGGGTTGGCGCCGGTGGCGCGTCGAAACCCAGACGTTGCAGGTACAACGCAAGATTGCTCAGACGTAGCTCGCTCATTGCTCGATCCTTATGCATGGGGCCGCGGATCTCTCCGCCGATGGGCGCCATGTATAAGGGAAAAAGCGGTCCGCCCGACAATTGATTTCGCCAATCGCCACGCATGGACAATCAACGGCGCTTGCGTGAACCCAGTTGAATCCACGTCGGGGCATGGTCGCTGGCATGTGGCTCGTTGCGCACCCACGCATCGACACCCGCGTCTTGCAAATAAGGACTCAGCGCCGGGTTGAGCAACAGATGATCGATGCGCAACCCGGAATTTTTCTGCCAATGCTGTCGGAAATAGTCCCAGAAGGTGTAGAGCCGATCCTCCGGATACAGATGGCGCAGGGCGTCGGTCCACCCCTGATCCAGCAACCGTTGATAACACTCGCGGCTTTCCGGTTGCAGCAGCGCATCCTTGAGCCAGGACCGTGGGTTATAGATATCCAGGTCAGTCGGCACCACGTTGTAGTCACCGGCCAGCACCACCGGGTGTTCGCTGCTCTGGAGATCCTTGGCGTAGGCAATCAGCCGCTCGAACCAGGCCAGCTTGTAATCGAACTTCGGCCCCGGCTGCGGATTGCCGTTTGGCAGATACAGGCAGCCCACCAGGACACCGTGCACGGCGGCCTCCAGATACCGACTGTGGGTATCACCGTCGTCACCCGGCAAACCACGGCGACTCTCCAGTGGTTGCGCATCCCGGGCCAGAATCGCCACCCCGTTCCACGAGGCTTGACCCTGCCATATCGCGCCGTAGCCGGCAGCCTCAAGCTCTGCGGCAGGAAATGCACTGTCCACCGACTTGAGCTCCTGCAGGCAGGCGATGTCCGGTTTCTCCCGCTCCAGCCAGGCCAGCAGGTTTGGCAGCCGGGCGCGCATGCCATTGACGTTGAACGTTGCGACTCGCAGATTCTTCATGGGCCAGCGCTCCGGACATGTGTGTTCAGTGTGTGACATCCACGCATTCCGGTGGTTGCGTCGGCCGGATCGACGATGGCGCCCAACAATGATCCCGGTGAGCCTTCCGGCGGCCACAGCAGCGACGGCGGCAATAAGGGCGATGGCGGCTCGGGCTCTTCAAGCGACAGCTCCGGCGAAACGGGCAGCTCCAGTCGCTCAGGTGCGGGAGGCGAAACTGGCGGTAGCTGACCGTGCGCAAGCCGACTTCATCTCAACGATCCGAGCGCATCAGTTCCCCGACACCGCCGTCCATCGACAGCACCGCCGAACGGTTTCGTCCGGAATGCTTGGCCTGATACAACGCTGCGTCCGCGCGCTCAATGAGCACTTCGGTGCTGTCCAGGCGCGTCGGTACGAAGGCATAACAACCGAGACTGACCGTCACATAACCACTGGGCGCGGCGCTGTGATTGATGTTCCGGGTCATGACGCTGCGGCGGATCTGCTCGGCAATGACCATCGCACCCTGAATATCCGTATTCGGCAGCAACACAGCGAATTCCTCGCCGCCGTAACGCACCGCCAGATCGGTGGTTCGATGGCAGCAACTCTTCACCACCCTCGCCACTTCGGCCAGGCAATGGTCACCCGCGACATGGCCGTAAGCGTCGTTGTAGCGCTTGAAGTAATCGATATCGAGCATGATCAGGCTCAACGAACTCGACTGCCGGATTCCACGGCCAAACTCGAGGTCCAGCGCTTGTTCGAACAGTCGGCGATTGGCCAGGCCGGTGAGACTGTCATGGGTCGCGATCAGCTTCAGCGCCTCCTTGGCCTTGCGCAAATCCTTCTCGACCCGTTCACCGAGGCGCACCTGGCGCACGAACACCCAACCGAACAGCCCCACGCCCAGCACAACCAGCGCCACAATGACGCTGGATTTAAACGCCGTGTCATACCAGCCCTTGAGAATCGAATCCCGGGACGAGGCCGCGGACACCACCAGCGGATAGGCGTCGAGTTGCCGGTAGCCTTGCAAGCGGACAGTGCCATCGAGTACAGAACTGATCATGGCGTTGCCGGACATTGCGCCTGCCAGGTACTTGCTGAAAATCTCCCCTTTGGCCAGTGACTGGCCAATCTGCGCTTCCACAAACGGCCGTCGCGCCAGCAGCGTTCCGTCAGTCAGCGCCAGAAAAATAGAGCCGTCGTCATCGATACTGAAGCTTTTGAAAAACTGATCGAAGTAGGACATTTTGATGCCGGCCAGCAACACGCCCTGAAAATGGCCGTCCTTGTCATTCACCCGCTTGGAAACCGGAATGATCCACTCGCCATTCACGCGACTGCGAATCGCCGGGCCGATGTGCGCCAGGGACGATACGTTCTGCTGGTGAAACAGGAAATAGTCGCGGTCCGCCACGCCGGGGCCGCGGGGCAGATCCTCGAATGAGGTGACGACCCATTGCCCCTTTTGATCGAACAGGAAGATCCCGTGCAACTGACTGAGTGTCTGTACCCGTCGGGCAAACGTTTTCTGTAGACGCGGGATCTGCGCCGGGACGAACCCGTCAACCTGAATCCAGTCCGCCAGGCTGGTCAGTACCAGGTCGGCTTTCATGAACGTGTCTTCAGCCTGCTGGGCCATGGCGCGGGTGAGGTTCGAAGACGCCACTTCGGCCACCGCCAGATCGTGCCGGCGCGATTGCTCCAGTTGCAGATAAAGCAAACCGCACAGGCACAGACACACCACGACAATAAACAGCACCGCCGCCTTGCGCAGGGGTAGCCGTTTCAAATTGACGCCACTGGCGTCGCGCGGGTCGTCACCGGAGATAGGCAAAAGCTCGTCCTGCAAGGGTAAGGCATGGGCGAAGGCCCAAAACCCTTAATGTTTGCGAGCTTAGTCTACGGGATGGTGCGGGGCAATTGTCCTTTGGGCAGGCGTCGCATTGCACTGCGCAAATGCGCTTGAGCACTTTCTGCATCTCCCAGGCGCATTTGTTCGTAGGCACGTTGCGCAATGGCGGGAGGCACTGGCTTGAGATCGCGCTGGGTCGCCATCGCCATCAATTGCACCTGGGCGGCGCGTTCCAGGTAATACAGATCATCCCAGGCTTCGGCGATGGTCGGCCCTGCGACGATCACGCCGTGGTTCTTCAAAAACAGGACGTCGGCATTGCCCATGACGCTGGCAATCCGGTCACCTTCGGACTCATCGAGGGCCAGGCCGTTGTAATCCTCGTCCACCGCCGTACGCCCGTAGAATTTCAACGCTGTTTGCCCCAGCCACAATAGCGGCGGGCCTTGCAGCAAGCACAACGCCGTGGCGTGGGGCATGTGCGTGTGGAACGCCACTTTGACCCTCGGCAGCAGTTTGTGCAGGCGCGCATGGATGTAAAACGCGGTCGCCTCGGGCTGGCCTTCGCCGGCCACGACGTTGCCGTGGAAGTCGCAGACCAACAGGTTGTCCGCAGTGACTTCTGCAAACGCGTAGCCGTAGGGGTTCACGAAAAACAGATCATCGCGCCCCGGCACCATGGCGGAAAAGTGATTGCAGATCCCCTCCTCCAGCCCATGCAGTGCCGCCAGTTGAAAGCACGCCGCCAATTCCGAGCGCGCCGTGATGACAGCCGGCAAGTCCAGGTTCAGGTCGGTGTAACGGGCGGAACGGGAACCGCCTGCAAGAGTGTGTGCCATGGCAATGACTCCGGGGTTTACCAGCCAAGGGATTCGAACAAGGGCAGGACTTGATCCAGCGTGCTCAATATCGCATCGGGTTGATAGTCGGGCAGCAATTGGCGACCGGTGCCGCGGTCGATCCACACGCAGCGAAAATGCATATCGCGCGCGGCGGTGTGGTCCAGCGTCGGGCTCGCGCAGATGTGCACCACCTGATCACGACTGACGCCCAGCTGCGCGTGAGCGTAGTCGAACAACCGCGGATCGGGCTTGTAGGCGCCGGCCTGCTGGGCGGTGATGACCCGATCGATGTGGCCACCGAGTTGCGCCACGTTGCCGGCGATGATGTCGTCATCGGTGTTGGACACGATGCACAACTTGAAGCCCATCGTCTTGAGCCGGGCAAGCGTGTCGATCACCTCGGGAAACGGCGGCATTTTCGGGATTGCCGCTGCCAGCCGTTGACTGTCTTCGTCCGAGCTCGCCAACCCCAGATCCTCCAGCGCCATTTGCAACCCAAGGGTGCTCAACTGCCGGAACGCACGATGCGGCGGTGTCTGCTCCAGCCGGTGTTCGTGCCGGTCATACACCTCGATCAGGCGATCGACATCGACGGTGTGATCACCCTTGTCGCGCAGGATCTGCGCGACCACGGCTTTCAAACCTTCATCCCATTGAATCAGCGTGCCGTAGCAATCGAAGGTCAGCCATTCGGGGCGTGGAGCGTTTTTGAGTGCCATGGTCATATCCTCTGAAAAGTGATCTTCAGGTTACGAGCGAACGGTGATAGTGTGAAATTAAATTAATATCGACTCGTCAGTGATAAATCGAATATCAAAGGAGCCCGCCATGCTCGATCTCGAACTGCTCAAGAGCTTCGTCTGCGTGGTGGACGAAGGCAGCTTCACCCGCGCTGCCGAACGTGTACACCGCACCCAATCCACCGTGAGCCAACAGGTTCGCAAACTGGAAGAACTGGTCGGGCATGCGCTGCTGCTTCGCGACCGCACAGGACAGAACATCAGCGTCACCGAGCACGGCGAGCTGCTGATTCACTATGCCCGGCGGCTGTTGGCCCTGTCCTCGGAGGCGGTGGAAGCCCTCGCCAGTGATCTCGACCTGGAAATACTGCGCATTGGCGTACCGGAGGATTTCGATGCACGGCGTATGGCTGTGATCCTCGCCGGCTTCAACCGCAGCCGACCTGAAGCGCGGCTGGAAACCGTCAGCGGCATGAGCACCGATCTCAAGCAAAAGCTCGCGACGGGCGCCATCGACATTGCACTGGTCAAGCGTGAACCGGACAGCGGCCCAAGCTGGGCGGCGTGGCCGGAAGCACTGGTGTGGGTCAAAGGTGCAGGGGTCGACTCCGCCCAGGGCGTCTTGCCGTTGGCGCTGTTCCCACAAGGCTGCATTTATCGGCAACGGGCAATCCGCCTGCTGGATGTGGCACAGCGACCGTGGCGGGTTGCGTTTGGCAGCCACAGCCTGACGGGGATTCAGGCGGCGGTGGCGTCCGGATTGGGCCTGTCGGTGCTGCCCGCTTCGGCGGTGTTGCCAGAGCACACCGTGTGCACTGATCTGCCCGAATTACCGCCAACAGAATTGGCGCTGATCAGTCGCGAAGGCGCGCTGACCGGATTGCAGCGAGGGCTGGTGGAGTTTTTGCGGGAGGCGCTGGGCAAGGCATGAACAGGAGAAATGGGCGTGAGATGAACGCCCGTTTCTCTATGCGGCTCAACTTCAAGGCGTCAGTTTCAAGTGCGCGTTGACTCTGCCGCTCTTCGGATCGACAAACCAATACTCATTGTTAGCGGTCTTCACCTGACCGCATTCGGTTGGGTAGCCTTTCGCTTCAATACAAATCACCCCGTCCTTCAGCGTCCACTTTTCCTTCTCCGGTTTGTAGGGCGCCATCTCGAATGTCTCGACTCCGTTCGGCGCAAAACTCATCGAATAAGGGTGACTGCCTTCTCGGGTGGTTCCGTAAAATTTCCTTCCCACCAGCGTGCTGGTTATCTGCGCGTCATCAAGGGCCACCGCCGATGCAGGCACCGGCGGTGGCTCGTAGTTACTACGCGGAGTGGTTGCGCAGCCTGCCAGGCAGACCAACAGGATGGACGCGCCGAACTTTAATGAAGTCATGCCACACCTTCCTTGTAAGTACCGGAAGAATTTCCAGTAAATCAAAGATTAGGCGATGCTGTTTTGGCGCCCCGGCGCAAGTGCCGAACGGTTGACAGCCATTTCCCCTACGGCTGCCCAGTTCCCGCCGATGCTGTCGCCGCATGTAGATTCAACACCGGCATTTGCGAAGGTCGATTCAATGCCCGCAGCAAGGGTTCATCGTAGCCATACACATCCGGTTTGAATGAGACGCGCCCGTCGCTGCCCAGATCGACTGTCCAATAGGCCAACAACACCGGCACCTTCACCGGTAGCCGAATATTCTCGGTCTTGCCATTGGCCAGCTGTTTCTGAATACCGGCGCTGTTCCACTTAACCGGGTCGTTGAACAGCAACTCCACCAGTTGCAGCGGGTTCTCCACCCGGATGCAGCCCGAACTGGTCGCGCGGACAGTCTTGGCAAACAGCTCGCGATGCGGCGTGTCGTGAAGATAAATCGCGTAGTTGTTGGGAAAGCGGATGACCACCTGGCCCAATGAGCTATCGGGCCCGGCATCCTGGCGCAAACTGATGCCACGCGGGTTGGTCCAGTCAACGGCCGCAGGATCCAGTTCGTGGCCTTCGCGATCGATCACACGAATACGGTTGGCGGCCAGGTAGCCGGGATTGCTCTGGATCTTCGGCAGCACGTCTTCCTTGAGGATCGTCGGCGGCACCGTCCAGGTCGGATTAAACGTGACGTAGGTGATCTGCGCCTGAAAGATAGGGGTATTGCGCGCCGCTTTACCAACCTGCACCCGGGATCGCCAGATCGGCTGGCCATCGCGGTACATCGCTACTTTGTAGCCGGCAATATCGACGATAACGAACGTGCCTTGAAGCTTGTAAAGCAGCCAGCGCGCCCGCTCCATGTTCACCCGAACCTGATCAATGCGTGCGTCAACGGGCACATTCAAAGCCGCCAGCGTCGTCGCCCCCGCTATCCCATCCGCTCCGAGGTATTGCTCGTTCTGATACTTTTTCACTGCGGCGGTGACGGCGCCATCGTACTTCGTACCATGGATCAATCGCGGATCGAGAAAACCTGCCGCGACCATCCTCGCGCGCAACTGCGCGACAGCCGGTTCGTCCATGCCAGGCTTGAGCGAATGGTCTACAACCACTTGCGGCCAGCCGCCCCGGTCCCGAATACCACGCAATTGCGCCAGCGCCTGACGCAATCCCACGTACACCGCTTCTTGCGGCGGAGCGATGGCAAATGCCTTCGCTACATCGTGATTGTCGAGCGCCGCGAAGAAAGCATTGACGTCGTCGCGCGGGTCGACGCCATCGGCGTCAAAATTCCAATGAATGTCGAGCCGCGCGGGATCGACCTTGCCCCGCCGCAGCTGCAGCAGCGCGGTAATAAACGTATGCGTCGTCGCCAAATCAAAGGCCGCCCGTTGCTCGGGGGTGACGGGCGTAGTCTGCATCGTGGCCCGGGATCGGATCAGCTCATCAATATGAAAATCCGTCGGGTTCAAACCATCGGCGTCAGTCGCGCTCAAGCTGGCGATCAATTGTGCGACGTCGCGGTCATCGGTCCACGCTGCGCGATAAGCGCGATGCGTATAAAAATCCATCACCAGACGGCTGACATCCACCCGCCGATGACGCGGCGCGGTCAGCAACGGCGGAAACGCGGTTTTCAGCGGCTCAAGCGAGGTCTGAATCGCCTGACCGACGTTATCGCCTGCTTCCGCCTCGATAACGGAGCTAGGCGCAATTGTCGGCTCAATCGGCGAAGTTTCCGCAAGCGCTGTGCCGCTGATCAGAAAGCCCATAAAAAATACGCGGCTTATGACGAATAACCTTGTTAAAAGCACCATGGATAATCCTTAATCTCCCGCATTCAACGCCTGGCTTTCAATGCACTGCTAGACTCGAACTTAACATGATGAGACATCTATATGGCGCCACTACGTATTGGCTATCTGCTGCCGGCCCTGCTATTGACTGCAATGTCCGTACCGTTAGCCTACGCCGATTCGCTCGCGGCCGCCCTCATCAAAGCGGCCCCGAAAGCCAACGCCAACGTCATTAACCTCGCCGTTCGCGCCTCGCAATGCAGCATCGCCCAAGGCGCTGCGCCTGTCCAAAGACTTGCGGTGATCGATTATTCCCTGCCCTCGACCGAACAGCGCCTGTGGGTGTTCGATTTGAAGAAGCGCAAGTTGCTGTTTCATGAACTGGTCGCCCACGGCCGCAACAGCGGCGAGAACATGGCCGTCAACTTCTCCAATCAAAATGAAAGCTTTGCCACCAGTCTCGGGCTGTATCGCACGCAACAGAGCTATGTCGGGCAAAACGGTTATTCGCTGCGCATGGAAGGCCTGGAGCCGGGTTTCAACGACAATGCGTTTGACCGGGCAATCGTGATTCATGGAGCGCCTTACGTCAGCCCGGTGCTTGCACGGGCCAATGGCCGAATCGGCAGAAGCCTGGGTTGCCCGGCGGTACGGCCGGCGATTGCACACAAGCTGATTGATTCGATGAAAGACGGGCAGTTGCTGTTTTCGTACTACCCGGATCAGCGCTGGTTGAAGAAATCTTCGTACATCAATTGCGGTAGCGGGACCGTGGCCACGGCGTCGAAATCCACAACCAACCGTTGACGCTTACTGTCCAAGTGACAACGCGTGACCGGTACCCGCGACGATCCAAGCTCCCCAACACGACAAAATAATCGGTGGCGGGCAGCCCCTTTGTAGAAGCTGCAGAAGACAGCACCTACGGCGCCAACCCGAAAAACGCCTGTATCAACCTCAAGTCCCTGCGCCGCTCCATACACCCGATCATGTGCCGATTCACCAATCCCTCACCCATGATCGGCACCGCCGCTACCCGAGGGTCATGGCTGACTTCCACCGATGACACCACCCCGACCCCCAATTGCGCCGCGACCGCCTCGGTCACGGCCTCGCGACTGTCCAGCTCCAGCAACACTCGCGGGTTTACCTTGGCCTGAACACAGGCTTCATCAAACGTGCGCCGGGTGATCGAACCTGGCTCGCGCAATACCATGATGACCTGATCCAGTTCCTTGAGCTGCACGCCCTTCGACTTTTGTGCCCACGGATGACCGGCGGGCACCAGCGCACATATCCGCGACTCGCTCAGTGCCTGCAAATGCAAACCCTTGCGCGGCTCGACCTCCGTCAGCACTGCCACGTCGGCATGTTCCGATAACAACGCCGCCAGGGTTTCCTGGGCATTGCCCAGGCGCAGGTTCACGGTGATCCCCGGATAACGCACGCGCAAACTGGCCAGCATCGGCATGACCATGTGCGGCCCGTCCGCCGCCACTTCCAGGCGGCCGGTGAGCAACTGACGATTGGCCTCCAGCATTACCTGCGCTTCTTCGGCCAGACCAAACATCGCCCGAGTGATCGCTGCGAGTTTGGTGCCCTCCTCCGTCAGCTCCACCCGTCGGGCGGTGCGCCGCAGCAAAGTGATCTGGTAGTGCTCCTCCAACGCCTTGATGTGGCCGGTGACTGCCGGCTGGCTAATGAACAGCCGCGCGGCGGCCCGGGTGAAGCTGCCCTCGCGGGCCACCGCATCAAAGGCGCGGAGCTGGAACAGGTTCATGAATAACCCTCACTGATGGCTGGCATAACAACAAACAATTTGATTGATAGCACGGCAAATTGCAATTTAAGCCCCGTAGCTTCATCCCATCGATTGCGAGGACACGAGAATGAGTACTGCCGAACCCATCCTGCTCACCCCCGGCCCGTTGACGACTTCGGCCCGCACCCGCCAGGCGATGATGGTCGACTGGGGTTCATGGGATGACCGCTTCAATCAACTGACCGCCAGCCTCTGCGAGCAATTGCTGGCGATCATCAACGGCGGCGACAGCCACCACTGCGTGCCTCTGCAAGGCAGCGGCACCTTCGCGGTCGAAGCGGCAATCGGCACGCTGGTGCCGCGCGACGGCAAAGTCCTGGTGCTGATCAACGGCGCCTACGGCAAACGCCTGGCGAAAATCTGCGAAGTGCTCGGCCGTTCCTTCAGCACGTTTGAAACCGCCGAAGACGAACCCACCACTGCCGCCGACGTTGACCGTCTGCTGCGGGCCGACGCCAGCATTACCCACGTCGCGCTGATTCACTGCGAAACCAGCACCGGCATCCTCAACCCGCTGCCGGAAATCGCCCAGGTCATTGCGCAACATGGCAAACGCCTGATCATCGACGCCATGAGTTCTTTCGGCGCGCTGCCGGTGGATGCGCAACAGGTGCCGTTCGACGCGCTGATCGCCGCTTCGGGCAAATGCCTGGAAGGCGTACCGGGGATGGGTTTCGTCTTCGCTCGCAAAGCATCGCTGGCCAATGCCGCCGGTAACTCGCACTCGCTGGCGATGGACCTTTTCGACCAGCACACCTACATGGCAAAGACCGGCCAGTGGCGCTTCACACCGCCGACCCACGTAGTCGCCGCGCTGCACGAGGCCCTGCTGCAATACAACGAAGAAGGTGGCTTGCCGGTCCGGCATCAGCGCTACGCCGACAACTGCAAAGTGTTGCTCGATGACATGGCGAAACTTGGCTTGCGCAGCTTCCTGCCCGCCGCCATCCAGGCGCCGATCATCGTCACTTTTCACGCACCGAAAGACCCGCGCTACCAGTTCAAGGAATTCTACGAACGCGTCAAGGCCAAGGGTTTCATTCTGTACCCCGGCAAATTGACCCAGGTCGAAACCTTCCGCGTCGGCTGCATCGGCCACGTCAACCAGACCGAGATGCACGCGGCCGTGGCGGCGATTGCCGACGTGCTGCGCGAGATGGAAGTGTTAGAGATCTAAACCACACCGATTTCCCCTGTGGGAGCGGGCTCGCGAATACGGACTGACATTCAACATAAATGTCGCTCGCTGCACCGCTTTCGCGAGCAAGTCGAATCGTCGCACCGCCGCTCCCACCAAAAGCAGCTCCTCATTAATCAGTTGCCACAGGATTTGATCACCATGAACTACACAAACCCAACCAAACTCCAGGCCGCCATCCTCGACTGGGCCGGTACCGTCGTCGACTTCGGTTCCTTCGCTCCCACGCAGATTTTTGTCGAGGCCTTCGCCGAATTCGACGTCCAGGTGTCCATCGAAGAAGCCCGTGGTCCCATGGGCATGGGCAAGTGGGACCACATCCGCACCCTGTGCGATCAGCCGGCAGTCGCCGAACGCTATCGCAAGGCATTCGGCCGCACGCCGACCGATGATGACGTCACCGCCATCTACCAGCGCTTCATGCCGTTGCAGATCGAGAAAATCGCCGAGCACTCGGCACTGATTCCGGGCGCGCTGGACACTATTGCCAACCTGCGCCAGCAAGGGATCAAGATCGGCTCGTGCTCCGGTTACCCGAAACAGGTCATGGACAAAGTGGTCGAGCTGGCTGCCACCAACGGCTACATCGCTGATCACGTGGTGGCTACCGACGAAGTGCCTAACGGCCGTCCATGGCCGGCTCAGGCGTTGGCCAACGTCATCGCCCTGGGCATCGACGATGTTGCTGCTTGCGTGAAGATCGACGACACCGTGCCCGGCATTCTCGAGGGCCGTCGCGCCGGTATGTGGACCGTCGCGCTGATCTGCTCGGGCAACGCGCTGGGCCTGGACTACGAAGGTTATCGCGCCCTCGGCAGCGATCAACTGGCGAGCGAGCGCAAGCGTATCCACGCGCTGTTCGAAGGTTCGCGCCCGCACTACATGATCGACACCATCACCGATTTGCCGGAAGTGATCGCCGACATCAACAAGCGTCTGGCCAAGGGTGAAATGCCGCAAAGCTACTGATTCACCAGCCAAAGTGCCGCGTTCCTACAAGGGAACGCGGCGCTTTTTTTTGCTCGATCACCTGATCTAGAGCATTGAACCGCCACTGGCGTCAGGCAAACCCGGCGAAACAGGATTACAGTGAAAGTGCACCGTCGACCAAGAAAGGTGGCTTGACCCGACCTGTGAGGATCACCGAATGCCGTGGAAAAACTCCGATTCACGCTACAGCACCGTCTCGATCACCCCGCACTGGTTGATGCTGGTCCTGCTGGCGCTGGTGTATGCCTGCATCGAATTTCGCGGGATCTTTCCTAAAGGCAGCGGCGGCCGAACGCTGATCACCGAATCGCACTTCATGCTGGGGCTGACTGTATTCGTGCTGGTCTGGCTCAGATTGTTCGCCCGCAGCCTCGGCCCGGCACCGCAGATCTTCCCCGCCTCACCGCACTGGCAAACCATCCTCGCCAGGTTGATGCACTGGGCGCTGTACATTTTCATGATCGCGATGCCGATCCTCGGTTGGCTGGTCACCAGTGCCAAGGGGCATCAGGTGATGTTCTATGGCTTTGATTTGCCGCTGCTGGTGTCGGAGGACAAGGCGCTGGCCAGGCAGATCGAAGGCTGGCATGTGCTCGGCGGCACCATCGGTTATTGGCTGATCGGGCTGCACGCCGTGGCGGGGCTCTATCATCACTATGTGGTGGGCGATAACACCTTGTTGCGGATGATGCCCAAGCGCGGTTGAACGCCTTTTATTGAAACCCGCGGCGGCCCTGCAAGCCGCCGGTGTGGACAAAGATCAGGCGAGTGCCCTTGGCAAATCGACCCGCCTCGATGTGCTGTTTGAGCGCCAACAGCGCTTTGCCCGTATACAGCGGCTCGAGGGGAATGCCGCTGGCCTGTTCGGTCTGCGCGATGAAGTCCAGTAACAACGGATCGACTTTGGCGAAGCCGCCGCGACTGGCGTCAAACAGTTCACACACGGGGTCGCGCAAGCCTGCTTCTTGCACAATCGATTCGACCTGCTGCGCCACACCATGGTCGTCGGGCACAGCAAGCGCGCCGTAAACCGGATGCTCCCCCGCTTCGGCCAGCACCAGGCCGGCCAGCGTGGTGCCGGTTCCACAGGCGAGCCACCAACCGTCGTAGCCGCTCCAGCCCAGACTGTTCAGTTGCTCACTGGCCATCACCTTCAACCGCATGCAGCCCTTTGCGCCGGGCAATCCTCCGCCACCTTCGGGCACCGGAAGCAGATCGGGATATTGCGCCCGCCAGGGTTCCCAGAAACCCGCCTCGTGCCGCGCGCGATAACCACCATAACCGAGCCAGTGCAACTGCATGCCGAATGCTTGCAAGTCTTTGACCGTAGGGGTTTCTTGCGGATGACCGCGCAGCAAACCCACCGTTTTGAACCCCAAGCGTTTGCCGGCAGCCGCCAGTGCATGCAGATGATTGGAATGAGCACCGCCCAGGCTGATGATGCCTTCGGCACCGGCGAGGTCGGCGGCTTTGAGGTGTTCGATGAGCTTGAACCACTTGTTGCCGCTGATCAGAGGGTCGATCTGGTCGAGGCGCAGGATGGCGAGTTCGATGCTCGATCGGCTTAGCCAATCAAGACGAAGGGGTTCGAGCGGGGCTTGGGGTAGCCAGTCACTGGGAGGGAGAAACATCGATGCCGGCTCTGGGTAAACAGCCAGCATCTTAGCAGCCAATTTGTGGCGAGGGAGCTTGCGCCCGCTGGAGTCCGAAGGACTCCTTTTATCAGCAATGGTGTTGTGTCAGGTTAATCACCATCACTGATTTACGGCTGCTGCGCAGCCGAGCGCGAGCAAGCTCCCTCGCCACAGGGATTGCGGTGATTACAACTGCGCAGCCAACCGCGAGCCCTGATTGATCGCCCGCTTCGCGTCCAGCTCTGCCGCCACGTCCGCGCCGCCAATCAAATGCACGTTCTGCCCGGCCGCGACCAACCCGTCGTGCAACTCACGCAACGGATCCTGCCCGGCGCAAATCACGATGTTGTCCACCGCCAGCACTTGCGGCTCGCCGGTTTCACCAATGCGAATGTGCAAGCCTTCGTCATCGATCTTCAAGTATTCGACGCTGTTGAGCATCTGCACCTGCTTGTTCTTCAGACCCGTGCGGTGAATCCAGCCGGTGGTCTTGCCCAGGCCGTCGCCGACCTTGGATTTCTTGCGTTGCAGCAGGAACACTTCACGGGCCGGCGCATGCACTTCGGCCTTGACGCCGGCCACACCACCACGGGCTTCCAGATGCGTGTCGATGCCCCACTCTTTCCAGAACGCTTCGCGGTCGAGGCTGGTGGCCACGCCTTGATGCACCAGGAATTCCGACACATCAAAACCGATACCGCCCGCGCCGATGACCGCGACACGTTTACCCACCGGTTTGCGTTGCAGAATCACATCGAGGTAGTTCAGCACCTTGGCGTTCTCGACACCCGGAATCGCCGGCGTTCTTGGAGCAATACCGGTCGCCAGAATGATCTCGTCGTAACCGCCTTCCACCAGTTTCGCCACGTCAACGCGGGTGTTCAGGCAGACCTCGACGTTGGTGGTCTGCAACTTGCGGTTGAAGTAGCGCAGGGTTTCAAAGAACTCTTCCTTGCCCGGCACGCGCTTGGCGATGTTGAACTGGCCGCCGATTTCGCTGGCCGAATCGAACAGCGTCACCTGATGGCCACGTTCGGCAGCCACGGTTGCAGCCGACAGACCCGCAGGGCCGGCACCGACCACCGCGACCTTCTTGATCTGCTGCACCGGCAGGTAATTGAGTTCGGTCTCATGACAGGCCCGCGGGTTGACCAGGCACGTGGTCAACTTGCCGCCGAACGTGTGATCGAGGCACGCCTGGTTGCAACCGATGCAGGTGTTGATTTCATCGGCACGGCCCGCGGCGGCCTTGTTGACGAAGTCCGGGTCGGCCAGGAATGGCCGCGCCATCGACACCATGTCGGCATCGCCTTCCGCCAATATCTGCTCGGCCACTTCCGGGGTGTTGATACGGTTGGTGGTGATCAGCGGAATGCTCACCGAGCCACGCAATTTGGCGGTGACCTTGCTGAACGCCCCACGCGGCACTTTGGTGGCGATGGTCGGAATCCGCGCTTCGTGCCAGCCGATACCGGTGTTGATGAGGGTCGCGCCGGCCTGCTCGATGGCCTTGGCCAGCGTCACGATTTCTTCCCAGGTGCTGCCGCCCTCCACCAGGTCGAGCATCGACAGACGGAAGATAATGATGAAATTCGGGCCAACGGCTTCGCGCACGCGACGGACGATTTCCACCGGCAGGCGCATACGGTTTTCGTAGCTGCCGCCCCAACGGTCGGTGCGGTGGTTGGTGTGGGCCGCGAGGAACTGGTTAATGAAATAACCTTCGGAGCCCATGATCTCGACGCCGTCGTACTCGGCTTTTTGCGCCAGGGCCGAGCAGGTGACGAAATCGTTGATCTGCTTCTCGATGCCCTCCTCGTCCAGTTCCTTGGGCTTGAACGGGTTGATCGGCGCCTGGATGGCGCTCGGCGCAACCTGTTTCGGGCTGTAGGCATAACGACCGGCGTGAAGAATCTGCATGCAGATCTTGCCGCCCGCCTCGTGCACCGCTCGGGTCACGATCTGGTGTTTGAGCGCTTCTTCTTCAGTGGTCAGCTTGGCCGCGCCAGAGTACACACCGCCTTCGTCGTTCGGGCCGATACCCCCCGTGACCATCAGGCCAACGCCGCCACGGGCACGTTCGGCAAAGTAGGCAGCCATACGCTCGAAACCGCCGGGTTTCTCCTCCAGACCGGTGTGCATCGAGCCCATCAGGGTACGGTTGCGCAGCGTGGTAAAACCCAGGTCCAGCGGGGCCAACAGGTGCGGGTAATGAGCGGCGGTCATCGGTAACTCCACAACGAGCGATCACGGAAAAAGTGTGGGCGCTCTTTGGCGCCCCTCTGTCTTGTGTAACAGACTATGAGCACTCCCCCGGCCGCTCAATGACCGTAACTGACAACTTATTGATCCAAATGCGCAGCAGCCCTTGGCAAGCGCCGACATGAGCCCTACCCTAGTCAGCGAACCCTGCAAACGGCCGTCGACTGTTTTCCCATGCGCAAACTTCTGTACCTGACTTTCTCCATGGCATTGATTGCCGCCCTGACAACCTACGCCATGTGGGCCGCGGACCGTCCGGTGGGTCATTACCTGTCGGACCTGCGAATCGATCTCGCCATCGATCAAGGCACCCCTGCCGATCGCGGCAACCTGCTGGGCATCCAGCCGGAACTCTTCCCCACCGACTATCAAAGCGCCGAACGCCTGCACCGCAAACTCGCGGCCTATCTGCAGAAAGCCCAGGAACAGGGCTTGTTGAATGAAAAAACCATCGTCGTGCTGCCTGAACATGTCGGCACCTGGTTGATGGTCAGTGGCGAAAAAGACGAGCTGTACCAGGCCACCACCATCAAGGAAGCCATGAACTGGCTGGCGGTGAGCAATCCCTTGCAGTTCGTCCGCGCCCTGATCAGCGCCAAGGGCGACAACCGCCTGGACGATGCGCACCTGCGCATGAAAGCCAAAGGCATGGCCAAGGAGTACCAGGCGCTGTTCGGTGGTCTGGCGAAAGAATTTCACGTGACACTGGTGGCGGGCTCCATCGTGCTGCCTGAGCCGAGCATCATCGACGGCACCCTGAAAATCGGTCGCGGCGCGCTGTACAACAGCAGCGTGGTGTTCGGTCGCGATGGTCTGCCGATTGGCCAGCCACAGCGCCAGATGCACCCGATTTTCGCCGAGCATGATGTCATCGAAGCAAATGGCGAACACACGCTCAGCGTCGTCGACACCCCGGCCGGCCGTCTGGGCGTGCTGATCGGTAGCGACAGTTGGTACCCGGGCAACTACCGCAAACTCGACGATCAGGGTGCGCAGTTGGTCGCGGTACCGGCGTTCGTCAGTGGTCGCGGGACCTGGGACAAGCCATGGCGCGGTTACAAAGGTTTGTCGACGCCCGGCTCCGTCAGTCTCAAGGCTGGCGAGCTCAGCGAAGGCCAGGCCTGGCATCGCCTGACACTGACCGCTCAACCGCCCAGCAGCCAGGCCATTGCCGGTGTGAGTGTGTTCCTGCGCGGGCAATTCTGGGATCAGGGCAGCGCCGGGCAGAGCTTTCTCAGCAGCAACGGCCAGCATTTCGTCGGTGGAAATGTCCGTGGCGCGCGCTTGCTGAATCTTTGGTTGTAAGCCATGAAACCGTTGCCGATGCGTCTGGGCGATTTGTCGGTCGGCTTTGTTCATAGCCTGGCCGACGCGGTGCGCAGTCACGGCATCGATCCTCAGCCCCTGCTCGACCAGTATGGCCTCGACCCCGCGCGGCTTGGCGAAGCCTGCGCCCGGCTGTCGATCCCGCGTTACATGCGCCTGGGCCACGGCGCGATTCAACTGACCGACAACCCGGCGCTGGGTTTGCGCATGGGCCAGCTCAGCCGTCTGAGCCAGGCCGGCCTGGCCGGAGTCACCGCCGCGCAGGCGCCGACAGTACGGGAAGCGGCACGTTGCCTGATTCGCTTCGAAGCCTTGTACGGCTCCAACTATCGCGGTCAATCGAGCTTCCACGAAGACGCCCAAGGCGCCTGGCTGCGGTTCTATTCCATCAGTCCTTACAACGCCTACAACCGCTTCGTGGTGGATTCGATCATCGCCGGATGGTTGCAGCAATTGTCCAGCGTCAGCCCTGTTCCCTTGAGCGCCGAACGCATCGAAATCGAATTCGACGAACCGGATTACCACGACGCTTATGCGGTGCTGGGCGATTGCCCAATCCAGTTCAGCGCCGAACAGAACCAGCTGCGCCTGAGCCTGAACAGCCTCGCCCAGCGCAACCCGCTGCACTGCCCGAGTACGTGGCGGCACCTGTTGCAACTGTGTGAACGGGAACTGGAACAACTGACACGCACCCGCAGCCTGCGTGAACGCATCACTCAGTTACTGGGGCCGTTGCTCAATGGTGGCCGGGAACCCGACCTGGAAGAAGTGGCGGCACGCCTGAAGCTGCCTACCTGGACCTTGCGCCGCAAACTCGCCGAGGAAGGCACGCAGTTTCGTGCAATTCTCAACGACACCCGTCGCGACCTGGCCATGACCTACATTCGTGACACCGAACTGGCGTTCGGTGAAATCGCCTACCTGCTGGGCTTTGCCTCAGCGGAAGCGTTTCAACGCGCTTTCAAACGCTGGAGTGGCCAGACTCCCGGCGAATTTCGCCGCAGTCACCGCCAATCCGCCTGACGCTTACAGCTCGGTAGCGTCTTCGGCGGGTTCCAGCGGGTCCAGTTCAAACGCCTGAAACTCGAGCAGCTCTTCTTGATAATCGTCCATTGTGAATCTCCCACAGCTCATTGAAAAAACGCTTGAATAAATGACCAGCGCCTTGAGCATAAAGTGCCCGAGTGAAAGAAAAATGACGCAGGCACGACGCTTCGTCGCTACTGAATAAAACGTAGCAGGCGGTCAGGAATTTATCACAGGATTTTTTCGATACAGGCTGCAGGAATACGGCCTGGGTTGACGCGGATCAATTGAACGCTGTTCCGGGATCAACGAGCTGTGGGCTGATCCCGGAACGTCAGGAGCGATTACTGGCTGGTGACCGGCATGGCTGGAATCGGTTCGCTCGGAGGAGGCAAATCCGACTGCGGCGGTGGCGTGACGTTTTCCGTCGACGGCGCCGATTCAGTGTTTTCGGCCGGGGCGACCGGTGCGGGTTCAGGTGGGGGTGCAACCGGCTCCGCGGCAGGTGCCGGTGCAGGTTCAGCGGCGGGCGCAGGCTCCGGCGCCAATGCAGCCGGTGCGGCCTTGGTTTCAGGCACGCCCAGGTCGGTTTTCGGCTTCTCGACGATGTGCGCGGCTTTTTTCGCTTCCGGCGGCAGGAACAATTCCACCAGGGTGAAGAAGCGCTCGTAGAACTTCGCCGACGATACGGTTTCGCTGGCAACCTTGACCATCGAATCATCGGACGAGCCGATCGGCATCGATACCGAACCCAGCACACCCACACCAAGGCTGGCGGAATTGTTGGTTTTCTTCAGCGCATAGCGATCCTGCAGTGCGTTGGCAAACATGGTGGCGTGGTGACCTTCGCTGCCATCATCGGCACAGACCACACTGAAACTGATCTCCATGTGGGTATCGCCAGTCTGCTGGAAGCTTTTGTGACCACTGATCAGTTTCGGATCGCTGCTGGTAATGATGTAGCCCTGACTGAGCAGCGCCCGACGGGCGGCTTCGCAGGTTTGCGCATCGGTCACCGGATAGTTTCGCGAAAACGTTCCGGAGTCGTCGAAGTTCTCATGCTCATAGATGGGGGCTTTTTTCGACGAGCAACCGGCCGCGGCCGCCAGCACCAGAGCCAGCCCGACAACCCGCACGGGAAATGATTTAAACATTGAACATCCTGAAGAAAACGGTCCGGGGCGTATTGTGCAACAGATCGATGCTTAGCGTCGCACCGATTAGTGTCTTGAAACAGTTACAAGTGTAATGACTGCCATTTACAGGAAAAAGTCGTTCAGTAAAAAACCAGGCGACGGGGAGCGCCTGCCTACTTTTCCGTCACCCACAAAAAACCCCGGATTTTCGGCCGGGGTCTTTGTGTTGCGCGGGAAACTCAGTCAGGCATCAGAAACGCTTGATGTCCGCTTCGGCTTCCAGCTGCTTGCGGTAAGCCGCAAAGTCTTGCTGGCCAATGCGCGAGGCGAGGAAGCGACGGTATTGAGCCTTCTCTTCTTCGGTCGGCGCAGCGGCTTCATTGACGCCGTTCAGGCGCACGATCACCAGGCTACCATCGGCCAGGGTCACGCTGCCGAAGGTCGGCTTGTCTTTGGCGGCTGGTTTAGGCATGCGGAACAGCGCTTGCAGCACAGTCGGGTCGATCCCTTCCTGAGCGCGTGTCGCTGCTGCGGTGACTTTCCAGCTCTGACCCTCAATCGCCTTGTCCAGTGGCGCCTTGCCTTCGCGCAGGCTGGCGATCAGCTCGTCAGCCTTGGTCTTGGCGGCAGCACTGGCGTGCTCCTTGGCCAATTGCCCTCGGATGGCGGCAGACACGCTTTCCAGCGGCAATTGCGCAGGCTTCAAGTGCTCCTTGGCGCGCAACACGATCACGGTTTCCGGATCGAGTTCGATGGCGGTGCTGTTGGCACCCTCATCCAGCACTTCAGGACTGAACGCGGCAGTGATCACCGCACGGTTGGCTGTAACGCCTTCGCCACCTTCCCGGCCGAACGGCTTGGAGGTGTGAATGGTCAGTTTCAGGTCCTGTGCCGGCTGAGCCAGATCGGAGGACTCAAACGACGAGTCTTCCAGCTGCTTGGTCGCCTCGACGAAACGCTGCTCGACCTGCTGGGTTTTCAGTTCACGGGTCAGCTTGTCTTTCAGGCTGGCGAGGGTCGGAACTTCCGGAGCCTCGACGCCCAACAGCTTGATCAGGTGGAAACCGAAATCAGTGCGGACCGGAGCCGAAACCTGATCCTTGGCCAACGCGTACAGCGCTGTTTCGAAGGCCGGATCGTAGACACCAGGACCTGCGTAGCCGAGGTCACCACCGTTGTTCGCCGAACCCGGGTCCTGGGAGAACTCCTTGGCCAGGGCTTCGAACTTCTCGCCTTTGGCCAGACGGGCCTGGACTTCTTCGATTTTGGCCTTGGCTTGCGCCTCGGTCACCTTATCGTTCACTTCGATCAGAATGTGCGCCGCCCGGCGTTGCTCGGACAGGTTCGCGATTTCTTTCTGATACGCCGCCTGCAGGTCTTCGTCCTTGACGGTGACCTGATCGAAGAAGGAAGACTTCTTCAACTCGAGGTAATCAATGATCACCTGATCCGGCGTCATGAACTCCTTGACGTGTTCGTCGTAGTAGGCCTTGACCTCATCGTCGGTCAGCTTCACAGCCGCCGGGTCAGCCTTGACGTTCAGGGTCGCGAAATCGCGGGTCTGTTTTTCCAGACGGGCGAAGGCCAGAACCTGTGCGTCGGTGACGAAACCGCTACCTGCCAGACCCGCGCGCAGCTGACCGATCAGCATTTCCTGAGCCAGCATCTGGCGGAATTGCATGCGGCTGTAGCCGAGCTGACGAATAACCTGATCGAAACGCTCGGAGCTGAACTTGCCGTCCACCTGGAACTCAGGGGTTTGCAGGATCACTTGGTCCAAAGCCGCTTCGGAAAAAGCGAATTTCGAGTTTTCTGCGCCTTGCAGCAGCAGTTTGCGGTCGATCAAGCCTTTGAGGGCCGATTCGCGCAGCATTTTTTCGTCGAGCAAGGAAGCATCGAAATCCTTGCCCAGCTGTTGCATGAGCTGACGGCGTTGCATATCGACCGCCTGGCTCAGCTCGTTCTGGCTGATTTCCTCGCCGTTGACCTTGGCCGCATCGTTACGATGGGTAGTGGCCTGAAAAATGGCGTCGAAACCGGTCAAAGCCATCAGTGCAACGATGACCCCGATAATGGTCTTGGCAATCCAGCCTTGTGAATTGTCCCTGATATTCTGCAGCATGCGTCCCCCAGAAACGGTTGAACTTCAAAATTAGGCAACCGTGGAGCGTGGGTAGAATCCGGATAGAAGAAAGGCGCATCCGAGGATGCGCCTTCTCGTAACTGGCGGAACGGACCAAGGGTTCGAACTTGCGACCCTCGGCGTCTCGGATCGGCGACTCGCCGACTGGACTACCGCTCCGCTGCCAGGTCAGGCATGACCCCGACCCGGATAGGCAAAAACCTGAATCGAACTTAGTTGACAGCTTCTTTCAGTGCTTTACCGGCTTTGAAACCTGGTTTTTTGGCTGCTGCGATTTCCAGTGTCTTACCGGTCTGTGGGTTACGACCAATGCGAGCTGGACGATCAGTCACGGAGAAAGTACCGAAACCAACCAGAACAACAGAGTCGCCAGCCTTGAGAGCGCCAGTGACGGATTCGATTACAGCGTCCAGCGCACGGCCAGCAGCAGCTTTCGGGATATCAGCGGATGCAGCGATAGCATCAATCAGTTCCGACTTGTTCACTCTAAGTCCCCTTATATCTATTTGAGTATGATTCTAAGTTTTTTGGTGAAAGCAAAAACGAGTGCTGAATGGCCTACAGACACTTAAGAGCCGCTTTATAACAAGGGCTCTAAAAAGCTGTCAACAAGCCCCCCAGGCAAATGCGTACTAATGCGTGCTAATTCTTTCCTTAGAGTCAGACTCGCGTTTTTCATCCTTTGCAACTATCTCCGGAGCTACATCGGGCAAGGGCTCCGGCGCGTATTGCAGCGCAATTTGCAGGACCTCGTCAATCCATTTAACCGGTTTAATCTGCAGATCTTGCTTGATATTGTCAGGAATTTCCTTCAGATCGCGTACGTTCTCTTCAGGAATGATCACCGTCTTGATCCCGCCACGGTGAGCCGCAAGCAGTTTTTCTTTCAGACCACCAATCGCCAGCACTTGACCGCGCAGGGTGATTTCACCCGTCATGGCCACGTCAGCACGCACCGGAATACCGGTCAATGCCGACACCAGGGCCGTGCACATGCCTACACCGGCGCTAGGGCCATCCTTCGGGGTGGCCCCTTCCGGCATGTGGATGTGCGTGTCGCGCTTCTCGTGGAAGTCCAGGGGAATCCCCAAGCTCTTCGCGCGGCTGCGGACAACGGTCAACGCGGCAGTGATCGATTCGACCATCACGTCACCCAGCGAACCGGTCTTGATCAGTTGCCCTTTGCCTGGTACGACAGCGGCTTCGATGGTCAGCAACTCGCCGCCCACTTGAGTCCATGCCAGCCCGGTCACTTGACCGATCTGATCCTGCGATTCAGCCAGGCCATAGCGGAATTTGCGCACGCCGAGGAAGTGTTCCAGCATGTCGGCAGTGACCTTCACCGAGAAGCGTTTTTCCAGCGCATGCTCTTTGACCGCCTTGCGGCAAACCTTGGCAATCTGGCGCTCCAGCCCACGTACACCGGCTTCGCGGGTGTAGTAGCGGATGATGTCGCGGATCGCTTCGGCGTCGAATTCCAGCTCGCCTTTCTTCAGACCGTTGGCCGTGATCTGCTTCGGCGAAAGGTATTTGACGGCGATGTTGATCTTTTCGTCTTCGGTGTAGCCCGGCAGACGAATCACTTCCATCCGGTCGAGCAGCGCCGGCGGAATGTTCATGGAGTTCGAGGTGCACAGGAACATCACATCGGACAGGTCGTAGTCGACTTCCAGATAGTGATCGTTGAAGTTGTGGTTCTGCTCCGGATCGAGCACTTCCAGCAACGCCGACGCAGGATCGCCGCGCATGTCGCTGCCCATTTTGTCGATTTCATCGAGCAGGAACAGCGGGTTGCGGACGCCCACTTTTGTCATTTTTTGAATCAATCTTCCTGGCATCGAACCGATATAAGTCCGGCGATGACCACGGATTTCCGCTTCATCGCGCACACCGCCGAGGGCCATGCGTACGAATTTGCGGTTGGTCGCATGAGCAATCGACTCCGCCAGGGAGGTTTTACCCACACCAGGAGGACCGACCAGGCACAACACAGGACCCCGAATCTTCTTCACGCGCTTTTGCACGGCGAGGTACTCGAGGATCCGCTCTTTGACTTCTTCCAGACCGTAGTGGTCCGCGTCGAGGATGTCTTCTGCACGTGCCAGGTCCAGGCGCACTTTGCTCTGAGCCTTCCACGGCACCTGAACCAGCCAGTCGATATACGAACGCACCACGGTGGCTTCCGCGGACATTGGCGACATCTGTTTCAGCTTGTTCAGTTCGCCCTGGGCCTTGGCCAGGGCATCTTTCGGCAGGCCAGCAGCATCGATGCGCTTTTTCAGCTCTTCGATTTCGTTGTGGCCTTCATCGCTGTCGCCGAGCTCTTTCTGAATGGCCTTCATCTGCTCATTCAGGTAGTACTCGCGCTGGCTGCGCTCCATTTGTTTTTTGACGCGGCCGCGAATGCGTTTTTCGACTTGCAGCAGATCGATCTCGGCATCCAGCAACGCCAGGACGTGCTCGACCCGGGCCGACAAATCGATGATTTCGAGGATTTCCTGCTTCTGCTCGATTTTCAGGGCCATATGTGCGGCCATGGTGTCGACCAGGCGGCCTGGTTCGTCGATGCTGTTGAGCGACGACAGGACCTCAGCGGGGACTTTCTTGCCCAGCTGCACATATTGTTCGAACTGAGCCAGCAGGCTGCGGACAAACACTTCCGACTCGCGTTCAGGCGCGTCGACTTCGTCGATCAATGAGACTTCGGCACGGCAGTGGCCGTCCACTTCGCTGAAGCGCTCCACAGCGCCCCGCTGCTCACCTTCGACCAGAACCTTGACCGTGCCGTCAGGCAGCTTGAGCAGCTGCAGAACGGTAGCAATCGTACCTACGCGATAGAGTGCATCTTCACCGGGATCATCGTCAGCAGGATTTCTCTGAGCCAGCAGAAGGATCTGCTTGTCGCCCGTCATCGCAGCCTCGAGGGCTTCGATGGATTTCTCGCGCCCCACGAACAGCGGGATAACCATGTGCGGATAAACCACAACATCACGCAATGGCAGGAGAGGCAATTCGATGGTTGTCTTCATGATTTCGCCTCTACGGCGGCCATAAGGCCGTAAACAGATGGAAGTAAGCTTGAAACCAAGATGGGGGCTGCCTTCAAAAAAAACAAGCGCAAAGACAGGGTTAAAACGCGCAAAAAGCAAAGGGGCCCGAAGGCCCCTTCTTTATTCCAGCTGCGTGACGCTTAAGCGTCTGGCGCAGCCTTGGCAGCCGGCTCACTGTTTTCGTAGATATACAGTGGCTTGGACTTGCCTTCTATAACGCTTTCATCGATCACTACTTTACTCACCTCGGACTGCGATGGGATTTCATACATAGTGTCGAGCAATACACCTTCGAGAATCGAACGCAGTCCACGGGCACCGGTTTTGCGTTCCAGGGCACGTTTGGCGACCGATTTCAGTGCGTCGGCCCGGAATTCCAGGTCCACACCTTCCATCTCGAACAACTTGGCGTACTGCTTGGTCAGAGCATTTTTCGGCTCGGTGAGGATCTGCATCAATGCAGCTTCATCAAGCTCGTCCAGCGTGGCAAGGACCGGCAGACGACCGACGAATTCCGGGATCAGACCGAACTTGACCAGATCGTCAGGCTCGACTTCACGCAGGGATTCACCGACTTTCTTGCCTTCTTCCTTGCTGCGCACTTCTGCGTTGAAACCGATGCCGCCCTTGGTGGAACGGTTTTGAATAACCTTTTCCAGACCGGAGAACGCACCGCCACAGATGAACAGGATGTTACGGGTGTCGACCTGAAGGAATTCCTGCTGCGGATGCTTGCGACCACCTTGGGGCGGAACAGAAGCGACCGTGCCTTCGATCAACTTGAGCAGGGCCTGCTGCACGCCTTCACCGGAAACGTCCCGGGTGATCGACGGGTTGTCAGACTTGCGCGAGATCTTGTCGATCTCATCGATGTAGACAATGCCCATCTGGGCTTTTTCCACGTCGTAATCGCACTTCTGCAGCAGCTTCTGAATGATGTTCTCGACGTCTTCACCCACGTAACCCGCCTCGGTGAGGGTGGTTGCGTCGGCGATGGTGAACGGAACATTCAACAAGCGGGCCAGTGTTTCGGCAAGCAGGGTTTTACCCGAGCCTGTCGGGCCGATCAGCAAGATGTTGCTTTTGCCGAGTTCGACGTCGTCATTCTTTTTGTCACGCTGGTTCAGGCGTTTGTAGTGGTTGTACACCGCTACGGCCAGAACCTTTTTCGCACGCTCCTGACCAATCACGTACTGATCAAGGATGCCGCTGATTTCTTTAGGCGAAGGCAATTTATGCGCGCTGCTTTCGGCCTGGGCTTCCTGCACCTCCTCTCGGATGATGTCATTGCACAGGTCGACGCACTCGTCGCAGATAAAGACCGAGGGGCCGGCAATCAATTTGCGCACTTCATGCTGGCTTTTGCCACAGAAGGAGCAATAGAGCAGCTTGCCGTTGTCCTCGCCGTTGCGGGTGTCAGTCATTCGTTCGATCCAAATCCGATAGGCTTGCAACACAAGATGAAGGCTATTGCGGGCTTTTTCAAGCCCGCTGGTGATCGGACCAGCCGACCCGCCTTATTTTGAGCTGCTTATTTTAAGCGGGGCGCTGGGTGATCACTTCATCGATCAAGCCGTACTCACGCGCGGCTTCTGCGCTCATGAAATTGTCGCGGTTGGTATCGCGCTCGATTTCTTCGAGCGTGCGCCCGCTATGCTTGGCCATCAGCGTGTTGAGACGCTCGCGAATGAAGAGGATTTCCTTGGCATGGATTTCGATATCCGATGCCTGGCCCTGGAAACCGCCCAGTGGCTGGTGAATCATCACACGCGAGTTCGGCAGGCAGAAACGCTTGCCCGGAGCACCGGCCGTCAGCAGGAACGCGCCCATGCTGCACGCTTGACCGATACAGGTGGTCGACACGTTTGGCTTGATGAACTGCATGGTGTCGTAGATCGACATGCCCGCCGTCACCGAACCGCCCGGGGAGTTGATATAGAGATGGATGTCCTTGTCCGGGTTTTCCGCTTCAAGGAACAGCAGTTGCGCACAAATCAGGTTGGCCATGTAGTCCTCTACCGGACCAACCAGAAAGATCACTCGCTCCTTGAGAAGACGCGAGTAAATATCGTAGGCGCGCTCGCCACGAGCGGACTGCTCGACAACCATCGGGACCAGGCCGCCTGCGGCCTGGATATCAGAGTTCTGCTGAATATACGAATTACGGAACATGCTCTGCAGTCACTCCCAAATAGTTATGTCTTGAATACGCATAAGCCAGCACGAAGGCTGGCTTATGGTGTGTAGTTCCTACCGCAAAAACGATCAGTCGGCTTGTGGAGCTTCTACCGGCTTGACTGCTTCTTCGTAAGAGACCGATTTGTCGGTCACGCTAGCTTTCTGCAGAACAGTATCCACAACTTGTTCTTCCAGCACAACCGAACGGACTTCGTTCAGTTGCTGGTCGTTCTTGTAGTACCAAGACACAACCTGCTCAGGCTCTTGATAAGCCGAAGCCATTTCCTGAATCATTTCGCGAACGCGGGCTTCGTCAGGCTTGAGGTCGAATTGCTTGACCACTTCAGCCACGATCAGACCCAGTACAACGCGGCGCTTGGCTTGTTCTTCAAACAGCTCGGCCGGCAGTTGGTCTGGCTTGATGTTGCCGCCGAACTGCTGAACAGCCTGCACGCGCAGACGGTCAACTTCGTTGGACAGCAGAGCCTTTGGCACTTCAATCGGGTTGGTGGACAGCAGACCGTCCATTACCTGATTCTTGACCTTGGATTTGATCGCCTGACGCAGTTCACGCTCCATGTTCTTGCGAACTTCGGCGCGGAAGCCTTCCAGACCGGTTTCCTTGATGCCGAATTGAGCGAAGAATTCTTCGTTCAGTTCTGGCAGTTTCGGCTCGGAAACAGTGTTCACGGTCACGGTGAACTCGGCGGTTTTGCCCGCCAGGTCGAGGTTCTGATAGTCCTCTGGGAACGTCAGGTTCAGAACGCGCTCTTCGCCGGCTTTAGCGCCAACCAGACCGTCTTCGAAACCAGGAATCATGCGGCCGGAACCCAGAACCAGCTGAGTACCTTTGGCGGAACCGCCAGCGAACACTTCACCGTCGACCTTGCCGACGAAATCGATGTTCAGCTGGTCATCGTTCTGGGCAGCGCGATCGGCCACTTCGAAACGGGTGTTCTGCTTGCGCAGGACGTCCAGCATTTTGTCCAGGTCAGCGTCAGCCACGTCAGCGCTCAGGCGCTCTACGGTGATGCCTTCGAAACCGGCAACGGTGAACTCAGGGAACACTTCGAAAATCGCGACGTATTCCAGGTCTTTGCCAGCTTCCAGGGATTTTGGCTCGATGGAAGGAGCGCCAGCCGGGTTCAGCTTTTGCTCGACAACAGCTTCGTAGAACGAGGACTGGATGACGTCGCCGACAGCTTCCTGACGCGCATCAGCACCAAAACGGCGCTTGATTTCGCTCATTGGCACTTTGCCCGGACGGAAACCAGCGATCTTGGCCTTTTGGGCGGTCTGCTGCAGACGCTTGTTGACCTGAGTCTCGATGCGCTCAGCCGGCACGGTGATGCTCATGCGGCGCTCAAGAGCAGAAGTATTTTCAACAGAAACTTGCATGGATATTCCTCGTTGCACAGACGTTGGCCGGCCGTTTCCGACCCCAGAATCAAGGGCATGCATTCTAGTAGGTCAAACTCAAGAAGTCACCCTACTGAAAACGGGTAAAAACGCAGCAGGCAATTTAGAGGGACGAATGCACGAATGCATCTCGCCCCGGTGGCAAATACAACCCATCACGCCAAGGCTCTGCGCCAACCCTTCTATATATAGAAGCGGTTGCCGATCATCGCCCTGACAGCCAACCCTGCAAGCAAGGCCGGCGGGCAACGCGGCATCATCGAGAAACATAAATACGACGAAACGCCCTGCCCTTGCGACCCGGAACCGCAGCCGCCGATACTCAAAACACTGAAACAAAAAAGGCGCCAGACTGTTAAATCTGGCGCCTTTCGAAATATGGGGTGGACGATGGGGATCGAACCCACGACAACGGGAGTCACAATCCCGTGCTCTACCAACTGAGCTACGCCCACCATATTGCGTAACAAAAAAGCCAAACAACTTCTTTGTTGAGCTCCAACCAGGCCAACCGGCATGAGAGAAGCTTTATTTGGTGCGGATGAAGAGACTCGAACTCTTACGCCTCGCGGCGCTGGAACCTAAATCCAGTGTGTCTACCAATTCCACCACATCCGCGTATAGCCGTTAAAGCAAAGGCGCCAGACTGTTAATCTGGCGCCTTTCGAAATATGGGGTGGACGATGGGGATCGAACCCACGACAACGGGAGTCACAATCCCGTGCTCTACCAACTGAGCTACGCCCACCATATCGCGCTACTTGTGCCAAAGCTGCCTAATGGCGCACCCGGCAGGACTCGAACCTGCGACCATCCGCTTAGAAGGCGGATGCTCTATCCAGCTGAGCTACGGGCGCCTTATTAATCTGTACTCTTGGAGGACTACAAACTAAGTGCTTTTCAGCTTTGCAGAACCGTAATTCCGCGCAGCCTTCTTAACCAGTGCTAGGCTGTGCCCGACAAGTGCGACGAATAGTATAGAGCCCCCCAGGGGTCGTCAAATCCTTTTTAAAAAAAATTCATTTAATTAAAGGGGTTAGGGGAATTTGCAGACCAAGCGCCTTTGCCCTCACCTCATGACATGCGAGAATGCGTTCTCTTTTTTTCCCCTCTCGATGGTTAATCACGCGCAATGACTGCACAACTAATCGACGGCAAATCGATCGCCGCCAGCCTGCGCCAGCAGATCGCCAAACGCGTTACCGAGCGTCGCCAGCAAGGCCTGCGCACGCCGGGCCTCGCGGTGATCCTGGTCGGCAGCGATCCCGCCTCTCAGGTTTATGTCTCGCACAAGCGTAAAGACTGTGAAGAGGTCGGCTTCATTTCCCAAGCCTACGACCTGCCTTCCGAAACCACTCAAGAAGCGCTGACCGATCTGATCGATCGCCTGAACGACGACCCGGCAATCGACGGCGTTCTGCTTCAGCTGCCTTTGCCTGAACACCTGGATGCTTCCAAATTGCTGGAGCGCATCCGTCCGGACAAAGACGTCGACGGCTTCCATCCTTATAACGTCGGCCGCCTCGCCCAGCGTATTCCGCTGCTGCGCCCGTGCACGCCAAAAGGGATCATGGCACTGCTGGAAAGCACCGGTGCCGATCTTTACGGGATGGACGCCGTGGTTGTCGGCGCCTCCAACATTGTTGGCCGTCCGATGGCAATGGAATTGCTGCTGGCCGGTTGCACCGTGACTGTCACCCACCGTTTCACCAAGGATCTGGCGGGCCACGTCGGTCGCGCCGATCTGGTGGTTGTCGCTGCCGGCAAACCGGGCCTGGTCAAGGGTGAGTGGATCAAGGAAGGGGCCATCGTGATCGACGTCGGCATCAACCGTCAGGAAGACGGCAAACTGGTCGGCGATGTCATCTACGAAACCGCCCTGCCCCGCGCTGGCTGGATCACGCCAGTACCTGGTGGCGTGGGCCCGATGACCCGCGCCTGCCTGCTGGAAAACACGCTGTACGCGGCAGAAACCCTGCACAGCTGAGTTCACGCTTGAGCAACAGCGATGAACAAAAGAACCCCGCCAATGGCGGGGTTCTTTTTGCCCGGAGAATGAACGCTACCATTCGCCGGAAACCCGCTGTTTTGTGGGGGGTTTCAAGGACTTTCACCGGTTGATTGAACAACCATCGACAGTTCTTCAGCCATACTCCTAAAATGCGTCGGTTTTCAAGAAACAGCCCGTTACAGAACGGCAAATCCACACCTTATGAGTCTGCCAGCGTGAAAATCCGTCTTTCCATCCTGAGCCTATTTTTTGCAATTACAGGGACGTTCATCACGCCAACGGTCAATGCTGCCGATACCACCGCGGCACCTCGAGATACGAAACAACTCAAGCTGGCTTCCGGCAGCTCGTTGCTGCTGGATATGCAGACCAACAAAGTCATCTATGCCAGCAACCCCGATGTGGTTGTCCCTATCGCCTCCGTCAGCAAATTGATGACCGGTCTCGTGGTGGTCGAAGCCAGGCAGAACATGGACGAGTACATCAATATCAACATCAGCGATACGCCAGAAATGAAAGGCGTATTTTCCAGGGTGAAACTCAAAAGCGAATTGCCGCGCCGGGAAATGCTGCTGATCGCCCTGATGTCCTCGGAAAACCGCGCCGCCGCAAGCCTGGCCCACCACTATCCGGGCGGCTATGTCGCATTCATTGCCGCGATGAACGCCAAGGCCAAGGCGTTGGGCATGACCAGCACCCACTTCGTCGAACCAACCGGCCTCTCCCCCCGTAACGTCTCTACCGCACGCGACCTGAGCAAATTGCTGATCGCCGCGCACAAGTACCCGTTATTGACCGAGTTGAGCACCACCAAGGAAAAAACCGTCTCGTTCCGCAAACCCAACTACAGCCTGGGCTTCCGCAATACCGACCATTTGGTCGGCAAGCCGAACTGGGACATCAAGCTGACGAAAACCGGCTTCACCAACGAGGCCGGCCATTGTCTCGTGCTGGTGACCAGCATGGGCAATCGTCCGGTGGCGCTGGTGATTCTCGACGCCTTCGGCAAGTACACGCACTTTGCCGATGCCAGTCGCATTCGCAACTGGGTCGAGACCGGCAAGGGCGCCGACGTTCCTTCCGTGGCCCTGCAATACAAATCGGAAAAGAACCTCAAGCACCGTCAGAGCGGTGTGGTTGAAGCCTCGAAGTAACGACGCTGACAACAAAAGCCCCGATCAGTCGGGGCTTTTTTTCGTCCGCGTTAATCATTCGGCAGCGGCATCTGGTGGTCATCCGGAATGCCATCGCCGGCACTCGGATCCCTTCTGCCCTGCGGATGTTCGGTCGGCACCACCACAGGCCTGGCCAATGGGTCGCGCATCGGGCTGTCAGGGTCCATCACCGGATCAATGTCGTCTTCGGGGGTGGTGGGAACACTGTCCGGACGCTTGTCGTCAAAACTCGAATCGGTCGACATATACACCTCGCACTGAACGTCAGGGTTTCAGATTTGCCAGCGGGTCGTAAGGTTTCGCGGGGGCCTTGGTATCCTCGCCAGGCTTTACATCCTTGGGCGCCTTGGCCGGGCCGACAGGATCGACCTGCGGATCGGCGAGGTCCGGCGAATCAGGGTCAAAACCCAACTCGTCGCCTGATGAATGCTCAGACGAGTGCGGGCCGGTGGGTGCAGTGGGATTTGTCATGAATGCCTCCTTGGAACTGGCCCGGAAAAATCCGGGCCCTTATTCCTCAGAGGCCAACCGCGCGCAGCAGTGCAATGCAGATGACGAACGGAAAGCTACTGAGCGCCCAGTGCCTTCTTCGCACGAGCCGCCGCTTGCTCCTGACCGGCCTGAGCCAGGTCACTCGCCGCTTTCAACCAGCGTTGCTGATCGACATTGGCCGGAATCTGGTTCGGTTTCTGGATCAGCACCGCCCAACCGCCGGCGTCCTTGAAAGCCGACTCAAACGAACCGAAGCTCATCAATTCCCGACGATTCATCCCGGCGCGCAGCAGGACGGTCCGCTTCTGACGGTTGTACCCGGCGAGAATCGCGTAACGCGGTTCCGCCCAAAAGGCCGAGCCCTCGGTGAAACGCACCATCACCGGATAGCCTGCCGCGACCTGGGTCAGCAGCGCAGGCAAATGGCTGTCGAGGGGATAAACGACCATGCCGTACTCGCGGGCGAGGTTTTGCATGTTCTGCTGCAATTGCGCTTCGGCGCCCGGTACGTGCAGGGGTTTTTCGAGCAAACCCGGTGTAATCACAATGCCCTGTTGCGACAGCATGCTCGCCAGGACCTGCGGTCCGCTTTGATAATCTTGCCCGCGGTAGAACGTGCCGCTGAGCTCAACCCGTTCCGGCAGCCGCTTGACCTCAGGCGCAACGCTTCCCGCGCAGCCGGCCAGACCCGCAACACAACCGGCAATCAGTGCTGCCATTCGAATTCGCGACATTACCCGCACCCTCATCACTCCGTTGTTCAATCGCCGTCATTCTGCTCCCGGCCTGGCCGTCGATCATAGGACGCCACGCAGCAGCGGTATAGCCTTAACCGGCAGTTCAGTGCATTCGATAGAGCGAACTGGTTGATGAAGGCGACCTTTGGTCAATAGCCTGAAACATGGCAGCGACTAGACTGTCACTTGCAGAGAGTGTGTGCCCGCAGCAGGGCAAAGAGGAGGCACCGATGAGCCTGACAATGACCATAATCATGTTGATTTCCGGCTGGCTGGCCGTTGCCGCCGCCATGTTGTGGGGCGTCCTGCGAATTACGCGCCGGCACCATCACCCTGCCCACCCCCTTCAGGTAGCGAAGACCGATAAACCGGCTCCCCGCCACGCAACGGCACATTGACCCGCGCATTCAAACGGCCCGAACAAAAAAGGCCGCCTGAGCTCTTGCGAGCGCAGGCGGCCTTTTGTTTATCGCAGGTTACGCTTCAGCGGCGATGCGTTTCTGCTTGGCCCGCCGGGACATCATGTTCAAGCCCTCGATCGTGGCCGAGAACGCCATGGCCGCGTAGACATAGCCTTTCGGTACGTGGGCGCCGAAGCCTTCGGCGATCAACGTCATGCCGATCATGATCAGGAAGCCCAGCGCCAGCATCACCACCGTCGGGTTGTCGTTGATGAACTTGGCCAATGGGTCCGCCGCGAGCAACATCACCAGCACCGACACCACCACCGCGATGATCATGATCGGCAAATGCTCGGTCATGCCGACAGCGGTAATGATGCTGTCGATGGAGAACACCATGTCCAGCATCAGGATCTGACCGATCGCTGCGGCAAAGCCCAGGGTCACGGTCGAGGTGGCCGACTTCGGATCATCCGGCGCAGGGTCCATGCTGTGGTGGATTTCGGTGGTCGCTTTCCACAACAGGAACAGGCCACCGGCGATCAGGATCATGTCTTTCCAGGAGAACGCGTGGCCGAGGATCTCGATCACAGGCTCAGTCAACTGGACGATGAACGCGATGGTGCTCAGCAGTGCCAGTCGCAGGATCAGCGCCATGCCGATACCAATGCGCCGCGCTTTCTGCCGATGCTGCTCCGGCAGTTTATTGGTCAGGATCGAGATGAAGATCAGGTTGTCGATGCCGAGCACGATTTCCATCACCACCAACGTAGCCAGGGCAACCCAGGCGGTGGGGCTTGCAGCAAGTTCTAAAAGGTATTCCATGGGTCAGTCCTGACTCGTTTAAGACGGTTTAGATTTCCTGGGACGAAGATTCGGATTTCTCTTTGTCGTCGCCCGATGGTTCTTTCTTGCTGATCAGCCCGCCGGTGGCATCGCTGATCGCTTGCTCGGCGGCCTTGTGGGTGTCGTCAATCGCCTGCTTGGCGGATTCGGCAGCCTTGCCCATCAGTTGCTGAGCGCTTTTTTCAGCTTGGTCGCAACCGGCCAATACCAGTAAAGACGCGATCAGCAGTGCCGTGGTTTTAAGCTTCATGATGCTTTCCTCGATAGAACCGAACAGGCCGAAACGATGGCCCGTTGATAGCGAGGCATTCTAGGGAGGCAAACACTTCAGGAAAATTCGTATTTTTGGCGGTTATACTTCGGTTTTAACGAACTGTAGGTCGCCATGCTCAACTATCGACAACTGCATTATTTCTGGGTGGTGGCCAAGACCGGCAGCATCGTCCGTGCCTGCGAGCAGCTGAACCTGACGCCGCAGACCATCAGCGGGCAGATATCCTTGCTCGAACAAACGTATGGCATCGAATTGTTTCGCCGGGTTGGCCGACAGTTGGAGCTCACCGAAGCCGGGCGTCAGGCCCTGCCCTACGCCGAACAGATGTTTCAGCTCGGCGGCGAACTGGAGTTGATGTTGCGGGCGCAACCCAACGAGCAGCAGATTCTGTTTCGGGTCGGCGTGGCCGACGTTGTGCCCAAATCCATCGTTTATCGCCTGATTGCGCCAACCATGGAGTTGAGCGAGCCGCTGCGTATCACCTGTCGCGAGGACAAACTCGAACGCTTGCTCGCCGACCTGGCGATTCAGCGCCTCGACCTGGTGATCTCCGACAGCCCGATGCCGTCGCACCTGGACATCAAGGGCTACAGCCAGAAACTCGGGGAATGCGGGATCAGCTTCTTCGCCACCCCTGAACTGGCGGCACAGTACGGTCGGGACTTTCCCCGCAGCCTGCACGGCGCGCCACTGCTGATTCCGGGACCGGAAACCGTTGTGCGCAGTCGCTTGCAGCGCTGGTTTGCCGAGCAACAGATCCAGCCGCGGATCGTCGGCGAGTTCGATGACAGCGCCCTGATGCAGGCGTTTGGCCAATCCGGCAGCGGGATTTTCATCGGCCCGAGCGTGATTGCCGATGAGGTGAAACGCCAATACAGCGTGGAACTGATTGGCCAGACCGACGCCGTGACCGAATCGTTCTACGCCATTTCGGTGGAACGCAAGGTCAAGCACCCCGGCATTGTTGCGATTACCGAAGGTGCCCGGCGCGAACTGTTCACCGCGATGTAAGGTGTCAGGCGCAGATTTCGCGGGGCTTGAAGGTCATCAGCGCCATGGCCAGCAGAATCGAAGCCAGGATGAAAGCCGCCGCCGCAAAGCCAAGCCCGCCCAAGCCAACGCTGTCGATCACGCGCCCGCCGACCATCGCCCCCAAACCGATCCCGAGGTTGGCCCCGGCAATGTTCAGCGACGCGGCAAAGGCCGGCGCCTCGGGCGCTGCCTTCATCAAACGCACATGACTGACCAGGAACAACGCAGCCTGCGTCACGCCCCAGATCCCCATCGCGGCCGCCAGCCCCAGCGGCGAATGAATGTTCGGCACCAGCGCCACCATGCCGGCAATCATGAAGGCGCAGAACGTCACGGAAGCGATCAGCGGATGACGATCCACCGCACGACCGCCCAACGAGTTGCCGATCAAGCCGACTGCGCCGAAGCCCATCAGGCACCAGCCCACCACCGTGCCGTTGAAACCGGCCAACCGCTCAAGGATGTCAGCCAGGTAGGTGTAAGCGGTGAACATGCCGCTGAACACCAGGATCGACAGCAACACGTGCCCAATCATCAGCGGACTGCGCAGGATCTTGAACTGTGAACGGAAACTCACCTGATGCTGGTGCAGGCTGGTTTTCGGCAAGTAGATAAACAGCAACAACGCCTTGGCAAACGCGATGACCGCCAGAATGCCGAAGGCACTGCGCCAACCGAATGCATCGGAAATCAGCGTGCCGACCGGAATCCCAAACACCGTGGCGCAGACGATGCCAAAACCGATCTTGGCGATGGCGCGTCCTGCGTAATCCGGCCCGACGATGTCCACCGCTGTCTCACTGGCCAGCGCCCAGAACACCGGCAGCCCGAGCGCGGGGATCAACCGCGCAACGGCCATCACCCAAATGTTCGGCGCAAACGCTGCGAGGGTGTTGGCCAGGCCGAACATGATCAACACCGAGATGAACAGCTTGCGCCGTTCGAATCGGGCGAAGTACGCAGTCAGGAATGGCCCGAACGCGGCGACGGTGAAGGCGAACAAGGTCACCAGCAAACCCGCTTGCGGGATGGTGACTTCGAGGTCTCGGGCAATCGCCGGCAACAGGCCGACGATGACGAATTCCGTGGTCAGCACCGTAAAACCGGCAGCGGACAACAGAAGGATGGGCAACAGCATGCAGAACTCCAGAAAACGGCGACACCAGCGATAGCCCGAAGGCCCACTGGCAGAGATGAAAATGAGGATGCGCAATGTTAACAGAGTGTTTCCGAAGGGGGTTGCACGAACCTGCAATTCGCGTTTAACCGGCGGGCGGCAGATCGTCACAGGTCTGAAGGATGACGACGACGCTGTGATAAAGTCCGCGCCCTGCGATTCGTACACCCTGATCATCGCCCATTTAATGGCCCCGATGTCGCGACAACCCCGCACCTAATAAAATCAGAGATGCCGTTATGACCGCTTCATCCCCTTCGTTATTGCAACGCTTGAAACGCTTGAGCCTGGTTTCGCAAATCATCATCGGCCTGCTCGCCGGGATTGCCCTGGCGCTGGTTGCGCCCGAGGTGGCGAAGTCCACCGCGTTTATCGGCAAAGTGTTCGTCTCGGCGCTGAAAGCCGTCGCGCCGATTCTGGTGTTCGTGCTGGTCATGGCCTCGATCGCCAACCACAAGCACGGCCAGGAAACCCACATCCGGCCGATTCTGTTTCTGTACCTGCTCGGCACGTTCGCCGCCGCAGTGGTCGCGGTCGTGGCCAGTATGATGTTCCCATCGAGCCTGGTGCTGGCCACTCACGACGTCGCGGTGACGGCGCCGGGCGGTATCAGTGAAGTGCTGAAAAGTCTGCTGCTGAGCGTGGTGGACAACCCGGTCAGCGCGCTGATGAATGCCAACTTCATCGGCATTCTGGCGTGGGCCATTGGCATGGGCATTGCCATTCGCCATGCCGGCGACACCACCCGTGAAGTGCTCGGCGATTTGTCTAACGGCGTGACCCTGATCGTGCGCCTGGTAATTCGTTTCGCGCCGCTGGGGATTTTCGGCCTGGTGGCATCGACGCTTGCCACTTCCGGTTTTGGTGCCTTGGTCGGCTACGCGCATCTGCTGGCGGTTTTGCTGGGCTGCATGCTGTTTGTGGCGCTGGTGATGAACCCGGTAATCGTGTTCTGGAAGCTGCGTCGCAACCCGTATCCACTGGTGCTCATGTGCCTGCGTGAAAGCGGCATCACGGCGTTTTTTACCCGCAGCTCGGCGGCGAACATTCCGGTCAACCTGGAACTGAGCAAGCGTCTGGGGCTGCACGAGGACACTTATTCGGTTTCCATTCCGCTGGGCGCCACCATCAACATGGCGGGTGCTGCGATCACCATCACCGTGTTGACGCTGGCGGCTGTGCATACGCTGGGTATCGCTGTGGATATTCCGACTGCCATTCTGTTGAGCGTCGTTTCGGCGATTTGTGCCTGCGGTGCGTCGGGTGTGGCGGGTGGCTCGCTGTTGCTGATTCCATTGGCGTGCAGCCTGTTTGGTATTCCCAGTGAAATCGCCATGCAGGTGGTGGCGGTGGGTTTCATTATCGGGGTGTTGCAGGATTCGGCGGAGACTGCGTTGAATTCGTCTACTGATGTGCTGTTTACGGCGGCGGCTTGTTTGGGGGAGAAGGAGAAGGAGAAGGAGAAGGTTCAGCAGTTGGCGTGATGCGCTAATGCCTACACATGAAAAAGCCCCCGCAACCTGAGGCTGCGGGGGCTTTTTTGTACCCGGGCGGTTTAGAACGCGCCCATGTAATCGCGCTTGCCCACTTCCACGCCGTTGTGGCGCAGCAGTGCATAAGCGGTGGTGACGTGGAAGAAGAACTGCGGCAAGCCGTAGCTCAGCAAGTAAGCCTGGCCGCTGAAGCGCTTCTCTTTCGGCGTGCCTGGACGAGTAACGATCTCGATGCCTTCCTTGCCGTTGATCTGCTCAGGCTTGATCTCACCGATGTAACCCAGAACCTTGGTCAGCAGCGCTTGCAACTCGGCAAAGGTGGTTTCAGTGTCGTCGTACTTCGGCACTTCGATCTCGGCCAGACGCGAAGAAACACCCTTGGCGAAATCCACCGCGATCTGCACCTGACGCACCAGCGGGAACATGTCAGGGAACAGACGGGCTTGCAGGAAAGCATTTGGGTCAATGTTCTTGGCGGTAGCGTGGGCTTCGGCCTTGTTCAGAACGTCGCTCAGGGCGGTGAGCATTTGTTTGAAAACCGGAACGGAAGCGTCATACAGGGAAATGGTCATGGCAGTCTCGTGTGGTGACAGATGTGAAACGTGGGGTCGATTATAGCGATGCACGGTCCCAGGTGAAGCGATAGATATGGCCGGGCGGGCCGGGATGACAATTGCCGTTATCGGCGTCGGCACCGACGATCGACCACTGCGCCCGGGAGGTTTCACCCAGCTCGCGGGCGGCCTGAGAATTGAAACACTGGGCGAGCTGATCATCCGGGACCAATGCGTACGCCTGCGGATGTTCGCGCAGCCACCGCGCCGCCTGCTCGACCGTTGAACCCGCCATTCCGAAATGCACGATCGGCTGCCTTGCGAACAACCAATGACCCTCACGCCAATTGACCAACACCAGGTCGGCGCCCTGGGTCATGGCCGCCGCCTGCGCCATCAACGCCTCGTGGGGATTGGCACCGTCCTTGACCGGCTCGATGAAACCGCGGGCGAACCACAGCGCAAACCAGGTCACGGCCACCCCCTGAAAGATCCGCCAGCCGAGCAGGCGTCGACGGAACCAGCGCTTGAACAGCCACGGCATCAGCGGCGCGGCAATCAGCACCAGCCCCGGTAATGCCGGGTAGATGTACAACTTGCGCTTGCCGCTGCTCAGGCAGAAAAAAAGCACGACCAGCAGCACCCACCCCAGCAGCACCAGCACTCGACCGTCGCGCTTGCGCAATTGCCGGCCCCAGGCGGGAATCAGCCATGGCAACGCGAGCACCAACGGCAGCCAATATTGCGGAATAACGCTGATGAAGAAATACCAGAACGGCTCGCGATGGTCCCAGGCTGCGGCATAGCGCCCCGCCGTCTGGCGCAGCAGGATTTCCCGCGCATAGGCGATCTCGTCAGCACCGCCATTGAGCGCGATGGACAGCGCCAAGGGCAGCAGCCAGATGGCAACCGCGCCCAGCACCACCACAACACCCATACACCATTTGCGCGCCTCGCCCGGCATCGCCACCACACCGGGCCAGCCTTTGCGCACCGCGTAGGCATACGGAATCAGCATCAAGGCCGGCACGAAGCCGACCCCTTTAGTGATCACGCCGATCCCCATGGCGGCGCATCCGGCGTAAAACCAGCGCCAGGCAGGCCCGAGCAGCAGGTGACGGGCCAGGCCATACAGGCCCAGCGAGGTGAACAGAATCAGAAAACTGTCGATCTGGCCGGTGCGCAGAATGCTGTACGTCTGATAGGTCGCCAGGTACAACAGCGCCGCCGTTCGACCGGCTCGCCGGTTCCAGAGTCGGCGGCCCAGGTCGTAGAGCATGGCCGTGACCGAAGTAGCGGACAGCAGCCCCGGAATATACAGGGCAATGGCGGGCATCCCGGTGATCCAGGTGAAAAACGCCACGGTCCACATGAATATTGGGGGTTTATCGCCGTAAATCTCCGCGGCGCGATGGGGAATCAACCACGAACCGTTGTGCAGCATCTCCAGCGCCACACCGAGGAAGCGTTCTTCATCGACATTCTGCGGCTGGCGCAATCCCAGTCCCGCGCCAACCAACAACAGAGCAAGCAGCATCAGCCCCAGGCATTCGACGCCGGGTGACAGGGTTCGGCGCATGGGTCAGTCCTTCACGGTTTTGCTGCGGGCAATCAATTGCAGGTTGCGCAAGTAAACGATGGAGCCGAACGCCTGGCCGGCGATGAACACCGGGTCCTGTCGGTAAATCGCATAGGCGAACAACAGCGTGCTGCCGATGATGCTCAGGTACCAGAAGCTCACCGGGATCACGCTGCGTTTTTTGTATTCGCTGTACAGCCACTGCAGGACGAAGCGACCGGTGAAGGCGATCTGGCCACTGAAACCGACCACCAGCCACAGGGTTTCGCGGGACAGGTTCATCCGTCGATCTCCTGCGCTTGGGTATTCAAACGCGTGCGCCGGATCAGCCACCAGACACCGATCAGGTCGAGAACCCCCACCAGCGCACGGTCAATGTTGCCGTACTTGGAAACCCCGGCCGTGCGCGATCGGTGGTTGACCGGGTGGGTAATCATGCGGCCGTTGTGGCGCTGGATCAGCGCAGGAATGTAGCGGTGCATATGGTCGAAATACGGCAAACGCAGAAACGCCGCGCGCTGGATCAGTTTCAGCCCGCAACCAGTGTCCGGCGTCTGGTCCTTGAGCATGCGCCGGCGTATGCCGTTGGCAAACCGCGAAGCCCAGCGCTTGCTCGCGGTGTCGCGGCGGTTGACCCGATGCCCTGCCACCAATTGCAGGTCGACGCCTGCGCGCTCACTGCGCACCAGTGCCAGCATGCCGGGGATGTCCGCCGGGTCGTTTTGACCGTCGCCATCGAGGGTGGCCAGCCATTGGCCCCGGGCGGCGAGCGCGGCATGGTAGAGCGAAGTGCTCTGCCCCAGCGATTGCTCATGCCGCAGGATGCGCAACGTGCTCAGGCCGCTGTGCCGGGTGTCGCGCAATGCCTGCAAGGTGGCGTCAGTGCTGCCATCGTCGACAACGATGACTTCGTACGCTTCATCCGCCAGTGCGATGCGGATTTCTTCCAGCAGCGTGGTGAGATTGCTCGCTTCGTTCTTGGCCGGAATCAGCACCGATACAAATAGGTCTTGGCTCATAGAGGCCCCTGTTTCCCTGGATTTTTCATGATCGAGGGCCAATGTTTCAAATCTGATAAAAGTGGCGATACCACTTCACGAATTGCGCAACGCCGGTCTCGACCGACACCTGCGGAAGAAAATCGACCCATTGCGCCAATGCCGACACGTCTGCCCAGGTCTTGAGCACATCGCCCGCCTGCATCGGCAGCAAATTGCGCCGGGCTTGCCGGTCCAGGGCCGACTCCAGACAATCGACGAAATCCAGCAGTGCCACAGGCATGCCGCGTCCGATATTGAAAATCCGGTTGATGCCCTCGCCAGCCGACTCCGGCAACGGCGGACGTGGACGCAGGCGCGCGATGCTTTCGATGATGTCATCGATGTAGGTGAAATCCCGCGACATCAAGCCCTGGTTGTAGAGTTCGATCGGTCTGTCGTTGAGGATCGCTTCGGTGAACTTGAACAGCGCCATGTCAGGGCGACCCCAAGGTCCGTATACGGTAAAGAAGCGCAGGCCGCTGGCCTTGATTCCATACAGATGGCAGTAGCTGTGGGCCATCAGCTCATTGGCGCGCTTGGTCGCGGCGTACAGCGAAACCGGATGATCGACGGCATCTTCGACGCAGAACGGCATTTTGCTGTTGGTGCCGTACACCGAGCTGCTCGAGGCATAGATCAGATGCTCGGGGCGATGGTGTCGGCAGGCTTCCAGCACATTCAGAAACCCCGTCAGGTTCGATTGCGCATACACGTCCGGATTGTCCAGCGAATAGCGAACGCCGGCCTGGGCGGCCAGGTGGATCACTTCTGTGAAGTCGTGCTTCTGGAAAAATGCCAATAGCGCAGGCTTGTCGACGATATCCAGCGTCTGGAACTGAAAGCCCGACAAGGCACGCAGCTCCTTGAGCCGGGCGTGTTTGAGTTCCACGCTGTAGTAGTCGTTGAGATTATCGATGCCGACCACTTCAAGACCTTGCTCACACAAGCGCTTGACCGTATGAAAACCGATGAAACCGGCGGCGCCGGTGACCAGCACGGTCATGGCAGGCACGCGCTGATCAGCGCATTATTACGGGTCGTTCCCAATGTCAGCGTCATGCCTTGCTCCAGGTTGCAGTCAGTAAGGCCAGTGACGTCGTCGATACGTTCTGACGCCGCGCCTGTCAGGCGCAGCCGTCATTTCGCGGCCCTGCATACGGTGCCCGCCGGAATGTAAAAATAGCGTTATGGATTGATGTAGCTTTTATGACCATTGTCGGGTGGCGCGACGAATTCATTTGCCATTGGCGCGCGCCAATCTAAAGTGCATGCCAGCAGGAGAAGACTATGAACCGGGGTAAGGACGCAGCATCATGAGCACTGAGCAAGAAACGACTTTCGACGAACCACGCCTGAACAGCACGGAAATCCGCATTCTCGGTTCGTTGATCGAGAAACAGGCCACCAGCCCGGAAACCTATCCGCTGACCCTCAATGCCCTGGTGATTGCCTGCAACCAGAAAACCAGCCGCGAACCGGTGATGAACCTCACCCAGGGCCAGGTCGGCCAGAGCCTGCGCGCCCTCGAAGGTCGCGGGTTTACCAGACTGGTGATGGGCAGCCGGGCCGACCGCTGGGAACACAAGGTCGACAAGGCCCTGGAGCTGGTGCCGGCACAGGTGATTCTGACGGGACTGCTGTTTCTGCGAGGTCCGCAGACGGTCAACGAACTGCTGACCCGCAGCGGCCGCATGCATGAGTTCGAAGATGCCGAACAGGTCGTGCATCAACTTGAACGGTTGATTGCTCGCGGTCTGGCGTTGCTGATTCCGCGGCAGGCCGGGCAGCGGGAGGATCGCTATATGCATGCGCTGGGTGATCCGGCGGATATCGAAGCGATCCTCGCGGCGCGGCAAAATCCGGTCGAGCGTGGGGCCGGCAGCGGTGTTTCCGTGGAGCGGATCGAAGAGCTGGAGGCGCGCATTGCGGCGCTGGAAGAGCGGCTGGCACGGCTCGAATAAACCGACGGCACATTTGGCGAGTGGCGTACCTACTCGCCGTCCCAGTAATCCACGCCGTCAGACGGCCGGGCAATGGCGACGAAGCCCGACGCATTGCCCTCGGCATCGACCTTGAAGTCGTCCATCACCGCGTATTTGCCAGAATCAGGGTACTCGCAGATTTCCGGCGATTGCTGGGTGCTGACCGCCAGGTAGCGCAGCTCGCCGGTGCTGGTGTTGATGATCTGGTGTGCCGCTTCCGGACCGCCCGGCGGGCAGGCGATCACGTCACCCGCACGGATGGGAAAACGCTCGGCCCCGAGACGGATCTCCCCTTCCCCGGCCACCACATAAAACATTTCCTCATTGACCCGATGACTGTGAAACGGACTGCCACGCATCCCCGGTTCCAGCACGTACAAGCGATAGCCAAGCTTTTGCGCACCCAGTTGCTGACCGACGCGGGCCATCCGCTGCCGATAGCGCCCGGCCGTTTCACCGGTCGGCGCAAGAGCTTCGGGCAGCGGTTCAAGGTCGACCTGATTCAGGTTGAGAATGGCGGGATGCATGAAAACCTCGGGGCACGGTGTTTGTTGTCTGGATGGGCAAGTCTTTGCTTGCTGGCGAGCAGTATAGGCCGGGAAAAGTACTGCGACCGGCTCGAATCCGGGTCGCGGCAATCATGGGCAAGCCGCTCGTGTCTTGAGCCGGAATCAGACTGGGGGTGAAAGCGGTGAGAGGCAAGCTGGGTGCCCGCAGTCATCGACTTCCAGAGGATACGGTTCAATTATTCTCGTCATGGAATCAACGCCGTTTGAAACCCGGTGAATCGTGAGGCGACCGGAGAGGTCATCCGGTCGCTTGAGCTCAACCCGCCAATACCCGCGCCAATGTGGATTTGACCTTGCCCATGCCGTCATGCAGCGCCTGCTCGATCTCCGCCATGGTGATCACCGCTGTCGACTTGCCCGCTGCCGGGTTCACCACCAATGCCAGACAGGCGTAATCCAGTTCCAGCTCGCGTGCCAACGCTGCTTCCGGCATGCCGGTCATGCCGACGATGTCGCAGCCGTCACGCTCCAGGCGCGCAATCTCCGCCACTGTTTCCAGACGCGGGCCCTGGGTGCACGCATACACGCCATGGCTGCTGTAGCCGACGCCTTCAGCCGCCAGCGCCGCGATCAATTGCTGACGCAGCGATTCGCTGTAGGGATAGCTGAAGTCGATATGGGTGACCTGCTCCAGGTCATCGGCAAAATAGGTGTGTTCGCGGCCGCTGGTGTAGTCGATCAGTTGGTGCGGCACGCAGAAATGTCCGGTGCCCATGGCGGCATGAATCCCCCCTACTGCATTGACTGCAAGGATCGCCTCGGCACCGGCCTGCTTCAATGCCCAGAGGTTGGCGCGGTAGTTCACCTGATGCGGTGGAAAACGGTGCGGGTGCCCGTGACGTGCGAGGAACAACACTTCCTTGCCGGCATACTCACCGATCTGCACTTCGGCCGAAGGTGCGCCATAAGGAGTGTCCACCGCCAACGACTGACGAATGCTCAGGCCTTCGAGTTGAGTCAGGCCGGTGCCACCAATAATCGCGTAAACCGTCATAACGTGAAGTCCTTATTCAATCAGTTGAGCGTCTTTGAGCGCGCCAATGGCTGTCAGCCATCGCGGATCCTGACGGTATTCAGTGCTGGCGTACGACTGGCCACGCATGCGCGCGATGCGCTCGGACGGCTTGACCTTCAAACGCTGGGCGGCGCTCAGGGCGAGTTCCGCAGCGGCGCGGTCGTTGCACACCAGGCCCATGTCACAACCGGCAGACAATGCGGCTTCGATTCGGCTGGCAGCATCACCGACCACATGGGCGCCGGCCATCGACAGATCGTCGCTGAAGATCACGCCATCGAACTGCAATTCGCCGCGCAGGATGTCCTGCAACCAGCGACGGGAGAAGCCGGCGGGTTGGGAATCGACTTGCGGGTAAATGACATGGGCCGGCATGACGGCGGCCAATTGCTTGCTCAACCGGGCGAACGGCACCAGATCGTTGGCGCGGATCTCGTCGAGGCTGCGTTCGTCATTCGGGATCGCGACGTGGGAATCCGCCTCCGCCCAGCCGTGTCCGGGGAAGTGCTTGCCGGTGGCCGCCATTCCCGCGCTGTTCATCCCACGGATAAATGCACCGGCCAGCAGCGCCGCGCGCTCCGGATCACCTTCAAACGAACGGGTGCCGACCACGGAGCTGCGCTGGTAATCGAGATCCAGCACCGGGGCAAAGCTCAGGTCGAGGCCCACGGCCAACACTTCGGTAGCCATGATCCAGCCGCACTGTTCCGCCAGGTATTCGGCGTTCGGATTGTCGGCAATGGCGCGCATGGCCGGCAGTCGCACGAAGCCCTGGCGCAGGCGTTGCACACGACCGCCCTCCTGATCCACTGCCAGCAGCAGATCGGGGCGAATGGCACGAATCGAGGCGCTCAGTTCGCGCACCTGACGCGGGTGCTCGATGTTGCGGGCAAAAATGATCAGGCCACCCACTTCGGGCTGGCGCAACAATTGGCGATCCTCGGCCGTCAGCCAGGTACCGGCGACGTCCACCATCAACGAGCCTTGCAGGCCAGCAGTCATAGAGATTCCTTGATAACGATAAACCTGGCTCGCACGCATTCGCCGCCCTGGGCTGTGCCCTGCAGGTCGGCGATAAAAATGGGGAGCGGGTTCAGAACGAGAGTCGGCATGGGCGGCTAGCTTAGCGGATGTCAGCTGCCGCGCCCACCCGTGTGCGGTTAAACCTTGGCGGCAACCTGTGTCGATTTGCTGCGCGGACGCAACTGCGCAGTGGCCATGGCCGTGTCGGTCACCCCGGTTTCAGCACGCATGCCGGCCGCCAGGAACGGCACCATCAGGCGCATCACTTGCTCGATGGAGGTGTTGACACCGAAATCGGTTTCGGCAATCGCACGCAAGGCCTTGATACCGGACATGCTGAACGCCGCAGCACCCAGCATGAAGTGCACACGCCAGAACAGTTCGATCGGCGGAATGCGCGGTGCGGCTTCGTTGACCAGCGTCATGTAGCGGCGGAATACCTTGCCGTACATGTCTTCGAGATACCGACGCAAGTGACCCTGGCTCTGGCTGAATGCCAGTCCCAGCAATCGCATGAAGATGGAGAGATCGTTGCCGCTGCGTGGCTGCACCACCAGGGCTTGCTCGACGAGGATTTCCAGCAGTTCTTCAAGTGTCGGCTTGTTCTCGGGCTTGGCCTGGCGCCGCTCCAGCTCTTTATCGAGGCTCAGGCAGAACGGTCCGAGAAAACGCGAGAATACGGCTTGAATCAGCGCCTTCTTCGAGCCGAAGTGATAATTCACAGCCGCCAGATTGACCCCGGCCTTGCTGGTGATTAAACGCAGTGAGGTTTCAGCAAAACCTTTTTCCGCGAACAACTGCTCCGCAGCATCGAGAATGCGTTCAACGGTTTCCGACTGGGCCATGGCTACTCCGCCTGACAAACACTTGTTTGAAACATACGTTTCAACCCTGGCCTTGTCAAGCCTGCCGGTTCGTTTCGGGAATGCTCGGTCAGCTATTTAACCATACATCTGCGCCGTGTTAATCAGCACGCTGAATGACCGTCCGGCGGCCGGAAAAAAATGGGGCATTGCCAAGATGCTTTCACTGTATATAATCCCAGTCACTGTATAAAAAGACAGAGCGATCAATATGCTAAAGCTGACGCCACGCCAAGCCGAGATTCTGGCCTTCATCAAACGCTGCCTGGAAGACAACGGCTACCCGCCGACCCGCGCGGAAATCGCTCAGGAACTGGGTTTCAAGTCGCCCAATGCGGCAGAAGAACACCTCAAGGCACTGGCTCGCAAAGGCGCCATCGAGATGACGCCAGGCGCCTCCCGCGGCATCCGCATCCCCGGCTTCGAAGCCAAGGCAGACGAGTCCACCCTGCCAATCATTGGCCGGGTCGCTGCCGGTGCGCCGATCCTTGCCCAGCAGCACATCGAAGAGTCCTGCAACATCAATCCTGCGTTCTTCCATCCTCGTGCTGACTATTTACTGCGAGTTCATGGCATGAGCATGAAGGATGTGGGAATTTTCGATGGCGACCTTTTAGCCGTCCATACCACCCGCGAAGCCCGCAACGGCCAGATCGTGGTGGCGCGTATCGGTGACGAAGTGACAGTCAAACGCTTCAAGCGTGACGGCAGCAAAGTCTGGCTGATTGCCGAGAACCCTGAATTCGCCCCTATCGAAGTGAACCTGAAAGATCAGGAGCTGGTGATCGAAGGCTTGAGTGTCGGCGTCATTCGCCGCTAAAGGAGGCTTTATGCAGTTCCAACACACATCACAGCAAGCCCAACTGCCGTTGTTCGAGGCTTTCATGGTGCAGCCGATGGCACCGATTCTGAAAGACGTGGTCGAGTCGCCCTGGAGCGCCGAACCCGAAGTTTTCAGTGAGCTGTCACTGCGTGGTGCGGCCGGGAACTGCCTGAGCCTTCTGGCACCGATCCTCAGGGAGTTGAGCGAGGATCAGGATGCGCGCTGGCTGACACTGATCGCCCCGCCCGCCAGCCTGACACAAACCTGGCTGCGAGAAGCCGGCCTGAATCGTGAACGTATTTTGCTGCTGCATCCGCGCGGCACCCAAAGCGCACAACAGCTGACCTGCGAAGCCTTGCGCCTGGGTCGCAGCCACACCGTCGTCAGTTGGCTCAACCCGTTGAGCACCACGTCACGCCAACAGTTGATCAGCGCCGCCCGGACCGGGGACGCACAAAGCCTGAATATTCGACTGGGCTGAACGAAGAGTGAGCTGAGCAATGCGGGGCTTCTCCAGGGACAGAGAAGCCGATCAATAGCGGTATCAGTTAAATGCGACGAACGGGGATCAATGAAGAACCCGAGCACCCTCATTGGTATTGAAATCGCCTTCAACCAGGCGACCAGCCATCTGAACACCCACGCTCAACATCGCCTTGGCGACTTCCACGTGCTGGCCTTGCAGGAACGCCTTGGCATCCTCGGAGAAATCCAAAGTAACCAGAGAACCCTCGTCCTCAGCCCTGCGCAGCTCGATTCGGCCGTCTGGTAACTCGACAATTTCTAGAAAGGACGTTGGCATAAAGGTCTGTTCTCCACGAAAGGCGGGGATTATATAGGCATCGGCCAGGCTTCGCTCGGGATCTTGACCAGATGCCACCAGGAAGAGAAATTTCTGACAGCACGCTCATCCCTGAACGGACAGTCTCTCGCATCCGTCCATCGAACACTCAATCCCTCAGCACTCGTTCAAGCCTTCGCGAAACCGGATCGCCAGACCTTTGAGGTTCTGACGCCAACCCTCCAGTTCTTCCCGGCTCAACTCTTCGGGCGCGTCCTCTTCATCCAGATTAACGGCCAGGATCAACGGCTGTGTCACGTCGCCTTTGGGTTTGTGCGGAGCGCGGGGCGGCTGAAACAGCGCCGCATGCGCTGACAGTAGCTTGGCCAGCCAGGTTTCGGGGTTCTGCGCCAACTCGACCATCTCGGCCATTTCAGGAATGGCGATGGCCTCAAGCACTTCCCGGGTCAGCAGCATTTCCGCCCGAGGCGCATTGGCCTGCGGCAAGCGATAGAAACCAGCGATTTCATGGCACAGCCCCAGCAACGCGCCGTACAAGTGAAACAATGCCGATTCGCGCCCGGCCTGAATCAGCGCCAGGGAATTCATCGCCCGCCCCTCTTCGGCCTTCGCGAGCGCCTCAAGCGACAGGCCGGCGAAATAAATCTTCTGGTTGGTACGGGTATAGAGTTCGTGGGCCATGACGGCAGCCTCCACAACGAAATAATTGCTTCACGCAGGTCAGACAGTGTCGTGGATCACCCAAGCTCACCGCAAGCCCAAAACAAAAAGGCCGCATGAAAACCCGAGGGTTGTCATGCGGCCTTTTTGTGCCTGTGGCTTTTATGCTTTGGCTGCTGGACGCTTGTCTTCAACTGTCCACTTGCCGCCGTCGTAGTACGCCTTCCACCCGGTCGGCTTACCGTCGACTTCGGTCTGAACGTACTGCTCTTTGGTTTTGCGGCTGTAACGGATTACTGCCGGGAGGCCGTCCGGGTCTTTCTTCGGCGCGTCACAGAGGAAATGATACTTCGGATCGATCTCATCCTTGTGCGGCACGATTTCCATGACCAGCGGAGCACGGGTCTCGCGGTTTTTCGGGAACTGGCTCGCCGCCAGGAACAGCCCGGAAGCACCGTCGCGCAGGATGTAGGTGTCGTTGACCTTTTCGCATTTCAGCTCAGGCATCTTCACCGGGTCCATCTTCGGCGGCGCCGCGTCACCGCTTTTCAGCAGTTTGCGGGTGTTCTTGCACGTCGGGTTGGTGCAACCGAAGAACTTGCCGAAACGGCCAGTCTTGAGTTGCATCTCGCTGCCACACTTGTCGCATTCCAGGCTCGGACCTTCATAGCCCTTGATGCGATAGGTGCCCTCTTCGATTTCGTAGCCGTCGCAATCCGGGTTGTTGCCGCAGATGTGCAACTTGCGCTTCTCGTCGAGCAAGTAAGCGTCCATCGCGGTGCTGCAGATAGGGCAACGATGCTTGCCGCGCAGAACCAGCGACTCCGATTCACCCTCGTCGTCCGCCGCGATCTCGTCGCCCGGCACCAGGTTGACGGTGGCCTTGCAGCGTTCTTTCGGCGGCAGGCTGTAACCCGAGCAACCGAGGAATACGCCAGTCGATGCGGTACGAATCTGCATCGGTCGGCCACAGGTCAGGCACGGAATGTCAGTCATCACCGGCTGGTTGGCACGCATGCCGTTTTCGGCGCTTTCGGCTACTTCGAGTTTTTTCTTGAAGTCGCCGTAGAACTCGTCCAGCACGTTTTTCCAGTCGCGTTCGCCCTGGGCCACGTCATCGAGGTTCTCTTCCATGCCGGCGGTGAAGCCGTAGTCCATGAGATTGGAGAAGCTCTCGGACAGACGCTCGGTGACGATGTCACCCATCTTTTCCGAATAGAAACGACGGTTGTGCAGCGCTACATACCCGCGGTCCTGGATGGTCGAAATGATCGCAGCATAGGTCGAAGGACGACCGATGCCGCGTTTTTCCATTTCTTTCACCAGGCTCGCTTCCGAGTAACGCGCCGGCGGCTTGGTGAAGTGCTGGGTCGGATCAAGCTTGATCAGCTTCATCACGTCGCCCTGGGCCATGTCCGGCAGCACGTCGTCATCGCCAGGCTTGGCGATTTGCGGCATGACGCGGGTGTAACCGTCGAACTTGAGGATGCGGCCCTTGGCGCGCAGCTCGAAATCCCCGGCACCGACAGTGACCGTGGTCGACAAGTATTGGGCCGGCAACATCTGGCAGGCGAGGAACTGGCGCCAGATCAGCTCGTAGAGCCGCTCTGCATCGCGCTCCATGCCCGACAGCTTGCTTGGCTCGGTGTTGGCGTCGGACGGACGAATCGCTTCGTGAGCCTCTTGTGCGCCTTCCTTGCTGCTGTAGACGTTCGGGGTTTCCGGCAGGTACTTCTTGCCGAACTCGCCTTCAATATAGGTACGCGCCATCGTCACGGCATCGGCCGAGAGGTTGGTGGAGTCGGTACGCATATACGTGATGTAGCCGGCTTCATACAAACGCTGGGCCATCATCATGGTTTTCTTCACACCGAAGCCCAGGCGGTTGCTCGCGGCCTGTTGCAGGGTGGATGTGATGAACGGCGCCGACGGCTTGCTACTGGTCGGCTTGTCTTCGCGTTTGACGATGCTGTAGCTGGAGGCCTTGAGCTTCTCCAGCGCGGCCATGGCCTGGGCTTCGTTCAACGGTTTGAACGCCTCGCCTTTCTCACGAGCCACGTCGAAGCGCACGGTGGCGCCCTTCGCGGTGCCGAGGTCAGCGTGGACTTCCCAGTACTCTTCCGGGTTGAACGCACGTATTTCGCGTTCACGCTCGACCACCAGCTTCACGGCAACCGATTGCACACGACCGGCGGACAAGCCACGGGCGATCTTTGCCCACAGCAGCGGCGAAACCATGTAACCCACCACGCGGTCGAGGAAACGACGCGCCTGCTGGGCATTTACACGATCGATGTCCAGCTCGCCCGGCTTGGAGAAGGCTTCCTGAATCGCCTTCTTGGTAATTTCGTTGAACACCACGCGCTTGTAGCGGCTGTCGTCACCCCCGATGGCTTCGCGCAGGTGCCAGGCAATGGCTTCCCCCTCGCGATCCAAGTCGGTTGCGAGATAGATGGTGTCAGCATCCTTGGCGAGCCGGCGCAGCTCTTCGATGACCTTTTCCTTGCCCGGGAGGATCTCGTACTTGGCTTTCCAGCCATGATCGGGATCGACACCCATGCGCGAGACCAGCTGCTTGCGCGCTTTCTCTTTCGGCGTGAGCACCGGACCTTCACCCGCGGCGGCCTTGCCGCGCTTGGCGGCTGGCTCTTTGCTGGCGCTAGCCGAACCGCTGGTGGGCAGGTCTCGGATATGGCCGATACTCGACTTCACCACGTATTGGTTACCCAGATACTTGTTGATGGTCTTGGCCTTAGCCGGGGATTCCACAATGACCAGCGATTTGCCCATGGATCAGAAAATTCCTGAATTCTAGAAGTGAAAGGCGGTTGGCGCCTGACGCGGCACCGCTATATATAGTGGCTACAAGGTGAGGTCAAGCGCAGGGTTGTGCGCGATCTCAGCTTATGCCTTCGAAAAAAGGCTCGGTTCGGCTTGCACCAAAGCAAAGCGTGGCACCTGTTCGCCGTCAACCTCGACCGACTCCAGGAACATGCTCAAGGGACGCACCCAAAAGCCGTAATCGCCATACAGGGCTTGGTAGAAGACCACTTCTTCTTCGGTTTCCGAATGCCGCGCAATGCTGAATACGCGGTACTGCGGACCTTTGTAATGTTGGTAGAGCCCAGGTTGTATCGGCATGGTTTGGCCCTCACTCAAATCTTTTCAAAATAAAAACAAAAATAAATCCGGAAAAACAAAAACCGGGGCACTTGGCCCCGGCTTCCGTCAACGGAACGCTTAAACGCGTTCGAAGACGGTGGAGATGCCTTGGCCGAGACCAATGCACATGGTGGCTACCCCGAAGGTGCCGCCATTTTGCTTCATCACGTTCAGCAAAGTGCCGGAGATACGCGCACCGGAGCAGCCGAACGGATGACCCAGGGCGATCGCGCCGCCGTGCAGGTTAACCTTCTCGTTCATCTTGTCGAGCACTTTCAGATCTTTCAGCACTGGCAAGGCCTGTGCGGCGAAAGCTTCGTTGAGCTCGAAGAAGTCGATATCGTTGATGCCAAGGCCCGCGCGCTTCAGTGCTTTTTGTGTCGCCGGTACTGGACCATAGCCCATGATCGCCGGATCCACACCTGCCACGGCCATCGAGCGAATCACCGCCAGAGGCTGGATGCCCAGGTCCTGTGCACGCTGCGCCGACATCACGATCATGCATGAAGCACCGTCGGTGATCTGCGACGAAGTACCGGCTGTCACGGTGCCGCCCTTCGGGTTGAACGCTGGCTTCAATGCCGCCAGGCTTTCCAGGGTGGTTTCCGGACGAATGGTTTCGTCATAGTCGAACAGTTTCAGGAAACCGTTCTCGTCGTAGCCCTGCATCGGGATGATTTCGTCTTTGAACTTGCCTTCCACGGTCGCCTTGTGAGCGAGTTGGTGGGAGCGCACGCCGAAAGCGTCCTGTTGTTCGCGAGTGATGCCGTGCATTTTGCCCAGCATTTCAGCGGTCAGGCCCATCATGCCCGAGGCTTTCGCCGCGTACAGGGACATGTGCGGGTTCGGATCGACACCGTGCATCATGCTCACGTGGCCCATGTGCTCGACGCCGCCAACCACGAACACGTCACCGTTGCCGGTCATGATCGCTTGCGCAGCCGTGTGCAGTGCGCTCATCGACGAACCGCACAGGCGGCTGACGGTCTGGCCGGCAGCGGTGTGCGGGATCTGAGTCATCAGGGACGCCATGCGGGCGATGTTCCAGCCCTGCTCCAGGGTCTGGTTCACACAGCCCCAGATCACGTCTTCGACTTCGTTCGGGTCGACCTTGACGTTGCGTTCCAGCAATTTGCTGATCAGGTGCGCCGACATGTCTTCAGCGCGGGTGTTGCGGTGCATGCCGCCCTTGGAGCGGCCCATCGGAGTACGACCGAAGTCGACAATCACGACGTCTCTAGGATTCAAGCTCATATATTCACTCTCACTCTAGTTGGGGGCGCTTAACCGAAGAAGCTTTGGCCGTTTTTGGCCATTTCGCGCAGCTTCGCGGTCGGGTGGTACAGCGCGCCCAAATCAGCGTACTGGTCAGCCAGGGCAACGAACTCTGCCACACCGATCGAATCGATGTAACGCAGCGCACCGCCACGGAATGGAGGGAAACCAATACCGTAGACCAGGCCCATGTCGGCTTCGGCAGCGGTTTCGACGATGCCGTCTTCCAGGCAACGCACGGTTTCCAGGCACAGCGGGATCATCATCCAGTTGATGATGTCTTCGTCAGTGACGTCGCGCTGTTCGAAAACGATCGGCTTGAGCACTTCCAGCACCGACGGATCGGCGACTTTCTTCTGCTTGCCCTTCTTGTCGGTCTCGTAGGCGTAGAAGCCCTTGCCATTCTTCTGGCCCAGGCGCTTGGCTTCGTAAAGCACGTCGACAGCCGAACGACGGTCGTCTTTCATGCGGTCCGGGAAGCCTTCAGCCATCACATCACGACCGTGGTGGCCGGTGTCGATGCCGACCACGTCCATCAGGTACGCCGGGCCCATCGGCCAGCCAAATTTTTCCATGACCTTGTCGATACGGACGAAGTCCACACCGGCGCTGACCAGCTTGGCGAAACCGCCGAAATACGGGAACAGTACGCGGTTGACCAGGAAGCCCGGGCAGTCATTGACGACGATCGGGTTCTTGCCCATTTTCTTGGCGTAGGCAACGGTGGTGGCAACGGCCAGCTCGCTGGACTTCTCGCCACGAATCACTTCCACCAGCGGCATCATGTGCACCGGGTTGAAGAAGTGCATGCCGACGAAGTTTTCCGGACGCTTGAGGGCCTTGGCCAGCAAGGTGATGGAAATGGTCGAGGTGTTGGACGCGAGGATGGTGTCCTCTTTGACCTTGTCTTCGACTTCGGCCAGAACGGCTTGCTTGACCTTCGGGTTCTCGACGACCGCTTCGACCACCAGGTCCACGTGACCGAAGTCACCGTAGGACAGGGTTGGACGAATGCCGTTGAGGACTTCAGCCATTTTCGCCGCCGTCATGCGACCTTTATCAACGCGGCTCACCAGCAGCTTGGCGGCTTCAGCCAGGCCTTGCTCGATGCCATGCTCGTTGATGTCCTTCATCAGGATCGGCGTACCTTTGGAGGCCGACTGATAAGCGATACCGCCACCCATGATGCCGGCGCCCAATACGGCAGCCTGCTTCACGTCCCTGGCGATTTCGTCGTAGGCCTTGGCCTTTTTCTTCAGTTCCTGATCGTTCAGGAACAGACCGATCAAGCTCTGCGCGGCAGAGGTCTTGGCCAGTTTGACGAAACCTGCAGCTTCGACTTCCAGCGCTTTGTCGCGACCGAAGTTAGCGGCTTTCTGGATGGTCTTGATCGCTTCGACCGGTGCCGGGTAGTTCGGGCCAGCCTGACCGGCCACGAAACCTTTGGCGGTTTCGAACGACATCATCTGTTCGATGGCGTTGAGCTTGAGTTTTTCCAGTTTTGGCTGACGCTTGGCCTTGTAATCGAATTCGCCGGAGATGGCGCCTTTGATCAGGTTCAGAGCCGCTTCTGCCAGCTTCTCGGGAGCAACCACTGCGTCGACAGCGCCGACTTTCAGCGCATCTTCAGCACGGTTTTCCTTACCCGCGGCAATCCACTCGATGGCGTTGTCGGCACCGATGATGCGCGGCAGGCGCACGGTACCGCCGAAGCCCGGGTAGATACCCAGCTTGACTTCCGGCAGGCCGATTTTCGCGGTAGCGGACATGACGCGGTAGTCCGCCGCCAGGCACATTTCCAGACCGCCACCCAGGGCGATGCCGTTGATGGCGGCGACAGTCGGGACGTTGAGGTCTTCGAAATCGCTGAAAATCCTGTTGGCTTCGAGGTTGCCTGCAACAAGCTCTGCATCAGGCAGCTTGAAGTTCTCGACGAATTCGGTGATGTCGGCGCCGACGATGAACACGTCCTTGCCGCTGCTGACGATCACACCCTTGATCGAAGCATCTGCCTTGATGGCGTCTACGGCCTGACGCAGTTCGTTCAGGGTTAGACGGTTGAACTTGTTGACGGACTCACCCTTGAGGTCGAATTTCAATTCGACGATGCCACTTTCAAGAGCCTTAACCGTGATGGCTTTACCTTCGTAAATCATCAACTGATCTCCACGATATGGAAGCTGAACAGTACACGTCGGACGCAGGCGAATGGCTCGGCAGGGACGTTTATCGTCGATGCTACGCCAATCCACCCGGCACACCCGCCAACGCGATAGTCGGGATTCTGTAGGAGCGGTCTGCAATGCAAACGCCCGATTCATACGCCCGTTTGATTTGGGTACGCCACCTTCACGGAATTTCCGGCAATTGTCAATCGCCCAAAATACGGGTTGAAACGCGACTTTCCGGTCATTTCCGTACCACGAGCACCAGCAACACACGGATGCATGTAAGGCCATTCATAGAATCAATAGTTAGAAAAGTCGCCCTAATTCGCGGCAGCCTTTGTTTAAAGGGCTACGCTGGGCGTGAGATTGAGGAAAAAAATTGAACGCGTCGGCGAATGCCCGGCGTAAGATCAGCCCACAACGAATTACCGGCCTGCCTGGCCAACTCCAGCCCGATGATGAATGTCGGGCTTTTTATTGCCTGATGATGTGTTCCGCGTGATACGCAGGATCGCGTTTCAGGCCAATGCCTTGAGGGTGGCATCGATTTGTTGCAAAACCGTCGCTTCGCCCTTCTCGCCCCAATACAACGTGATCATCTGCTTGTCCGCTTCGACCTTGTAGACGTTGGCTGGCAATTTTTCGAAATGATTGAGCAGCGTCTGATCCTCGCAGACCTCCTGCCACTGATTCACCCACACACCCGGCGACTTCTGCCAATAACTCCAGCACGCTGGCTGATTGCCGCGACGCGGTCGATGGTACTGCGCGCAGGGGCTCGGCGGTTCCTGACTGAGCCAGTGCGGCCACTCCTGAGGCGCCAGTTGCATGGCCAGCCCGATGCGCCGCGCCTCCATGCGCAGGGCCATGCGCCCGCTCTGACCACGGGACGGTCGCAGCCATGCCAGCGGGCTCAGCACCACCAACAGGATTGACACCACTATCCAGACCGTCATATCTGTACTCCCGATTCTTGATGAGCGCTTTGAGTCACTTTGAAAACAACGCGCTTGAAACCAGCCATACTTATCAATATTGCATCCTCAGGAGGAGCACCTCATGCCCTACCACCACATTCTGGTCGCTGTAGACCTGACCGAAGAGTGCGACCCTGTCATCCACCGTGCTCGCGAGTTGTCAGTGAGCAATGGCGCGAAGTTGTCCCTGGTGCACATTGTCGAGCCCATGGCCATGGCGTTCGGCGGCGACGTGCCGATGGACCTGTCGCAACTGCAACAGCAGCAGTTCGATCAGGCCAAGGAGCGACTGGACCGATTGATCGTGAAGTACCCGGAGCTCTCCAAGGAATACAGTCACCTGACCTACGGCCAGCCGCGCCAGGAGATTCATCACCTGGCCAAGGAACAGACCTGTGACCTGATCGTGGTGGGTAGTCATGGCCGGCACGGTCTGGCGCTATTGCTGGGTTCAACCGCCAACGACGTGCTGCACGGTGCGCCTTGCGATGTGCTTGCGGTGCGCCTGCAAAACAAAAGCTGACCCCCTCCTACAAAAAGCCCGGCATTCACGTCAGTGAAGCCGGGCTTTTTTATCGCAGGATCAATCAGGCATCCAGCTCCGCCCAACGCTCGACCATGACGTCGAGCTCAGCCTGCAACTGCTCCAATTGCGCGATCACCGCGGCGGTCTCGGCAGCAGGACGCTGATAGAAACCGACATCGGCCATCTGGGCCTCAACGATTGCAATCTGCTGCTCCATGGCCTCGATCTGAGCCGGCAACATTTCCAGCTCACGCTGCAACTTGTAGCTGAGCTTTTTCTTCGCCACCGGCGCTTCGGTCACTGCCGCCACGGGTGCAGCCTCAGCCGTCACGACCGCCGACGTCAGGTCAGCCTTGCCGGACTTGCTCTCGGTCACGCCCAGCAGCCGCGGCGAACCGCCCTGGCGTAGCCAGTCCTGATAACCACCGACGTATTCGCGAACCTTGCCTTCACCTTCGAAGACCAGGGTACTGGTCACCACGTTGTCGAGGAATGCCCGGTCGTGGCTGACCATCAGCACGGTGCCGTTGAAGGTCAGCAAGACCTCTTCCAGCAGTTCGAGGGTTTCCACGTCGAGGTCGTTGGTCGGTTCGTCGAGGACCAGCAGGTTCGCTGGCTTGCTGAACAGTTTCGCCAGCAACAGACGAGCGCGCTCACCACCCGACAGCGCCTTGACCGGCGTGCGGGCCCGCTGCGGGCTGAACAGGAAGTCGCCGAGGTAGCTCAGCACGTGACGGCTTTGACCATCGATGTCGATGAAGTCGCGACCTTCGGCCACGTTGTCGATAACGGTCTTTTCCAGGTCCAGCTGATGACGCAACTGATCGAAGTACGCCACGTCGATGCGCGTGCCCTCTTCCACTGTGCCGCTGGTCGGTTGCAGGCCGCTGAGCATCAGTTTCAACAGCGTGGTCTTGCCGGTACCGTTGGCGCCGAGCAGACCGATACGGTCGCCGCGCGTCAGGACCATCGAGAAATCCTTGATCAGGAACGGGCCGCCCGGGTGAGCGAAGCTCACGTTCTCGAGGACCATCACCTGCTTGCCGGACTTGTCGGCGGTGTCCAACTGAATGTTGGCCTTGCCAGTGCGCTCACGACGCTCGCTGCGCTCGACGCGCAATGCTTTCAGGGCACGAACGCGGCCCTCGTTACGGGTGCGACGGGCCTTGATGCCCTGACGGATCCAGACTTCTTCCTGGGCCAGCTTTTTGTCGAACAGCGCGTTGGCGGTTTCTTCAGCGGCCAGCGAGGCTTCTTTGTGCACAAGGAAACTGGCGTAGTCGCCGTTCCAGTCGATCAGGCCGCCGCGATCCAGTTCGAGGATGCGGGTCGCGAGGTTCTGCAGGAAGGAACGGTCGTGCGTGATGAACAGCACGGCGCCCTGGAAATCCTTCAGCGCTTCTTCGAGCCAGGCAATTGCACCGATGTCCAGGTGGTTGGTCGGTTCGTCGAGCAGCAGCAGATCCGGTTCGGACACCAGCGCCTGCGCCAGCAGGACGCGGCGACGCCAGCCGCCGGACAACTGGGACAGGGTCTTGTCGGCCGGCAACTGCAGGCGGCTCAACGTGCTGTCGACCAGTTGCTGCAAGCGCCAGCCGTCACGGGCTTCGAGGTCGTGCTGGACGTGCATCAATTTGTCCAGGTCGGCGTCGGTGACGATGTTCTGGCTCAGGTGGTGATACTGCGCGAGCAGCTCGCCGACACCGTCCAGGCCTTCAGCCACCACGTCGAACACGGTCCGCTCGTCGGCTACCGGCAATTCTTGCGGCAATTCGCCGATCTTGAGGCCGGGGGCGCGCCAGACGGAGCCCTCATCGGGCTTCTGGTCGCCCTTGACGAGCTTCATCATGCTGGACTTGCCAGTGCCGTTGCGGCCGATGATGCACACCCGCTCACCACGGGCGATCTGCCAGGACACCTTGTCCAACAACGGCATAGCGCCGAAAGCAAGGGACACATCGCTGAATTTGAGCAGGGTCATGAGCTTCTCCAAAAACCGGGCGCGCATTCTACCTGACTTGAGGCTTCAGAAGGCCGGCAATTTCACCTTCGGGGCACTCTGCATGACAAATGTTGCGAACTGATGCTGGCGGGCCCGCAAAGCTTTCGCCTGCTGCTGGCAAAAGGCTAAGCTACAGTTAATTCAGTGTTGGCATCGTCAACGCTTGTCATGATTTCTCTGTTCGGACGTCTCATGCGCAGCCGCCTTTTTGGTCTTTTATCCAGTTTTCTTCTTTCTGCCACAGCCATCCAAACAGCACAGGCGGTGGACCTGTCTACCCAACGCCAATACTACGATGAAGCCAAGCGTGCCCTGGCCAAGGGTGATACAGGTCCGTACTTCCGTTACAGCCAGGCTCTCAGTGATTACCCCTTGGAGCCTTATCTTGCGTATGACGAACTGACCGCGCGTCTGAAAACCGCGAGCAATGCCGAAATCGAGAAATTCCTCGCCGAACACGGCGATCTGCCGCAAGCCAACTGGATGAAACTTCGCTGGTTGCGCTGGCTGGCCGATCGCGGAGACTGGGCAACTTTCGTCAAGTACTACGACCCCAAGCTCAATTTCACCGAACTGGACTGCCTGAACGCGCAGAATCAGATCGCGCGCAACCAGAAGACCGAAGGTTATGCCAACGCCGAAAAACTCTGGCTAACCGGTAAATCGCTGCCTGGGGCGTGTGATGGCTTGTTCGGGATCTGGGCGGCCGAAGGCCAACTGACCGAACAGAAACGCTGGGAACGCACCAAGCTTGCCGCCCAGGCGCGCAACTATCCGCTGGCCAACAGCCTGGTCAATGGCCTGACCACCCTCGCCCCGCGCGGTCGCTTGTTGGTGGATGTGGCGCAGAAACCTGAACTGCTTAATCAGCCGTCGCGTTTCACCCCGGCCGATGAGCCGATGTCTGACATCGTCAGCCTCGGCTTGCGCCGCCTGGCCAAGCAAGACCCGGACAAGGCGATGGCCTTGCTCGACGGCTATGCCAGCAGCATGCATTTCTCCCGTGATGAAAAAGTCGCGATCGCCCGGGAAATCGGCCTGACCCTCGCTCGTCGCTTTGATAGCCGGGCGCTGGACGTGATGACCAAGTACGACCCGGAATTGCGCGACAACACCGTGTCCGAATGGCGCTTGCGCCTGCTATTGCGCCTGGCTCGCTGGGACGATGCGTATCAGTTGACTCGCCGCTTGCCACAAGACCTGGCGACCACCAACCGCTGGCGCTACTGGCAGGCCCGCAGCCTGGAACTGGCGCAGCCGCAGAACCCGCAAGCGCAGACGCTTTACAAAGGCCTCGCCCGTGAGCGTGATTTCTATGGTTTCCTCGCCGCCGACCGCTCGCAGCTGCCGTACTCGCTGAACAACAAGCCGCTGGTGCTTAGCCAGGCGCTGATCAACAAAGTGCGCAACACGCCAGGTGTACGTCGCGCCCTTGAATTCCACGCACGCGGGCAGATCGTTGACGGTCGTCGCGAGTGGTATTACGTCAGCCGCCACTTCAACCGTGACGAAATGGTCGCCCAGGCGAAACTGGCCTATGACCTGAAATGGTACTTCCCGGCGATCCGCACCATCAGTCAGGCGCAGTACTGGGACGACCTGGACATCCGCTTCCCGATGGCCCACCGCGAAACCCTGGTGCGCGAAGCCAAGGTCCGTGGCCTGCATTCGAGCTGGGTATTCGCCATCACGCGACAGGAAAGCGCCTTCATGGACGACGCCCGCTCCGGCGTCGGCGCCAGCGGCCTGATGCAACTGATGCCCGGTACCGCCAAGGAAACCGCGCGCAAGTTCAGCATTCCCCTGGCCTCGCCACAGCATGTGTTCGATCCCGACAAGAACATCCAGCTCGGCGCCGCCTACCTGAGCCAGGTGCACAGCCAGTTCAACGGCAACCGCGTCCTCGCCTCCGCCGCCTACAACGCCGGCCCGGGTCGCGTGCGCCAGTGGCTGCGCGGCGCGGATCACCTGAGCTTCGACGTCTGGGTAGAAAGCATCCCGTTCGACGAAACCCGCCAGTACGTGCAGAACGTATTGTCGTACTCGGTGATCTACGGCCAGAAGCTCAACTCGCCACAGCCGTTGGTGGACTGGCATGAGCGGTATTTTGACGATCAATAACCGGGAGCCGGTCATGCAGGAGCTGCCGAAGGCGGCGATCTTTTGATCGTCGCCTTGAGCCGCAAACAAAAATGCCCGCATCGATTGATGCGGGCATTTTTTTAAGCAAGATTAAAAGATCGCCGCCTGCGGCGGCTCCTACAGGTGGAGATCGAGTTCGGTCTTTCCATCATTGAACTGCAACGCCGCCAGCCGCGCATACAGCGCATTGCTCGCGATCAGCTCCTGATGGGTGCCCACTGCCACCAGTTTGCCCTGATCCATCACCGCGATCCGGTCGGCGTTTTTCACCGTGGCCAGGCGATGGGCGATAACCAGGGTGGTGCGGTTTTTCATCAAGCTGGGCAGGGCTTGCTGGATCAGGTGCTCGCTTTGGGCATCGAGGGCGCTGGTGGCTTCGTCGAGCAGCAGGATGGGCGCGTCCACCAGCAGCGCTCGAGCGATGGCCAGGCGTTGGCGCTGGCCGCCTGACAAACCGAGGCCACCGTCGCCGAGGTGAGTCTGGTAGCCGTTGGGCATTGCCTCGATAAAATCATGGGCATAGGCAATCTTTGCCGCCTCCCGGACCTGTTCCAGGGTCGCTGTCGGGTTGCCGTAGCGGATGTTCTCTTCAATGCTGCCGAAGAACAGCGCAGGGTTTTGCGAGACCAGCGCAAAGCAACGGCGCAAGTCGAGCGGATCGAGCTGAGTCAGCGGCACGCCGTCGAGCAGAATGCGGCCTTCGGCCGGGTCGTAAAAACGCAGCAACAAGTCATACACCGTCGACTTGCCCGCGCCGGAAGGTCCGACCAGCGCCAGGGTTTCGCCAGCCTTGACGGTCAGACTCAAGCCATCGACGGCGTAGCTTTCAGGACGCGACGGGTAGGAAAAACGCACGTTTTGCAGTTCCAGGTTACCCGTCACTCGCTCCGGTAATGTCACCAGCCCCGTCGTCGGTGGCTGGATGATGTTTTCCGAGCGCAGCAATTCGGCAATCCGCTCGGCGGCGCCGGCAGCGCGCTGCAGCTCACCAATGACTTCACTCAACGTGCCGAACGCGCTGCCGACGATCAGGCTGTAGAACACGAACGCCGCCAGTTCACCTGCGGAAATCCGCCCGGCCATCACATCCATGCCGCCGACCCACAGCATGACGCCGACCGCGCCCAGCACCAGCACGATCACCAGGGTAATCAGCCAGGCACGCTGGAATATCCGTTTACGGGCGGTGTTGAACGCCTCCTCCACGGTCGCGGCAAACCGCTGTTCGTCCTGGACCTGATGGTTATAGGCCTGCACGGTTTTGATCTGGCCAAGGGTTTCAGACACGTAGCTGCCAATGTCGGCAATCCGGTCCTGGCTCAGGCGCGACAGGCTGCGTACCCGTCGGCCGAAGATCAGGATCGGCGCGATCACCAGTGGCAACGCCACAACGACGATGCTGGTGAGTTTGGGGTTGGTGATAAACAGCAACACAATCCCGCCGATCACCATCAGCAGATTGCGCAGAAACAGCGACAGCGAAGAGCCGATCACCGATTGCAGCAACGTAGTGTCGGCTGTCAGCCGCGACTGGATCTCGGAGCTGCGATTGTCTTCATAAAACCCCGGATGCAGGTAAACCAGATGGTTGAACACCTGACGCCGGATGTCGGCCACCACCCGCTCGCCAATCCACGACACCAGGTAAAAACGCGCAAACGTGCCGAGCGCCAGACCCAACACCAACAGCATGAACAGACCGATGGTCTGGTTGAGCAAATGCGGTGACTGGGTCATGAATCCCTGATCCACCAACAGCCGAATCCCCTGCCCCATGGACAAGGTAATGCCCGCCGTGACAATCAGTGCGAGCAACGCACCCAACGCCTGCCAGCGATAGGGCACAAGGAAACGGCTGGCCAGGCGAATCGCGCGGCGGTGACGGGCAGATAGCATCGGGGGGGTTCCAGTTCACACGTTTAGGGGTCGGCTATACCGCTCAATGGGGGGGAACTCTGTAAATCACAATGAGTCAGGTTAATTATGACCGCAAAGACCAGCCCCTAGACGCTATTGGTCTAAAGTCCGGGTGGCAACGTTACGGTATTTCTGGTGGACTGGCATTGCCGCTCAGAAGAGATCGCAGGGAGTTGTCACAGCCCGGTCACCTGGCGGTTCTACAGTAAGCACACAACCTGAAGAGGAGACAGGCCATGTCCTTGCAACACAGCAGCGATGACAAGATTCAAGTGATCCGCACACAGCCAGATCAGTCTCTGGGTTGCTCAATCATTGACGAAAAAGGCCGTGAAGTACCGATCACTGAAAACATGATCCAGGACGCCTGCCGCGAACTGGAGAAGCGATTGGTCAAGCCTGCCAAACAAGATTGATATAGCCACCGTCTTCTTGACCCGGCCCTGATGGCCGGGTTTTTTGTGGGCGTTTTTTGCAGGTTTTGCGCACCCAATCGCGGGCAAACCCGCGATTGAGCCAACGCGGTCTTCAGACAGCCACAGCCCCCAACGCCGCCACAATCTTGCGCAACTGCGGCGAATCCCCCTCGATCCGCACCTGCAGCCCATCAATTTCCCGCCGTGATGGATAGTTCTTGCGCAGTCCGTCAAACGCCGCACGCTGCTCGCTCACACTGCCTACAAGACTGCGTCGGAAATCCGCGTCGTCGCGGCGCGGGTCGTACACGCCACGGCACAACATCGCCAGCGCCCAGGCAGGATCACTCTCAGCGTTCAAGGTCACCTGAGACAACCACGGAGCCGGCAGCAAATCGCTCAAGCTGACCCGCGCCGGCTGCCCGAGAAATGCGCAGTACGCCTGATAGATCTGCGCTGTCCCGCGTTGTTTGCCGTCGAGGCTGTAACCGGCAATGTGCGGCGTGGCCAGCACGCAGAGGTCGGCCAGCGCCACATCGACCTCAGGCTCGCCCTCCCAGACATCCAGCACCGCTTGCAGGTCTTCGCGGTGCAGCAGAACGTCGCACAGGGCTGAGTTGTCCACCACCGGGCCGCGGCTGGCATTGATCAGCCAGGTGCCGGGGTTGAGCTGGTTCAAACGGTTTTTGTCGAACAGATGCCAGGTCGATCCGGCACCGTGTTTTTTCAACGGTGTGTGCAGACTGATGACATCGCACTGCTCGATGATTTGCTCAAGACTGACAAAATCACCCCCTTCAGCCGCTTGCCGTGGCGGATCGCAGACCAGCACGTTCCAGCCCAGCCCTTGCAGAACCTTGACCAGTCGACCGCCCACTTCCCCGGCCCCCACCACGCCGTAAGTGCGCCGGGTGAGGTCGGCGCCTTCAATTTCGGCGAGGGTGAGCAAACTGCCCAGCACATAATCGACCACGCCACGGGCATTGCAGCCGGGGGCGCTGGACCAGGTGATGCCGGCCTGCTGGAAGTAATCGAGGTCGAGGTGATCAGTGCCGATGGTGCACGTGCCGACAAAGCGCACCTTGCTGCCTTCGAGCAACGCGCGATTGACGTTGGTCACCGAGCGCACCAGCAACACATCGGCCTGTTCGACGGTAGTGCGGTCGATTGAACGTCCCGGCACCCGGCGGATTTCACCGAAACCTTCGAAGAAGGCATCGAGCAGCGGAATATTTTCGTCGGCAACAATCAGCATGGCAGGCTCCTTTGGCGGATCGGCAGTGTAGGCGGAGAAGGACGTGATGGGCCAGCAGGCATTAATCCCCTGTGGCGAGGGAGCTTGCTCCCGCTGGACTGCGAAGCAGTCCTATGTGGTGAGTCTGTTGAAACCGAGGTGTTTGACTTGGGGCCGCTTCGCTGCCCAGCGGGAGCAAGCTCCCTCGCCACAGGGGGCGTGCCATGTTCGAAAAATGATTACAAATGGCTAACACAGGACTTTTCCTGACCATTGCGTCAAGGCGTAGAATGCGCCGGCTCGCGCCTCAATATCTCTGGACGTTTCGCCCTTGAATTCCGTAACTGACCGCCCCGCCGCCATTTCCATAAACCGCCCGGCCCGGGTTCGCCTCGAGCTGAAGAATCTGCTGAGCCTGGCGTTGCCGATCATGATCGCGCAGCTGGCCACCACCGCGATGGGCTTCGTTGATGCGGTGATGGCCGGTCGCGTCGGACCGCGGGATCTGGCGGCGGTGGCGCTGGGCAACTCAATCTGGGTCCCGGTGTTTCTGCTGATGACCGGCACACTGCTGGCCACCACACCTAAAGTCGCCCAGCGCTTTGGCGCCGGCACGCACAGCGAGATCGGCCCGATCGTGCGGCAGGCGTTGTGGCTGGCGTTGGTGGTGGGCTTGATGGCGACCGGCATGCTGTTCAGCGCCGAACCGATCTTGCACCTGATGAAGGTCGATCCCGAACTGATCGGCCCGTGCATGCAATACCTGCACGGCATCGCCAGCGGTTTGCCCGCCGTCGCGTTCTACCATGTGCTGCGCTGTTTCAGTGACGGCCTGGGACGTACGCGCCCGGCGATGGTCCTGGGTTTGTGCGGGCTCGCGCTGAACATTCCGCTGAACTACATCTTCATTTATGGCCACTTCGGTGTGCCGGCCATGGGCGGCGTCGGTTGCGGCTGGGCTACGGCGATTGTGATGTGGGTGATGGCGCTGGGCATGGCCGGATGGGAGCGTTGGGCGCCGGCGTATCAATCGAGCCAGTTGTTCAGCCGTTTCGACTGGCCGCAGTGGTCAGTGATCAAACGACTACTGGGCATCGGCCTGCCGATCGGCATCGCGGTGTTCGCCGAATCGAGCATCTTCGCGGTGATAGCCCTGCTGATCGGCAGCCTGGGCGCCACCGTAGTCGCCGGGCATCAGATCGCGCTGAACTTCAGTTCGCTGGTGTTCATGATTCCCTACTCGATCGGCATGGCCGTGACCGTACGAGTGGGTCAGGCGCTCGGTCGTCAGGAACCGCGCGAAGCCCGTTTCGCCGCAGGTGTCGGCATGGGCACGGCGCTGGCTTACGCGTGTATTTCGGCGAGCATAATGCTGTTGCTGCGCGAGCACATCGCGGCCATCTACACGGCTGACCCAACGGTGATTCGCGTGGCGGCGATGCTGATCGTTTACTCGGCGCTGTTCCAGTTTTCCGATGCGATCCAGGTCACGGCGGCCGGTGCGTTGCGTGGCTATCAGGACACACGGGTGACGATGATCCTGACGCTCTTCGCGTACTGGGGCATTGGTTTGCCGGTGGGTTACGCGCTGGGGCTGACCGACTGGTTCGGCACACCGAGTGGCCCGAGCGGGCTGTGGCAAGGTTTGATCGTCGGCCTGAGCTGCGCCGCGCTGATGCTGTCGATCCGCCTGACGCGCAGTGCACGCAAGCGGATCCGCTACGGGCTGAGTTGACCCTGTGGGAGCCAGCCTGCTGGCGATTGCGGTGATTCAGTCAACAATGATGTTGAGTTTGAATCAGCCATCGCCAGCAGGCTGGCTCCCACCGTAGTTTTTTGTGGGTCAATCGGACTTCTTGCGGATCCAGTACAGGTAGGTGCCAGCCTCTTCGTGTTGCGCGACCAGTTCGTGGTCAAGGAACACGCAGAACTTGGGAATGTCACGACGGGTCGACGGATCAGTGGCAACCACCTTGAGCAGGCCGCCGGGCGCGAGGTCACGGATGTGCTGGTGCAGCATCATCACCGGCTCGGGGCAGTTGAGGCCGGTGGCGTCGAGGGTGCCGTCTACCGGCGTATCAAGCATTTCACTCATGATTCACTCCTGTAACTGGCTGGCATTGTCGCGCATTGCCGGGTATTCGGTCATCTGTGGCATGACGCCATACCTGTTTAGGGACCGCGTACAGCCTTTTAACGGGACTTGGGTTTCTTCACGTCAAGCCGACGCAAATGACATGTCACTTCTTCCCGGTCGTGATACAGCTGCTTGCAGCCAATTTCGACCCGGATTCCGCGCTCCTTGAACCCGTCGGCGATGCGCTCCAGCAAGCGTTTCACTTCAGCGTAACGCTGTTTCATCGGTAACTTGAGGTTGACCACCGCTTCGCGGCAATGGCCCTCGCCGATCCACTCCTCCAGCATTGCGGCGTTGCGCGCCGGTTTCTCGACGATGTCGCAGACCATCCAGTCCACCGGCTGGCGGGGCTTGTAGGTGAAGCCGTCGGCCATCAAATGTTGCACCAGACCGGTGTCCATCAGGCTTTGCGCCATTGGGCCGTTGTCGATGGCGGTCACCAGCATGCCGCGGTTGACCAGTTGCCAGGTCCAGCCGCCCGGCGCTGCGCCGAGGTCGACGCCGGTCATGTCGCTGTGCAGGCGCTCGTCCCACTGGTCGCGCGGGATAAAGTGGTGCCACGCCTCTTCCAGCTTCAAGGTCGAGCGGCTCGGTGCCTCGCGGGGAAACTTCAGGCGCGGAATGCCCATCGGCCACATTGCCGAGTTGTTCGACTCGGCCAGCCCCATGAACACTTCGCGACCGCTTTTGAACGTCAGCAGCAGGCGCGGCTTGTTCGCATCTTCCACCAGTTTGCCGGCCGCCATCAGCGCCTTGCGCAGGTGCACTTCGAACTTCTTGCAGAAGTTCGACAGTTCCTTGCCATCGTTGGTATCGACCATTTCCAGCCACAGGCTGCCGCACAGCGGGAAGTCTGCCATGTGCGCGAGGATCACGCTGATACGGTCGGTTTCGGGCAGGTCGATGAAAATCCCGCGTGCCCACTGGCGCGGAAAAATCAGATCGGCAAAACGCTGACCGCGCATCAGGCGCTCGGCGCCGTCTTCTTCGGTGCAAATGAATTCGGCGCAGGCGCTGGCGGTCTTGGCCTTGGCATAACCGGCGACGTTCAGCCGCGCAGCGTGTTCGGAAATCTCGGAACAGACTTCGCCTTCGAAGCCCGGCCGGCAATGCATAAAGAGGGTGTTCATTCTTACTCCTGGGCAGTTGGCGAAGAATTCAGCCACTGCACGATGCCCAGGCTTGCGTTGAAGCAAAGCCTGTCACGAAAACCGGCGCATGATAGCCGAGTTCGGAACCTCGGACTTGTCCATAGAGTCCAGTTATTAGCCTTAACGCCTAAACAGGGCTAGGTTAAAGCTCTGTTCGTCCCGTCAGTCCGTAGCCGTGCGGACCCAAAGGAGTCATTTCAATGCCGTCCCTCGATAGCCTGAAAACCCTTAAAACCCTGCAAGTCGACGACAAGATCTACCATTACTTCAGTCTGCCCGATGCAGCCAAGAGCCTCGGTGATCTCGACAAACTGCCAATGTCGTTGAAAGTGTTGCTGGAAAACCTGCTGCGCTGGGAAGACGAAAAAACCGTCACCGGCGCCGACCTCCGGGCGATTGCCGCCTGGCTCAAGGAACGTCGCTCCGATCGCGAAATCCAGTACCGCCCTGCCCGGGTATTGATGCAAGACTTTACCGGCGTGCCCGCCGTGGTCGACTTGGCCGCCATGCGCGCCGCCATGGCCAAGGCCGGCGGTGACCCGCAGCGCATCAATCCGCTGTCGCCGGTGGATCTGGTGATCGATCACTCGGTGATGGTCGACAAGTTCGGCAGCGCGAGCGCCTTCGGACAGAACGTCGACATCGAAATGCAGCGCAACGGCGAGCGTTATGCCTTTCTGCGCTGGGGCCAGAGCGCCTTCGACAACTTCAGCGTGGTGCCGCCCGGCACGGGGATTTGCCACCAGGTCAACCTCGAATACCTCGGCCGCACCGTCTGGACCAAGGATGAGGACGGTCGCACCTATGCGTTCCCCGACACGCTGGTCGGCACCGACTCCCACACCACCATGATCAACGGCCTCGGCGTCCTCGGCTGGGGCGTCGGCGGGATCGAAGCGGAAGCCGCGATGCTCGGCCAACCGGTGTCGATGCTGATTCCGGAGGTGATCGGTTTCAAACTCACCGGCAAGTTAAAGGAAGGCATCACCGCCACCGACCTGGTGCTGACCGTCACCCAGATGCTGCGCAAGAAAGGCGTGGTGGGCAAATTCGTCGAGTTCTACGGCGACGGTCTTGCCGACCTGCCGCTGGCCGACCGAGCGACCATCGCCAACATGGCCCCGGAATATGGCGCCACCTGCGGTTTCTTCCCGGTGGATGACGTGACGCTGGAATACCTGCGCCTGTCCGGCCGGCCGCTGGAAACCGTGAAACTGGTCGAGGCTTACAGCAAGGCACAAGGTCTGTGGCGCCTGCCCGGCAAGGAGCCGGTGTTCACCGACAGCCTGGCGCTGGACATGAGCAGCGTCGAGGCCAGCCTCGCCGGGCCGAAACGCCCACAGGACCGGGTGTCGCTGCCCAATGTCGCGCAAGCGTTCAGTGATTTCCTCGGTCTGCAGTTCAAGCCCACCAGCAAGGAAGAAGGTCGCCTGGAAAGTGAGGGCGGTGGCGGCGTCGCGGTAGGTAACGCGGATTTGGTCGGTGAAACGGACTATGAGTACGACGGCCAGACCTATCGCTTGAAAAACGGCGCGGTGGTCATCGCAGCGATCACCTCGTGCACCAACACCTCCAACCCCAGCGTGATGATGGCAGCAGGGCTGGTGGCGAAAAAAGCCGTGGAGAAAGGCCTCACGCGTAAACCGTGGGTCAAGAGTTCGCTGGCCCCAGGCTCGAAAGTGGTCACCGACTACTACAAGGCCGCCGGTTTGACTCAGTATCTGGATCAACTCGGTTTCGACCTTGTCGGATATGGCTGCACCACCTGCATCGGCAACTCGGGCCCGTTGCCGGAGCCGATCGAAAAAGCCATCCAGAAAGCCGACCTGACCGTCGCCTCGGTGCTCTCGGGCAACCGCAACTTCGAAGGCCGGGTACATCCGCTGGTGAAAACCAACTGGCTGGCCTCTCCACCGCTGGTGGTCGCTTATGCATTGGCCGGAACGGTGCGCATTGATATCAGCAGCGAACCGCTGGGTAACGACAAGGACGGCAACCCTGTTTACCTGCGGGACATCTGGCCAAGCACCCGGGAAATCGCCGACGCGGTGAATCAGGTCAACACCGCGATGTTCCACAAGGAATACGCCGAGGTGTTTGCCGGCGATGAGCAATGGCAGGCAATTGAAGTGCCGCAGGCGGCGACGTATGTCTGGCAGGATGATTCGACTTACATCCAGCACCCGCCGTTCTTCGACGATATCGGTGGCCCGCCGCCCGTGGTCAAGGACGTCGCAGGTGCCCGAATCCTCGCGCTGCTTGGCGATTCGGTGACCACCGACCACATCTCCCCGGCCGGCAACATCAAGTCCGACAGCCCGGCGGGCAACTACCTGCGCGAGAAAGGCGTGGAACCGCGGGACTTCAACTCCTACGGTTCCCGCCGCGGCAACCATGAAGTGATGATGCGCGGCACCTTCGCCAACATCCGCATACGCAACGAAATGCTCGGAGGAGAGGAAGGCGGCAACACGATTTACATTCCCACCGGGGAACGAATGGCGATCTACGATGCGGCCATGCGTTATCAGGCCTCGGGCACCCCGCTGGTGGTCATCGCCGGGCAAGAATACGGCACCGGCTCGAGCCGGGACTGGGCGGCCAAGGGCACTAATCTGCTGGGTGTAAAAGCAGTCATCGCCGAAAGCTTCGAGCGGATTCACCGTTCCAACCTGGTGGGCATGGGCGTGTTGCCGCTGCAGTTCAAACTGGATCAGAACCGCAAGAGCCTGAACCTCACGGGCAAGGAAACGCTGGATATCATTGGTCTGACGGGAGTGGCGTTGACGCCGCGGATGAACCTGACGCTCATCATCACCCGCGAGGACGGCAGCCGCGAGAAAGTCGAGGTGCTGTGCCGAATCGATACGCTCAATGAAGTGGAGTACTTCAAAGCGGGAGGGATTTTGCATTACGTGTTGCGGCAGTTGATTGCGTCTTGACCGCCTGCTGACAAAAGACACCGCCTTCGGGCGGTGTTTTTGTTTGGTCCCTGCTTATAATTGCGCCCCTCAAACATTGCACGACCCTGTGGCGAGGGAGCTTGCTCCCGCCGACTGATCCGCGCCCGGGCGAAGCAATCGTACAACCAGCCGATGCGGTCTGCTTGAAACAATGTGGGCAGCGAATTCGGGGCCGCTTCGCAGCCCAGCGGGAGCAAGCTCCCTCGCCACAAAAGCTCTTCAGCCTTAAAGGACTCTATATGCTCGCCCTGCCATGGATTCATCTGGCCCTGCTCTCCTTTGGCTACGGCCTGGCCCTGACTTATGGCCACCTCGGCTGGCTCGCCGGAATCTCCGTTGCGCTATTGCTGACCGCCGGTTTCGCCGCACGCCAACAACACGTGCGCATAGGCCGCTACCTCGGCCACGCGCTATTCATTTTCATGGCGCTGGCACTGGCCATGCATTGGCTTCCCGGTTTCTACAACGGCCGCGGTATCAATCCGCAACGCTTCACCGACGATGCTGTGCGTTTTTCCATGTACCTGAACCTGGACAAACCGCTGATTGGTTTCTGGCTGTTGCTGGTCTGCCCGTGGATTGTCGGCCAGCGTTCGCTTCGGCTTGGCATTTTTGCCACCGCGATGGGACTGACACTGAGTGCCCTGCTGGCGCTCGGCGGCGCGCTGTTGCTGGGCGTGATCAGTTGGGCCCCCAAATGGCCCGATCAGGCCTGGTTGTGGCTGTTCAACAATCTGCTGCTGGTCACGCTGGTAGAGGAAGCGCTGTTTCGCGGCTACATCCAGGGCGGTCTGAGCCGACACCTCAAACACCTGCCTTATGGCGAAAACCTCGCACTGCTGCTCGCCTCGCTGTTGTTTGGTCTGGCGCATCTGGCTGCCGGCTGGCAATGGGTGTTACTGGCGACCCTGGCAGGTGTCGGCTATGGTCTGGCCTACCGTTTCGGCGGATTGGCGGCAGCCATCGCCACGCATTTCGGCTTGAACCTGCTGCATTTCGGCCTGTTCACCTATCCGATGCTGGCCGGCTGACGCAACGGTCGTTTTGCGACGCGCCGCTGATTATTGAAATAAAAATTCAATAAACCCCTGACCATGCCGACAACCTCTCAAAGCCTTGCGGATTGAAAAAAGCCATGCGTAACAACCAGCCCATCACACAACGCGAACGGACCTTTCCGGCTCAGCAACGGTTGATTTCCACCACCGATGCCAAGGGCGTGATCACCTACTGCAACGACGCGTTCGTCGAAATCAGTGGGTTTTCCCGCGAGGAACTGATCCGTGCGCCGCATAACCTGGTTCGTCACCCCGACGTACCGGCCGCGGTGTTCGCGCATATGTGGGGCACACTGAAACAAGGCTTGCCATGGATGGGCATTGTCAAGAATCGCTGCAAGACCGGCGACCACTACTGGGTCAACGCCTACGTCACACCGGTTTTCGAAGGCAATCAGGTGGTCGGTTACGAGTCGGTGCGGGTCAAGCCCACCGCCGAACAGATCCAGCGTGCCGAAGCGCTCTACCAACGCATCAACCAGGGCAAGTCAGCGATTCCTTCCACCGATAAATGGCTGCCGGTGCTTCAGGACTGGCTGCCGTTCATTCTGGTCAGCCAGCTGAGCTTCATGATCGGCGCCACACTCAACTCCCAGTGGGGCTTCGCCCTGGCTGCGGGCCTTTCGGTGCCGTTGGGCCTGCTGGGTTTGAGCTGGCAACAGCGCGGTCTCAAGCGCTTGCTGCGCCTGGCCGAACAGACTACATCCGACCCGCTGATCGCGCAGATGTACACCGATAGCCGTGGCGCCCAGGCGCGTCTGGAGATGTCGATCCTCAGTCAGGAAGCCCGCCTGAAAACCTGCCTGACCCGTCTGCAGGACACTGCCGAGCACCTGAGCGACCAGGCGAAACAGTCCGACACCCTGGCGCACAGCAGCTCCACCGGCCTGGAACGTCAGCGCGTCGAAACCGAACAAGTGGCCACCGCCGTCAACCAGATGGCCGCCACCACGCAGGAAGTCGCCAGCCACGTGCAACGCACAGCGGACGCGACTCAGGAAGCCAATCGCCTGACCGGTCGCGGCCGCGACATCGCCGGGGAAACCCGCGAAGCCATTCAGCGACTGTCGGAAGTGGTCGGCGAAACCGGCCTGACCGTGACCCAACTGGCCAAGGACAGCGATGAAATCGGCGGCGTGGTCGACGTGATCAAAGGCATCGCCGACCAGACCAACCTGCTGGCGTTGAACGCGGCAATCGAAGCGGCCCGGGCCGGGGAGATGGGCCGTGGGTTTGCGGTGGTGGCTGACGAAGTTCGTCAACTGGCGCAACGCACCAGCGAATCCACCGGGCAGATTCACGCCCTGATCGCCAAGCTCCAGCAAACCGCGAGCTCAGCGGTGCAAACCATGGAAGCCGGGCATCGCCAGGCGGAAGAAGGTGTGGCGCGGGTACTGGAAGCAGATCAGGCGCTGGTCGGGATCAGCGAAGCGGTGGCACACATTACCGACATGACCACCCAGATCGCAGCCGCGACCGAAGAGCAAAGCTCGGTGGCCGAAGAAATCAGCCGCAACATCAGCAACATCTCGCAACTGGCTGACCAGACGTCGGAACAGGCGCAGCACTCGGCGTTGTTGAGTGAAGAGCTGACGAAGACGGCGAATACTCAGTATTCGCTGGTGGAGCGGTTTAACCGCTGATTGATGCTGGAAAGACAAAAACCCGGACGGCGAAAGCTCCCGGGTTTTTTATCGTCACTCTGAAAGTGATGTCACCTGTCAGGGCCTCATCGCGGACAACCCCGCTCCCACAGGGTTATGCATCTCGCCGCAGGAATTCGGCAACCTTGCCCGCCGCAGCCGCCAAATGCTGCTGATGGGTAAACCCCGAAGCCTTCAACGGTTTCAAATCATGATCCCCCGCCACCAGCCAGAACACTTCGATACTCGGTGACAACGTGTAAGCCTCGACCGCCTCGCGATTGCCCAATGCATCCCGCTCACCCTGAACAAACAACGCCGGCGTCTTCAGCCCAGCCAAATGCTCGACCCGAGGCTTCTCCGGTTTACCCACCGCATAAAATGGATACCCCAGGCACACCAACGCATCCACCTCAAGCTCATCGGCTAACAGGCTCGCCATCCGCCCCCCCATGGACTTGCCGCCAATCGCCACACGCCCAGTGACATGGAGTCGCACCACCGCATATACCTCTCGCCAGCATTCCAGCAGTTTCGGCGCCGGGTTCGGCGGGCGCTTACCCCCCTCGACACGCCGTTGCGCCATGTACGGAAACTCAAAGCGCAGCACGTTGACGCCAAGCGCAGCAAGGCGCGCAGCCATGTCGTTCATCCAGGCGCTGTCCATGGGCGCACCGGCGCCATGGGCGAGAATCAGCGTCGTCGATGACGGCGCCGCGGCGGCGCTCCACAGCCAGCCATGTTCGGCTACACACTGCGCCCATTGATCCCCGTCAATACTGGCCTTGTGCTCTTTGTCCATGCTTGCCTCGCTTTTAGTCTGCCTATAACTCCAGGCGAAGGAAGCGTCTGCCTTGCGACTTGCTCGCAAAGACAGGCCTTCACTTCGGCTGAACCGTGGATGGGGAACCATGAACACTTCTATCAGTACCGCCTACAACTACAAGGTGGTCCGCCAATTCGCCATTATGACGGTGGTGTGGGGCATCGTCGGCATGGGGCTCGGGGTTTTTCTCGCGGCTCAATTGGTCTGGCCTGAACTCAACTTTAATTTGCCGTGGACCAGTTTCGGCCGGTTGCGCCCGCTGCACACCAACGCGGTGATCTTTGCCTTCGGCGGTTGCGCCCTGTTCGCCAGTTCGTTCTATTCGGTGCAACGCACCTGCCAGACACAGCTGTTTGCGCCGAAAATCGCTGCGTTCTGCTTCTGGGGCTGGCAGCTTGTGATTCTCCTGGCGGCCATCAGCCTGCCACTGGGTTACACCAGCTCCAAGGAATACGCCGAGCTGGAATGGCCGATCGATATCCTGATCACCATCGTCTGGGTCGCCTACGCCATCGTGTTCTTCGGCACACTGGCCCAGCGCAAAACCAAGCACATCTACGTCGGCAACTGGTTCTTCGGTGCGTTCATCATCACCGTCGCCATCCTGCACATCGTCAACAACCTTGAGTTGCCAGTGAGTTTCACCAAGTCCTACTCGGTGTACGCCGGCGCGACCGATGCCATGGTGCAGTGGTGGTACGGGCACAACGCCGTAGGCTTTTTCCTCACCGCCGGTTTTCTCGGAATGATGTACTACTTCGTGCCGAAACAGGCCGAGCGTCCGGTGTATTCCTATCGCTTGTCCATCGTGCACTTCTGGGCGCTGATCACCCTGTACATCTGGGCCGGTCCGCACCACTTGCACTACACCGCGCTGCCGGACTGGGCACAGTCGCTGGGCATGGTGATGTCGCTGATCCTGCTGGCGCCGAGCTGGGGCGGGATGATCAACGGGATGATGACGCTCTCGGGCGCCTGGCATAAGTTGCGCAGCGACCCGATCCTGCGCTTCCTGGTGGTATCGCTGGCGTTCTACGGCATGTCGACCTTCGAAGGTCCGATGATGGCGATCAAGACCGTCAACGCCCTCTCCCACTACACCGACTGGACCATCGGCCACGTTCACGCCGGTGCGCTTGGCTGGGTGGCGATGATTTCCATCGGCGCGCTGTACCACATGATCCCGAAAATCTTCGGTCGCGCGCAGATGCACAGCATCGGCCTGATCAACGCGCACTTCTGGCTCGCGACCATCGGCACCGTTCTGTACATCGCATCGATGTGGGTCAACGGCATCGCCCAGGGCCTCATGTGGCGCGCCGTCAACGAAGACGGCACGCTGACCTACTCCTTCGTCGAAACCCTGGTGGCCAGCCACCCAGGCTTCGTCGTGCGACTGGTGGGCGGCGCGATCTTCCTCAGTGGCATGTTCCTGATGGCTTACAACACCTGGCGCACCGTGCGGGCCTCGCAGCCTGCCGAAGCCGCCGCTGCCGCGCAGATCGCCTGAGGAGTCCGCCATGAAACACGAAACAATCGAGAAAAACGTCGGCCTGCTGATGTTGCTGATGGTGTTCGCCGTGAGCATCGGCGGCCTGACCCAGATCGTCCCGCTGTTCTTCCAGGACGTGACCAATAAACCGGTGGAAGGCATGAAGCCCTACACCGCGTTGCAACTGGAAGGTCGCGACATTTACATCCGCGAAGGCTGCGTCGGCTGTCACTCGCAGATGATCCGGCCGTTCCGCGCCGAGACTGAACGCTACGGTCACTACTCGGTCGCCGGCGAAAGCGTCTGGGATCACCCGTTCCTGTGGGGCTCCAAGCGTACCGGTCCGGACCTGGCCCGTGTCGGCGGCCGCTACTCCGAAGACTGGCACCGCGCGCATTTGTACAACCCGCGCAACGTGGTGCCGGAATCGAAGATGCCTGCCTATCCATGGCTGGTGGCCAATCAGCTCGACAGCAGCCACACCGAAACCAAGATCAAGGCAATGCGCACCCTTGGCGTGCCGTACACCGACGACGACATCGCCGGTAGCGTCGAATCGCTCAAGGGCAAGACCGAAATGGACGCATTGGTCGCCTACCTGCAAGTGCTCGGCACTGCCATCAAGAGCAAGAGGTGAGCCCCATGATCTTTGAAATGAGCAGTGGAATGATCCGCGGCCTGGGCACGGTCGTGGTGTTCGTGGCCTTCGTCGGCCTGACGCTGTGGGTGTTCAACAGCAAGCGCAACCCGGAATTCGCCGAAGCGCGTTTGCTGCCGTTCGCCGATGAACCCCTGGCCGACGACGCCACCCAAGAACCTGAAACAAGGAGTACCCGGTCATGACCACTTTCTGGAGTACGTGGATCTGCGTACTGACCATCGGCAGCCTGATCGGCCTGACCTGGCTGCTGATCGGCACCCGCAAGGGCGAAACCAAGGGCAGCGTCGACCAGACCATGGGCCACAGCTTCGACGGCATCGAGGAGTACGACAACCCGCTGCCGCAGTGGTGGTTCATGCTGTTCGCCGGCACGCTGGTGTTCGCCGTAGGTTATCTGGTCTTGTATCCGGGCCTGGGCAACTGGAAAGGCGTCCTGCCGGGTTACGAGGACGGCTGGACCGGCATCCACGAATGGGAAAAGGAGATGAACAAGGCCGATGCGAAGTTCGGACCGATCTTCGCCAAATTCGCCGCCATGCCGGTGGAAGAAGTGGCCAAGGACCCGCAAGCGCTGAAAATGGGCGGCCGCCTGTTTGCGTCGAACTGCTCGGTGTGCCACGGCTCGGATGCCAAGGGCGCTTTTGGCTTCCCGAACCTGACCGACAGCAATTGGCGCTGGGGCGGCAACGCCGAGATGATCAAGACCACGATCATGGGTGGGCGCATGGCCGCGATGCCGGCCTGGGGTGAAATCCTTGGGGATGCCGGCGTGAAAAACGTTGCCGCCTATGTACGTCATGACCTGGCCGCCCTGCCATTGCCGGCTGACAGCGGCGCCGATCTGCAGGCCGGACAGCAAGCGTTCAGCACGATGTGCGTAGCCTGTCATGGTGCAAACGGCAAAGGCACTGAAGCCATGGGCGCGCCGAATCTGACGCAACCGGCCGGGTTCATCTACGGGACAAGCCTGGCGCAACTGCAACAAACCATTCGCCATGGCCGTCAGGGCCATATGCCGGCGCAGAACGAACTGCTCGGCAACGATAAGGTGCAACTGCTGGCCGCTTATGTGTACAGCCTGTCCCACGGTCTGAATACAGAGCGTTTGCAGGCCGAAGGCAAAAGCGAATAATTCTTCACAGCTCTACTGCCGCATTCTCCCCGGATGCGGCAGTTCCCTGCCCCTTTGCGACCCATTGTCGCACCCTCCGTTAGTCCTCCTTTCGGTTCACCGGAATCGGGTCTAAGCTTCCCCCGATGCGGACTGGCATGAGCCGGTTCCAGGTCGACCCAACCCGATGTGTTCGACGAATCTGCTCGATGACAGGCCGCAAAGGCTGGTAGATACCGGCTGTCGTGCCAATTGCCGTCGGTCACTCGATCGTTGTGTTTGAACACACCCCGTTACAACTGACCTGACCCCCTCACCACTTTCGTTCGCTGCGACATTTTGTCCGAGGGCGATTTTGTCCTTACGCGGCGCATGGAAAGGCCGCAGAATCAGCTTTTGAAAGCATTGACCCAGGTCATGGCGCGTTGCAATGACCCCCTGCTTTCTCCATACTTGCGGCCGATTTTTACTCCTAATAAAACACCCAAACCGTGGAACCTTAGAATGAGCACAGCAATCAGTCCGACTGCTTATAACTATAAGGTAGTCCGCCAGTTCGCCATCATGACGGTGGTCTGGGGGATCCTTGGCATGGGGCTCGGTGTCTTCATCGCCTCACAGCTTGTATGGCCGGAATTGAACTTCGGTCTGCCGTGGACGACTTTTGGACGCTTACGCCCGCTGCACACCAACCTGGTGATTTTCGCCTTCGGTGGTTGTGCACTGTTTGCCACTTCTTATTACGTCGTGCAGCGAACCTGCCAAACGCGACTGATTTCCGACAGCCTCGCAGCCTTCACCTTCTGGGGTTGGCAAGCGGTGATCGTCGGCGCCATCGTTACCTTGCCGCTGGGTTACACCACCACCAAGGAATACGCTGAGCTGGAATGGCCTTTGGCTATTCTGCTGGCCATCGTCTGGGTCACCTACGGTCTGGTGTTCTTCGGCACCATCACCAAGCGCAAGACCAAGCACATTTATGTGGGTAACTGGTTCTACGGTGCCTTCATCGTCGTGACGGCGATGCTGCACATCGTCAACCACGCGTCCCTGCCGGTCAGCTTCTTCAAGTCCTACTCGGCCTACGCCGGTGCGACGGATGCGATGATCCAGTGGTGGTACGGGCACAACGCGGTGGGCTTCTTCCTGACCACCGGCTTCCTGGGGATGATGTACTACTTCGTTCCGAAGCAGGCCGAGCGTCCGATCTACTCCTATCGCCTGTCGATCGTGCACTTCTGGGCGCTGATCACCCTGTACATCTGGGCCGGTCCGCACCACTTGCACTACACCGCACTGCCAGACTGGGCGCAGTCCCTGGGCATGGCGATGTCGATCATCCTGCTGGCTCCGAGCTGGGGCGGCATGATCAACGGCATGATGACCCTGTCGGGCGCCTGGCATAAGCTGCGCACCGACCCGATCCTGCGATTCCTGGTCGTGTCCCTCGCGTTCTACGGGATGTCGACCTTCGAAGGCCCGATGATGGCCATCAAGACCGTCAACTCGCTCTCGCACTACACCGACTGGACCATCGGCCACGTACACGCCGGTGCCTTGGGCTGGGTAGCGATGATCTCGATCGGCGCGATCTACCACATGATCCCGAAACTGTTCGGTCGTGCGCAGATGCACAGCGTCGGCCTGATCAACGCGCACTTCTGGCTCGCGACCATCGGTACCGTCCTGTACATCGCTTCGATGTGGGTCAACGGCATCACCCAGGGTCTGATGTGGCGTGCAATCAACGACGACGGCACCCTCACCTACTCGTTCGTTGAAGCGCTGCAAGCCAGCCACCCCGGTTTCATCGTTCGCGCCCTGGGCGGTGCGTTCTTTGCCAGCGGCATGCTGTTCATGGCCTACAACGTATGGCGTACCGTACGTGCCTCGAACCCGGCTGAAGCCGAAGCCGCCGCTCAGATTGCTGTAGTTGGAGCTCACTGATGAAGCATGAAGCAGTCGAGAAGAACATTGGCCTGCTGGCCTTCTTCATGGTTATCGCCGTCAGCATCGGCGGCCTGACCCAGATCGTTCCGCTGTTTTTCCAGGACGTCACCAACAAGCCGGTCGAAGGCATGAAGCCCCGTACCGCCCTTGAGCTGGAAGGCCGCGACATCTACATCGCCAACGGTTGTGTCGGCTGCCACTCGCAGATGATCCGCCCGTTCCGTGCTGAAACCGAACGTTACGGCCATTACTCTGTCGCCGGTGAAAGCGTCTGGGACCACCCGTTCCTGTGGGGTTCCAAACGTACCGGTCCGGACCTGGCCCGTGTCGGCGGTCGTTACTCCGACGACTGGCAGCGTGCGCATTTGTATAACCCGCGCAACGTGGTGCCTGAGTCGAAAATGCCGGCCTACCCGTTCCTCGTGGAAAACAAGCTCGACGGCAAAGACACCGCCAAGAAAATGGAAGTCTTGCGCACGCTCGGCGTCCCTTACACCGACGAAGACATCGCCGGCGCTCAGGATGCTGTGAAGGGCAAAACCGAAATGGACGCGCTGGTGGCCTATCTGCAAGGCCTGGGCACCATCATCAAAAGCAAACGGTGATTTAGATGGATATCGGGATGATTCGTGGCCTGGGCACCGTTGTCGTGATGGTGGCCTTCATCGGTCTGGCGTTGTGGGTGTTCAGCCCCAAGCGCAAGTCGGAGTTTGAAGACGCGACCTTGCTGCCTTTCGCGGATGATCCCGAAGCCATCAAGCACGTCGAGCAAGCTTCTAGGAGTAACAAAGAATGACTACGTTCTGGAGTCTGTACGTCACAGTCCTCAGTCTCGGCACCATCTTCGCCTTGACCTGGCTGCTGCTGTCCACCCGCAAGGGCCAGCGCGCCGAGCAAACAGAAGAAACGGTTGGCCACTCCTTCGACGGGATCGAGGAGTACGACAACCCGCTGCCGAAATGGTGGTTCATGCTGTTCGTGGGCACCATCATTTTCGCCCTGGGCTACCTGGTGCTGTACCCGGGCCTGGGCAACTGGAAAGGCCTGCTGCCAGGTTACAACTACCTCGATAACGAGAAGCAGACCGCGTTCGCCAATGGCCAGACCGGCTGGACCGGCGTTCACGAGTGGGAAAAGGAAATGGCCAAGTCGGACGCCAAGTTCGGTCCGATCTTCGCCAAATTCGCTTCCATGCCAATCGAGGAAGTCGCCAAGGACCCGCAAGCCCTGAAGATGGGTGGCCGTTTGTTCGCCTCCAACTGCTCGGTCTGCCACGGCTCCGACGCCAAGGGCGCCTACGGCTTCCCGAACCTGACCGACGCCGACTGGCGCTGGGGCGGTGAAGCGGAAACCATCAAGACCACCATCATGGGTGGCCGTCATGCGGTCATGCCGGCGTGGGCTGAAGTGATCGGCGAGCAAGGCGTGGCGGACGTTGCTGCGTTCGTCCTGACCAACCTCGATGGCCGCAAGCTGCCGGAAGGCACCAAGGCCGACCCGGTTGCCGGTCAGAAACTGTTCGCTGCCAACTGCGTGGCGTGCCACGGTCCGGCCGGCAAAGGTACGCCAGCAATGGGCGCACCTGACCTGACCCACCCGGCGGCGTTCATCTACGGTTCGAGCTTCGCTCAACTGCAGCAGACCATCCGTTACGGCCGTCAGGGCCAGATGCCTGCGCAGGAACAGCTGCAAGGCAATGACAAGGTTCACCTGCTGGCCGCTTACGTCTACAGCTTGTCTCACGGTGAGAAAGCTCCGGCGGAAGATGCTCAGTAAGGCAAACGCCTGATGCAAAAAAAGGCCCCGCCAGTGATCTGGCGGGGCCTTTTTTATGGGCGATTGGCCTACGTTGATGCCACCGGCACTGTCGCTATCAGCTCACGTTTCTGCCACTGGTTGTTGTCGACCGCATAGACGTGCAGGTTTTTACGATCCTCGGAAAAACTGGCGATCAGATAAGTCTGCTGGGATGCACTGCCGCTGATGAAACCCGGCACACTGCCCGTGTACCACATGGAGCCGCCACTCCCATGAAGATGACCGGCGAACATTGCAGTCACTTCATATTTATCGATCATCTCCCTGAACCGTTTTTCTTGACTCCAGTCGCCCATGAAATCATTGGGTTTATGCATGTTCAGGAGAATGATCTTCCCCTGCGCGCGTGCCTGCTGAAGGTCGCGCTCAAGCCAATCGAGTGCCGGGGTAATTTCAAAAACCGTCGGGCGGACAAAAGTGCCTGAAGAGAATTTCACCGAGTACGTCGGCTCGTTATGTAACTGCACCAGGTGCACATCGCCATAATCCTTGGAGTACGCAAGGCTGCCGTAATAAATAGTGCTCGGCCATGAAGCCCGTGCCGCCAGATCCATACTTCCGGCCTTTCCCCAATAGCGCTTCTTCAGATCCTCAATGCTTCCAGCGGCGCAATTATTCAGAAAACAATCATTCACGTTATTTTGATAATCATGATTACCCAGACCGTAGTCATAAGCCCCTTGAAGTTTGGTATCCAGCGTCTGCTGGACATAGGAACGCTCACCTGCATGACCGAAGGCGGTCATATCGCCATTGATCATCACGGGTACCGCCGTGCTCCCGCCCTCGTGCCGCCTGAACTCGGCAATACTGTCGTACTGTGTTTCCACCAGCCATTTCGCGCGCTGCTCCAACGCTGTAGCTGATTCGGTTTCACCTCTGTCCGTTTTATCCGTCCACGGATACTGTGGATCAGAAGCGAAGACCATATGACGCGGCGCACCTTCAAATGAATGCGCGAGCGATGCCAGCGACAGGGTCCACATGCACGCAAGTAATCTTGCACACTTTTTTATGTTCATAGAATTCCATTTCCACTTAAACACTATTGAATTTAAATAAAGCACATAAAATTTCGATCAAATACAAAACAAAAGCAACTACCAAAACAAACACAAAGCATTTCCCACAACAGAACTCACCACCCACGACACGCTTATATCTTGAATTCTTTACCTAATGGAAAACACCCTTCGATAGAGTATAAATTTCCTACAACTTGATGATTGGCTTAAACACCAACACGAGCAAACGCTATAGTTAATTCAACACAAGGAAGTCATTACATGAACACTAAAACAACCACCCAAAACTCCTGCAATGTTAACCCTGCCGGACCGAGTGAAGATCCGCCACCGACTGAAGTTGTTAGCGAAACAACTGTACTGAAGCGCCGTGCAAGGTCGGCAGACACCGCGAACAGCGCTGATCGACCAAAACCCCACGGAACCGGGCTGGACAAGCTGGGGGGCGGCAATCTCCTTTTAGAAGAGGACTGAGTTTTGCTGATGGATTGCAGCGCCGGCGCTGCAATCCATCAGGGTGTGTAGTGTTCACCGAGGCAGAGTACGATTCGTCTATAGTCAATTGACCTGCATCATGCTTTGTTACATTTGCTACACCATTCGTAAATTTTCCCCAACGCGACCAAAGGTCGCACCCTTGAGCTAGAGCGACAGGCGTATCATTGCGCCACTGCAACACCTCTTTTTGACCGCGGTCGGCATGCACTGACCGGGGCATTTTTCCACTGCCGTGGGATGCAACCGATGAGCAATCAGATTCCGGTACACGACGTTACCCCGCCTGCCAAAAACGCGAACAACAGCGTCGACCTCTACGCCTCTCGAGAAAAGATCTACACCCGAGCCTTCACCGGCCTGTTCCGCAACCTGCGGATGATGGGCGGAGCCTTTTTGTTTCTGTTGTATTTCGGCACGGTGTGGTTGAACTGGGGCGGCCATCAAGCCGTCTGGTGGAACCTGCCAGAACGCAAATTCTTTATTTTTGGCGCCACTTTCTGGCCCCAGGACTTCATCCTGCTCTCGGGCATTCTGATCGTCAGCGCCTTCGGCCTGTTTTTCATTACCGTGTACGCCGGTCGCGTCTGGTGCGGCTATACCTGCCCGCAGAGCGTGTGGACGTGGATTTTCATGTGGTGCGAAAAGGTCACCGAAGGCGACCGCAACCAGCGCATCAAGCTCGACAAGGCGCCGATGAGCGCCAACAAGTTCCTGCGCAAACTCAGCAAACACTCGATGTGGCTTTTGATCGGCTTCGCAACCGGCATGACCTTCGTCGGTTATTTCTCGCCGATCCGCGAGCTGACCATCGACTTTTTCACCGGCGCCGCCGATGGCTGGTCATATTTCTGGGTCGGTTTCTTCACCCTCGCCACTTACGGTAACGCCGGCTGGTTGCGCGAGCAGGTGTGCATCTACATGTGCCCGTATGCGCGCTTCCAGAGCGTGATGTTCGACAAGGACACGCTGATCGTCTCCTACGATCCGCGTCGCGGTGAAGCCCGTGGCCCGCGCAAGAAAGGTGTCGACTACAAGGCCCTGGGCCTGGGTGACTGCATCGATTGCACCATGTGCGTCCAGGTCTGCCCGACCGGCATCGACATCCGTGACGGCCTGCAAATCGAATGCATCGGCTGTGCGGCGTGCATCGATGCCTGCGACAGCATCATGGACAAGATGGATTACCCGCGCGGCCTGATCAGCTACACCACCGAGCACAACCTGTCCGGACAGAAAACCCATAAACTGCGCCCGCGCCTGATCGGCTATGCCCTGGTGTTGCTGGCCATGATGGGATTGCTGGCGGGCGCGTTTTTCATGCGTTCGCTGGTGGGTTTCGACGTCAGCAAAGACCGCGTGCTGTACCGCGAGAACGCCGAAGGACGGATCGAAAACGTCTACAGCCTGAAAATCATGAACAAGGATCAGCGCGACCACACTTACGTGCTGGAAGCCGCCGGCCTGCCGGACCTGAAGCTGCAAGGCAAACGCGAGATCAAGGTCGCCGCCGGCGAGATTTTCAGCCAGCCGGTCGAACTGTCCATTGCCCCGGAAAAACTGCCATCGAGTACCAACGAGGTGAAATTCATCCTCAAGGACGCCGATGACGAAAGTATCCACGTTGAAGCCAAGAGCCGTTTCATCGGCCCACAAATTCGTTGAGAGAAGTGATCATGCCCGCAGCAAACGCCGCAAGTCCCTGGTACAAGCACCTTTGGCCGTGGATCATCATCGCCATCCTCGCCTGTTCGGTGACGCTGACCTTGTCCATGGTAACGATCGCGGTGAACAACCCGGACAACCTGGTCAACGACAACTACTACGAGGCCGGCAAAGGCATCAACCGCTCCCTCGACCGCGAGCTGCTGGCACAGACCCTGCTCCTGCGCGCCAGCGTGCACCTGGATGACGTGACCGGCGAAGTCGATCTGCGCCTGAGCGGCAACAGCCAGCCGAAAACCCTGGAGCTGAACCTGATCTCGCCGACCCAGCCGGAGAAGGATCGCAAGATCACCCTCACCCGCAGTGAAACCGGACAGGGCCGCTACATCGGCCAGTTGAGCGACAAGGTCGATGGCCGCCGCTTCGTGGAACTGCTGGGCACTCAGGACGACCACATCTGGCGTATGTTCGAAGAAGAACTGGTCAGCCATGACAAGGAACTGCTGCTGGGCGACGAACCGCTGCAAGGCGCTGAAGACCTGAAGAAATAAATGTGCGAATGCGATCAAATGTGGCGAGGGAGCTTGCTCCCGCTGGGGGGCGAAGCGCCCCCAAAACCTGCAAACCGGTCCTTTCAGTCTTAGCGAGTGCGCCGACTTGCGACTGCTACGCAGCCGAGCGGGAGCAAGCTCCCTCGCCACAATGGTTTTCATGGCAACACACATGACCACGCCACTCCCCTGCTACCACTGCGCCCTGCCCGTCCCGGCCGGCAGCCGCTTCACCGCTGTCGTCCTCGGAGAAACCCGCGAATTCTGCTGCCCGGGTTGCCAGGCCGTGGCCGAAGCGATTGTCGCGGGTGGGCTGGAAAGCTATTACCAGCATCGCAGCGAAGCCTCGGCCAACCCCGAAGCGTTGCCGGTACAGTTGGTGGACGAGCTGGCGCTGTACGACCGCGCCGACGTGCAAAAGCCGTTCGTGCGCCACGACGGCGAGCTCGCCGAAACCACCCTGTTGATGGAAGGCATCAGCTGCGCGGCATGCGGCTGGCTGATCGAGAAGCACCTGCGCGGCTTGCCGGCGGTGGCGGAAGCGCGGCTGAACCTGTCCAACCATCGCCTGCACGTGCGCTGGGCCGATGCGCAATTGCCCCTGAGCCAGGTGCTCAGCGAACTGCGGCACATCGGCTACGCCGCACACCCCTATCAGGCCGACCGCGCCAGCGAACAACTGGCCAGCGAAAACCGTCTGGCCCTGCGCCAACTCGGGGTCGCCGGGCTGCTGTGGTTCCAGGCGATGATGGCGACCATGGCCACCTGGCCGGAATTCAACATCGACCTCAGCCCCGAGCTGCACACCATCCTGCGCTGGGTCGCACTGTTCCTCACCACGCCGATCGTGTTCTACAGCTGTGCGCCGTTCTTCAAAGGCGCGATGCGCGATTTACGCACCCGCCACCTGACCATGGACGTCTCGGTGTCGCTGGCGATTGGCAGCGCCTATGTCGCCGGGATCTGGACGTCGATCACCGGGGTCGGCGAGCTGTATTTCGATGCCGTCGGCATGTTTGCGCTGTTCCTGCTCGCCGGGCGCTATCTGGAGCGGCGCGCCCGGGAGCGCACCGCCGCCGCCACGGCACAACTCGTCAATCTGCTGCCCGCCTCATGTCTGCGGCTAAGTGCCGACGGCCAGAGCGAGCGCATCCTGCTCAGCGAACTGCATGTCGGCGACCACGTGCTGGTGCATCCCGGGGCGATCCTCCCGGCCGACGGCAAGATCCTCGACGGCCAGTCAAGCATCGACGAGTCGCTGTTGACCGGCGAATACCTGCCGCAACCGAGAACCCTCGGCGATGCCGTTACCGCTGGCACCCTGAACGTCGAAGGCGCTCTGACCGTAGAAGTCCTCGCCCTTGGCCAGGACACCCGGCTGTCCGCCATCGTCCGCCTGCTGGACCGCGCTCAGGCCGAGAAACCTCGCCTGGCAGAGATCGCCGACCGCGCCGCGCAATGGTTCCTGCTGCTGACGCTCATCGCATCTGCCTGCATTGGCCTGCTTTGGTGGGAACTGGATTCCTCGCGAGCCTTCTGGATTGTCCTGGCGATGCTCGTCGCGACCTGCCCGTGCGCCTTGTCCCTCGCCACGCCGACCGCCCTCACCGCCGCCACCGGCACGCTGCACAAGCTTGGACTTTTGTTGACGCGCGGCCATGTGCTCGAAGGCCTGAACCAGATCGACACGGTGATTTTCGACAAGACCGGCACACTCACCGAAGGGCGCCTGACGCTGCGTTCGATCCGCCCCCTCGGTGCACTCGACAGCGATCAGTGCCTGAGCCTGGCCGCCGCCCTCGAGAACCGATCCGAGCACCCGATCGCCCGGGCATTCGGCCGCGCGCCGCTGGCCGCCGAGGAAGTCCACAGCACACCGGGGCTGGGCCTGGAAGGCGTGGTCGGCGAGCAGCGCCTGCGCATCGGCCAACCGGGTTTTGTCTGTGCACTCAGCAACGCCGCCGTACCGCTGATGCCCGATGAGGCCGGTCAGTGGCTGCTGCTCGGCGACGGTCAGGGACCACTGGCGTGGTTCGTCCTCGATGACCGTTTGCGCGCCGATGCGCCGGCGTTACTGGACGCCTGCAAGGCGCGCGGCTGGCGGACACTGCTGCTGTCGGGCGACACCTCGCCCATGGTCGCCAGCGTCGCCGCGGAACTGGGCATCGACGAGGCCCGCGGCGGTTTGCGCCCGGACGACAAATTGCAGGTCCTGCAGCAGCTGCACAAGGAAGGTCGCAAGGTATTGATGCTCGGTGACGGGGTCAACGATGTGCCGGTACTGGCCGCCGCCGACATCAGCGTCGCCATGGGTTCGGCCACCGATCTGGCGAAAACCAGTGCGGATGCGGTGCTGTTGTCCAACCGCCTCGACGCGCTGGTGCAGGCCTTCAGCCTCGCCCGGCGTACCCGTCGGGTTATCATCGAGAACCTGCTGTGGGCCGGCCTGTACAATGGCCTCATGTTGCCGTTCGCCGCCCTCGGCTGGATCACGCCGGTGTGGGCCGCGGTCGGCATGTCGATCAGTTCGTTGACCGTGGTGCTGAACGCCCTGCGCCTGACTCGCCTGCCGAGCACGCCGGCCGCCAGCGCCACGCCAGAAACCCGCCCGCTGCCGGCCTGAGCCGCGCGGGCATGGAGCCTTCCCATGCCAGCTCTCTACGTGATGATCCCGGCCGCGCTGCTGATCGTGGCCATCGCGGTCTACATCTTCTTCTGGGCGGTCGACAGCGGTCAGTACGATGACCTCGACGGCCCCGCCCACAGCATCCTGTTCGACGACCAGGACCCGAATCACACCGCGGCGGTCGATGAGGCCAGCGGCCACCCGGTCAAACCGGACGACAAGGCGCCCCCGCATGTTTGAGTTGGCGCCACTGCTGGTGTCTGCGGTGATCCTCGGCCTGCTCGGCGGCGGCCATTGCCTGGGTATGTGCGGCGGCTTGATGGGCGCATTGACCCTGGCGATTCCCAAGGAACAACGCAGCCGACGCTTTCGATTGCTGCTGGCCTACAACCTCGGGCGAATTCTCAGCTACGCCACTGCCGGCCTGCTGATCGGCCTGGCGGGTTGGGCGGTGGCGAACAGCCCGGCAGCGATGTTCATGCGCATCCTCGCCGGATTGCTGCTGATTGCGATGGGGCTTTATCTTGCCGGCTGGTGGAGCGGACTGACCCGCATCGAAAGCCTCGGGCGCGGTCTGTGGCGGCATATCCAGCCTGTCGCGAACAAACTACTGCCGGTGTCGAGCGTGCCCCGCGCCTTGTTGCTCGGCGCGCTCTGGGGCTGGCTGCCCTGCGGGCTGGTTTACAGCACGTTGCTGTGGTCAGCGAGCCAGGGTAATGCGCTGGACAGTGCATTGCTGATGCTCGCGTTCGGCCTTGGCACCTGGCCGGTGTTGCTCGCGACGGGGCTGGCGGCCGAGCGCGTTACGGCGCTGTTGCGCAAACGCAGCGTGCGCATGACCGGAGGACTGCTGGTCATGCTGTTCGGCATCTGGACCTTGCCTGGGCCGCATCAACATTGGCTCATGGGGCACTGAACCGTGGCGAGGGAGCTTGCTCCCGCTGGGGCGCGAAGCGGCCCCAAAGAAAGGGACTGCTGCGCATTCCAGCGGGAGCAAGCTCCCTCGCCACAAAAACCAACCACCGCCCCCCATCGCCGTTGATGCAAATCAAGATGCCCCAGCGCCGCCTCCCATAGACTTGCCGACACTGCCAGCCTATCCGGGGGAATGCCCGCATGATGCTCGACGCCATTCGTTGGGATACCGATCTGATCCGCCGCTATGACCTGGCGGGACCGCGCTACACCTCCTACCCGACCGCCGCGCAGTTCGATGGTCATATCGGCTCCTTCGACCTGCTCCATGCGTTGCGGGAAAGCCGCAAGGCCCTGCGCCCGTTGTCGCTGTATGTGCACGTGCCGTTCTGCGCGAACATTTGTTACTACTGCGCCTGCAACAAAGTCATCACCAAGGATCGCGGCCGAGCCCTGCCCTACCTGCAACGCCTGGAGCAGGAAATCCAGCTGATCGCCTGCCACCTCGACCCGGCGCAAAAGGTCGAACAACTGCACTTCGGCGGCGGCACGCCGACCTTTCTCAGCCATGACGAATTGCGCCAGCTGATGGCCCAGTTGCGCAAAAGCTTCAGTTTGCTGGACGACGATACCGGCGACTACGGCATCGAGATTGACCCGCGCGAAGCCGACTGGTCGACCATGGGCCTGCTCCGTGAACTGGGTTTCAATCGCGTCAGCATCGGTTTGCAGGATCTCGACCCGGCCGTGCAACGAGCGGTGAATCGCCTGCAAAGCCTGGAAGAAACACGGGCGGTGATCGATGCCGCACGGACCCTGCAATTCCGCTCGATCAACATTGACCTGATCTATGGCCTGCCCAGACAGACACCCGACAATTTCGCCCGCACCGTCGAAGAAGTGATCAACCTGCAACCGGACCGGTTGTCGGTGTTCAACTATGCGCACTTGCCGGAGCGCTTCATGCCGCAACGGCGAATCAACAGTGACGAGCTACCGACGCCGGCGCAGAAACTGGAGATGCTACAGCGCACCATCGAACAACTGACCGCCGCCGGCTATCGCTATATCGGCATGGACCACTTCGCCCTGCCCGACGATGAGCTGGCGATTGCCCAGGAAGAATCGACCCTGCAACGCAATTTCCAGGGCTACACCACCCACGGTCATTGCGATTTGATCGGGCTGGGCGTCTCGGCCATCAGTCAGATCGGCGACCTGTACTGCCAGAACAGCAACGACCTCAACCAGTACCAGAACGCCTTGGCCTCCACGCAACTGGCGACCAACCGCGGCCTGCTGTGCAACGCCGACGACCGTGTCCGGCGGGCGGTGATCCAACAGTTGATTTGCCGTTTCAACGTGGAATTCGCCGAGATCGAGCAGGCCTTCAACATCGACTTTCGCGGTTACTTCGGCAAGCTGTGGCCACAGTTGCAAGGCATGGCCGCAGACGGGCTGATCGAATTGAACAATGACCGCATCAACGTACTGCCCGCCGGACGATTGCTGGTGCGTTCGGTGTGCATGGTGTTCGATGCTTACCTGGAGGAACAGAACCGCCAACGGTTTTCGCGAGTGATCTAACGCTTCATCGCCCCTCACCGCGCTGTGACAAAACGGCACAGCGCTGGCCTGATTGTCTTCCCGTGAGTTACCCTTACGTCTTATGTGTGTTTTCCCACAAGGATTTAAGAAAATGTCCGAGCCAGTAAAGCTGCGTGCTCATAACCAGGCCCATTGCAAGGATTGCAGCCTGGCTCCCCTCTGCCTGCCACTTTCTCTGAATCTGGAAGACATGGATGCGCTGGACGAGATCGTTAAACGTGGCCGCCCGTTGAAAAAGGGCGAATTCCTGTTCCGTCAGGGCGACGTTTTCGATTCCGTGTATGCAGTACGCTCTGGCGCCCTGAAAACGTTCGGCCTCAGCGATGGCGGTGAAGAACAGCTCACCGGCTTCCATTTGCCGAGCGAACTGGTCGGGCTGTCGGGCATGGACACGGAAAAACATCCGGTCTCGGCGCAAGCACTGGAAACCACCTCGGTCTGTGAAATTCCGTTCGAACGCCTCGACGAACTGGCGCTGCAACTGCCGCAGTTGCGCCGTCAGCTGATGCGCGTGATGAGCCGCGAAATCCGCGACGATCAACAAATGATGTTACTGCTGTCGAAAAAAACCGCCGACGAGCGCATTGCCACGTTCCTGGTGAACCTGTCGGCACGCTTCCGCGCTCGCGGATTCTCGGCCAATCAGTTCCGCCTGAGCATGTCGCGCAACGAAATCGGGAACTACCTGGGCCTGGCGGTGGAAACCGTGTCACGGGTGTTCACGCGCTTCCAGCAAAACGAACTGATCGCCGCCGAAGGCAAGGAAATCCATATCCTTGACCCGATCCAGCTCTGCGCCCTGGCCGGTGGCTCGATCGAAGGTTGATTGCGACGATGGCGGCTAAGCGAAACGGTTCAGCCGCCGGTATACTGCGACGTTTGCAGCCTGCCAGGACAACTCGACGATGGTCTTCGACTCCTTCGACATAAAATCCCTGATCCGCCCTGTGATCGACTTCCCGAAACCGGGTGTCATCTTTCGCGACATTACCCCGCTGTTCCAGTCGCCCACGGCCCTGCGCCTGGTGATGGACAGCTTTGCCCACCGTTACGTCGAGGCTGACTTCACCCACATCGGTGCCATGGATGCCCGTGGTTTCCTGATCGGTTCGGTGCTGGCCTATCAGTTGAACAAGCCGCTGGTGCTGTTCCGCAAACAAGGCAAACTGCCGGCCGACGTGCTGGCCGAGGGCTATGCGACCGAGTACGGCGAAGCCTTCCTTGAAGTGCACGCCGACAGTCTTTGCGAAGGCGATTCGGTGGTGATGTTCGATGATTTGATCGCCACCGGCGGCACGCTGATTGCGGCGGCCAACCTGATTCGGCGTATGGGTGCGCGGGTGCATGAAGCGGCGGCGATCATTGATTTGCCGGAGCTGGGTGGGTCGCAGCGACTGGAAGACATGGGGATTCCTGCTTTCTGCCTGACGCAGTTTGCGTTGAGCGATCAGTAAGCCGAGTCTGGAAGGATGCCCATCGCGGGCAAGCCCGCGATGGGGCCAGCCGCCACACCGCCAACTACAACCCCATCTGCTTGCTGATGATCTCGTTCATCACTTCCCGCGTCCCGCCGCCAATCGAAAGAATCCGATTATCGCGGTACAGCCGCTCCACCAGACTCTCGCGCATATAGCCCAGGCCACCGAGAATTTGCACCGCATCCGTGGTAATCCGATCCGCCGTGTCCGTCGCAAAATTCTTGGCCATGGAAATTTCCCTGATCACGCTCTGCCCGGCAGCCATTTTCGCCGCCTGCCGGTAGGTGAATTCCCGTGACACTTCCAGCGCCGTCGCCATTTCCGCAAGGCGATGCTTGAGTACCTGAAATTTGCCGATGGGTTTGCCGAACGCTTCGCGCTGACGCGCCCACTTCAGGCTTTCCTCCAGCGCCAGCTGCGCGGTCATGTTGGCCATCAGCGCCAAAGCCAGGCGTTCACTCTGGAAGTTGCCCATGATGCAGGCGAAGCCCATGTTTTCGGCGCCGATCAGATTGCCTGCAGGTACGCGGCAATCGTCGAAGAACAGCTCGGCCGTGTCAGACGCCCACCAGCCCATTTTCTTCAATTGGCGGCCGACGGTAAAACCCGGTGTGCCCTTCTCGATCAACAGCAGGCTGATACCGCCGAAACCCGGTTCGCCGGTGCGCACCGCGACGGTGTAGTAATCCGCGCGCACGCCACTGGTGATAAAGGTTTTGCTGCCGCTGACCCGATAGCAGTCACCGTCACGCACGGCGCGGGTTTGCAGGTTGGCCACATCGGAGCCGCCGCTGGGCTCGGTGACAGCCAGTGCGCTGATCTTTTCGCCGGCCAGCACGGGCGGCACGACGCGATCCCGGACCTCGGGCCTGGCCCATTTGAGGATCGGCGGCAAGCCGATGTCCAGCGAGCCTAACCCGGCGACCAATCCACCGGAGCCGCAGCGCATCAACTCTTCGCTGGCGGCGATTTTGGCGAACAGATCACCTTCGTGGCTGCCCCCCAGGGCTTCGGGGTAACCGATCCCCAGAATCCCTGCCGCACCGGCCTTGAGGTAAAGCTCGCGGGGAAAGCTCTCGGCCTCTTCCCACTGGTCGATGTCCGGAAGAATTTCACGCTCGACGAAACGTCTGACGCTGTCACGGACCAATTGGTGGCTGGGGTCGAAGTATTCCTGAAAGGCAGGCATCGGCGAACTCCACTGAGGGGTCCAGCGAAGTTAACCGAGCGCTTGCTTGGTTTTCAATAGGGAGATGGGTGGAGCATGAAAAAGATCGCAGCCCTCGGCAGCGCCTACAGGGTGCACACAAAATTCTGCAGGCGCTGCCGAAGGCTGCGATCTTTTGACTTTGATGTGGTTACAGCGCTATCGGCTTACGCCCGGCAAACGAATGCGCCAACGTCCCGCCATCCACCAGCTCCAGTTCGCCACCCAACGGCACGCCGTGGGCAATGCGCGAGGCGATCAGGCCTTTATTGTTGAGCAACTGGGCGATGTAGTGCGCCGTGGCTTCACCTTCGACCGTCGGGTTGGTCGCCAGGATGACTTCGGTAAACGTGCCCGCCTCTTCTATCCGTGCCAGCAACTGCGGAATCCCGATGGCTTCCGGCCCGAGCCCGTCAAGCGGTGACAGATGGCCCTTGAGGACGAAGTAGCGCCCCCGGAAACCGGTCTGCTCCACCGCGTAGACGTCCATCGGACCTTCCACCACGCACAGCAAGGTGTCGTCGCGACGGGTATCGGCGCATTGCGGGCACAGGTCGTCTTCGGTCAGCGTGCGGCACAAACGGCAGTGCCCCACGCCTTCCATGGCCTGGCTCAACGCCGACGCCAGGCGCGAGCCACCGCTGCGATCACGTTCGAGCAGTTGCAATGCCATGCGCTGGGCAGTTTTCTGACCGACACCTGGCAAAATTCGCAGGGCATCGATCAGTTGGCGAATCAAAGGGCTGAAGCTCATGGGGAAACGTCCGACAAAACAACGAGACGCGGTTTATACCCGCGCCTCGTATGAGCGTCAATTATTCAGTCCTGCGCGACCCGCACCACCAGTTTGCCGAAGTTGCGTCCTTCCAGCAGACCGATGAACGCCTCGGGTGCGTTCTCAAGACCATCGACCACGTCTTCACGGAATTTTACCTTGCCGTCGCGCACCCACGGCGCCATGGCGCTGACAAACTCCGGCTGGCGATCACCGTAGTCATCAAAGACGATGAACCCCTGGATGCGCACACGCTTGGTCAACAACGTGCGCTGCAATTGCGGCAGGCGATCCGGGCCGGTCGGGGCTTCGTGGGCGTTGTACGACGCGATCAAACCACAGAGCGGAATGCGAGCCTTGGGGTTGAGCAACGGCACCACCGCGTCGAATACCTTGCCACCGACGTTCTCGTAATAGATGTCGACGCCCTGGGGACACGCCAGCGCCAGGTCATTGGCGAAGTCGGGGCTCTTGTGATCGATGCAGGCATCGAAGCCCAACTCATCCACCACATAACGGCACTTGTCCGCGCCACCCGCCACACCGACCACACGCAGGCCCTTGATCTTCGCCACCTGGCCGACCACCGAACCCACGGCACCGGACGCCGCAGCGACCACGAGGGTTTCGCCGGATTTGGGCTGGCCGATGTCCATCAACCCCATGTACGCGGTCATGCCCGGCATGCCGAGCACACCCAGCGCCATCGATGGGCTCGGCAGCCCGGACGGCACCGGAATGATGTTGCGGCCGTCGCTGATGCTGTGGCTCTGCCACCCGGTAGCGCCGACGACCAGATCACCTTCGTGAAACTTGGGATTCAGCGAACGCTCGACCCGGCTGACAGCCCCGCCGGTCATCACCTCGTCGATTTCCACCGGCGCCGCGTAGGACGGAGCGTCACTCATGCGCCCTCGCATGTAGGGGTCCAGTGACAGAAACAGGGTCTTGAGCAATACCTGACCGTCGGCCAGGTCCGGCAGCGCTTCCCTTTCCAGGCGGAAATTCTCTGGCGTCGGTGCACCCACCGGGCGCGAGGCCAGAACGATACGTTGGTTGAGGGTCAATGCTTCAGGCATGTGAGCGTCTCCTTTGATCGATGAATTCGGCGGTATAGGGGAGCAGACCTTTGTGGCGGTGTCGCGTTCGATGTTTCTGCTTTTCATTGTGGCGAGGGAGCTTGCTCCCGCCAAGTCGCGAAGCGACCTCAAAAAAGGGACTGCTGCGCCCGAGCGCGGACCGGTCCGCGAGGAGCAAGCTCCCTCGCCACAGGGATTTACAAAATCAGGCAGAAACAAAAATGCCAGGCGCAATGCCTGGCATTTTTTAGCTCATCCTACGCGCCCTGGCGAATCAGAATGGCAGTTTCATGCCCGGTGGCAATTGCATGCCAGCGGTCATACCGGACATTTTGTCCTGGCTGTTGGCTTCGATCTTGCGCACGGCGTCGTTGACAGCGGCGGCGAACACGGCCTCCAGCATTTCCTTGTCATCTTCGCTCAGGCCTTCGACCAGGCTTGGATCGATGGTCACGCGCTTGACGTCGTGACGACCGGTCATCACCACAGTGACCATATCGCCACCGGCTTTACCGGTGACTTCGGCGTTGGCCAGTTCTTCCTGCATCTTGGCCATTTTTTCCTGCATCTGCTGCGCCTGCTTCATCAGGCCGGCCATGCCACCTTTCATCATGGGAATCACCTCAAAAGTACTTGGATAAAAACAGCGCCCCGGCCCTTGCGGCCGGACGCCTTCAGTTATTAGCCCTGACTGGCCAGGGCTTCGACAGGTTCAATAGTATCGTTACGGACCACCGCACCGAACTGCTGCATCATTTGCTGGATGAACGGATCACCGTGAATCGACTCCTCGGCCTCGCGCTGGCGGTTGGCGCGGCGCCGGGACGCAGCCTGGGCCGGGGTTTCCTGCTCGGGCTTGATCAGCTCCATGCTCAGGGTCAGCGTGCGCCCGTGAAACTGGTTCAACGCATCGTTGAGACGACGCTGCTGCGTCGCGTTGAACAAGGCGCTGTGGGCCGGATCCAGGTGCATCAGCCAATGGTCGCCCTCCACGGAGATCAGCGTGCAGTTGGCGGCGATGCTGCCGGTCATACCGGAAATCGGCAGTTTCGGGAACAGCTCCAGCCATTGCAGGGCCAGGCCGGTAGCAGGCATGGCGGCTGGCTCAGGCTCGGGCTCCGGTGCTGGTTCGGCAGTATGTTCACTCGCCAGTTCATCGAGGTAGCTGTAAGCCGAATCCATGTCCGGCTCGATGTAATCCTCGTCCAGCGGCGGCTCGTCGTCGGAGTCGATGCCCGGGGTAGCGGCGTCGACGTCGGCCACGGACGGCTCGGGGATAGGCGCAGCGGCCCACTCCGGTGCGTCCGGCACAACGCTGTCAGGCGTCGGCAACGGCATCGGGGCCAATTCGGGTTGTTCGCCGGCTGTTTCCAGCACCGGCTCGACGGCTGGCTGCTGAACGACTTCGGGCTCCACCGGGTCGTTCCATGGCAGATCGACGACGGCTTCAACCGCGACGGGCTCGGGCACGATAACCGGGTCAGGCACGACAACGGGCGCGACCGGCTCAGGCGCCGGCGCGGGAGCTGGAGCAACTGCCGCAGCGACGGGTGCAACTGCCGCAGCGACTACCGCCGCAACAACCGGCGCGGCAGCCACTGAGTTTGCGGAATCAACTGTGGCCTGGCTGATCCCCACTGGCTTTAGCGGTTGCCTCGGTGCGTCTTCGGTGTCTGCGGGCCGGAACGCCAGCATTCGCAGCAGGACCATTTCAAACCCACCACGCGGATCCGGCGCCAGCGGCAAGTCGCGGCGGCCGATCAGGCCCATCTGGTAGTAGAACTGCACGTCTTCGGCCGGCAAGGCCTGGGCCAGCGCCAACACTCGGTCGCGGTCGCCGTGGCCGTTGTCGACGCCTTCAGGCAAGGCCTGGGCGATGGCGACACGGTGCAATACGTTAAGAATTTCCGAGAGCACGCCATTCCAGTCGGGGCCTTGTTCGGCCAGATGACGCACGGCTTCGAGCAACGCCTTGGCGTCGCCTTCGATCAGCGCATGCAAAACGTCATACACCTGGCCGTGATCAAGCGTGCCGAGCATTGCCCGCACGTCGGCGGCCATGACTTTGCCTTCACCGAAGGCGATCGCCTGATCGGTGAGGCTCATGGCGTCGCGCATCGAGCCATCGGCGGCGCGGCCCAGCAGCCACAGCGCGTCGTCTTCGAACGGCACGTTCTCGACGCCCAGCACGTGGGTCAAATGCTCGACCACACGTTCCGGGGTCATGTTTTTCAGGGAGAACTGCAGACACCGCGAAAGAATGGTTGCAGGAAGTTTCTGCGGGTCAGTCGTCGCCAGAATGAATTTGACGTAGGGCGGCGGCTCTTCAAGGGTTTTCAGCAGCGCATTGAAGGAATGGCTGGAAAGCATGTGCACTTCGTCGATCAGGTAGACCTTGAAGCGCCCGCGGCTAGGGGCGTACTGCACGTTATCGAGCAGCTCACGGGTGTCCTCGACCTTGGTCCGGCTCGCGGCGTCGATCTCGATCAGGTCGACGAAGCGACCTTCATCGATCTCACGGCACACCGAGCACTCGCCACAGGGCGTCGAAGTGATACCTGTTTCACAGTTCAGGCATTTGGCGATGATCCGCGCGATGGTGGTCTTGCCGACCCCGCGCGTCCCGGTAAACAGGTAGGCGTGGTGCAGCCGCTGGCTGTCCAAGGCATTGATCAGAGCCTTGAGCACATGGGTCTGGCCGACCATTTCGCGGAACGAGCGCGGACGCCATTTACGTGCAAGAACCTGATAACTCATCGAAAACCGTCGCCACGAAGGAACACAAGCGGCTAATGCTAGCGGAGCAAGGCCAAAATTGCATCCGGCGCGCTCGTCTAATCTGGCTAAGATGCACTTTGGGGCTTTTATCGGCTCGGGTTTCATCAGTACCGGAGCGTTTATGCGGCTGGCCTTGGGGGCACTGCTGTTGATGAGTCTGAACGGCGCGGCTGCCGAAACGCCGTTGCGCTTCGTGGTGCCTGATAGTTGGGCGATGCCGATGGTGCAACTGGAGCGCGGCCAGCCGACCCAGGGCATCCTGCATGACGTGATGGTCAGCCTCGCCACCCAGGTCGGCGTTCCGGCCGAATTTCACGTACTGCCCCGAGCGCGGGTGCAAGGCGCAATGGAACACGGCGAGGTCGATGTCCGCTGCTATGCCGCGCAATCGTGGCTGCCGAATCAGTCAGGGGACTACCTCTGGAGCATTCCACTCTGGACCCAGCCCGACGTGCTGATCAGCCGGCGACAACCGGAGATCGCGGTGACTCCGGCAAACTTGCCGCGACAAACCATCGGTACGGTGCTCGGTTACAGCTACCCGACCCTGCAACCGCTGTTCGACGCCAGCCACCTGCTTCGCGAAGACGCGCGCAACCAGGAACAAGTGCTGGAAAAGCTTCTGGCCGGACGCTATCGCTATGCCGTGAGTAACCAGTGGACGCTGGACTGGTTCAATCAACGCTTGCTGCCTGAGCGGCAACTGCAAGGCGTGGCGGTGCTACAGGAGCAAAGTGTCGGTTGCTACGTGCGCAACGATCCGAAAGTGCCGGTGCAGCGAATCCTGCGCACCCTGCTGAGGATGAAAATGTCCGGGGAAATCGATGACATCATCCGGCTTTATGTTGGTAAACCCTGAAACCGCTCGCTCCCACATGCCTGACAAACGAAGTCGGGAGATTTGATCAAGCCCCCCGCCATTGCTGCGGCGCAACAAACCCTTCGACCCACTCCGGCACCTCCGCTGCCGGCATCGGCCGGGCGATGAAATAGCCCTGGGCAACCTCGCACCCCAGTTGCAACAGCCGCTCACCATGCTCAATGCTTTCCAGCCCCTCGGCGATCACCTGCCGGCCAAACGCCCGGGCCAGGCCAATGACCGCCGTGGTCAGGGCCTGGTCATCGTGATCATGCAGAATGTCGCGGATGAACGACTTGTCGATCTTGATGGTCTGGGTGCGCAAGCGCTTGAGGTAGCTCAGCGATGAATACCCGGTGCCAAAGTCACCCAATGAAAACTGCACCCCGAGGGCCTGACAGGCCTGCAAACAAGCGCTGACATGCTGGATGTTTTCGATGGCCACCGACTCGACGATTTCCAGGTCGAGCATCTGCGGCGCGACCCGGGCATGCCGGGCGAGCACCTGGCTGAGGCGATCGACGAAATCGGCCCGCTGAAAATGCCGGGCGGCAATGTGGACGCTGATCGGCCAGCTCTGCCCCGCTTGCTGCCAGTGATCCAGCTGCAGCAACACCTGATCCATCACCCATTCACCAATATCGATGATCAGGTCCGTTTCCTCCACCAGCGGCAGAAACTCCCGGGCCGGCACCGTACCGTTTTGCGGGTGTTCCCAGCGCAACAGCGCCTCGAAGCCAACGACAACACCATGACGCATATTGACCTTCGGCTGGAAATACAGGCGCAGCTCACCGGCGGCCAGCGCCTGGCGTACCCGTTCGACGGTCTGGTGAGTGGCCTTGACCTCTTGATCCCGGAACACATCGAACAAATGGAAGCGATTGCGCCCGCTCTGCTTGGCCACGTACATGGCCTGATCGGCATGACGCAGCAAGGTTTCGGCATCTTCATTGTCGTGGGGAAACAGGGTGACGCCGATGCTGGCATAGACATTCAAGACCTTGCCCTGCAGCGCGTACGGTGCGGAAATCGCCCCCAGCACGCGGTTCAGCGCCGCACGCAGCTCCGGCACATCACGCACATAACGCAACACCAGCACGAACTCGTCACCGGCGAGCCGCGCCACTACATCCTCGCCGCGAACGATGTCGCGCAGACGCTTGGCCACCTCCACCAGCAGCAAATCGCCACTGGCGTGCCCGTAGCCGTCGTTGACCGCCTTGAAGCCGTCGAGGTCGAGCATGCACACCGCCAGCGGAATGTTTTCCTCGCGGGAGAAGGCCAGCGCCTGATCCAGCAGATCCGAGAGAAACGCGCGGTTGGGCAGACCGGTCAGCACGTCATGGCCGACTCGCCATTGCAAGGAATGCAACAGTTGGCGTTTTTCGCTGATGTCGAAGCGAATCGCCAGGTAACGGTGAATCCGCCCGGTGGCGTCATCCAGCACCGGCACCAGCGTGCTTTCAACCCAATACAGACGGCCATCCTTGGCGCGATTGCAGATCTCGCCCTTCCAGACATTGCCCAACGCGATGGTGCGCCACATCCCGGCAAAAAAATCAGCGGAGTGCAGACCGGAGTTGAGCAGGCGATGGTTCTGCCCGAGCAGTTCGTCGCGGCTATAGCCGGATACGGCGCAAAACTGATCGTTGACGTAGGTAATCCGGCCGGTCAGGTCCGTCTCGGAAAAAATGGCGGCGGCATCCACGGCCCTGCGGTATTTCTCATCCATGAGTCAGGCTCACTGTCGCTAGCGGTGGTACCGCTCGACCAGCGCACAATGCCCGGAAGAGATGTTTTGAATCGTCCTGCGCAGAGCCACGTGATCACTCCATTTACAGCGATTGATGGCCCATTGGCAGCCGAAGATCAACTAGGCTCAAAGACCCTGATAAAGGGCAGGAACAACGATTTCGGTAACATTTTGCAAGGCCTCAGGATCGCATCAGGGCTCCGCATACCGCTCGCAGGAGCGCAATGCGGGCTCATCCATATCAGCCGAACTTCCGAAAACAGATCACCGAATACCCCTTTGGATCGGCGATTCTACGAAATGCATCACATTTTGCAAAGCAAGGTGATGGATCATGCAGTTGTCTAATGCAAAAATCTATCGTTAAGTTCTTGATTCTAAATGGGAATTGAGCGATGCAAATTTCAAGTTTGGGTCCAGCCATCCGGCGTTACCGCAAGGTCGCGGGGCTTACTCAGGCTGAACTCGGCGAAAAAACCGGTTTTGACCCCAAAACCATCAGCCGCTTCGAAACCGGCACCTACACTCCCAGCGTGGAAGCTCTGTTCCTGCTTGCCGACGTGCTGGACGTGAAGCTGAAAGCCTTTTTCGCAGATATGGGCGACGAAGACGAACAGCGGGCGTACCTGTTCGCAGTCATACACAAGGCCACCCCGAAGGATCTGGGAAAGCTGATTGCAGCGGTTGACCAGGCCTTGTCCAAGCCTTAGTGGCAGAAATGAAAAAAGGAGGCCGACTTGTCGTGATTCGACAGGTCGGCCTCCTTTTTTTGCGTCCGCTTTTCAAAAACGCAAACGACGAAAATCCGCCCTGGATGAAATCCATGGCAGAGCGACAAGACGGTTTTTTTGATGGATAACGCGAGAGAAGGCTCGCGAGGCGTTATGGAGGCAACCCCACCAGCCACACCCCGGCACACAATGTTCCCGCTGTGGCTGCTTCCTTCCGGATCTGACCAGGTTCACGGGTAATCGTTGCGGGGGGACCGATGGGGTCACCATAACGACGCTCACCTGACGGCGAGCCGCGCCATTGTACCTGTCTGAGACGAAGTTACAACCGTTCGAGTGGATTAAAAATATGAACGGCTTCAAGGACATGCGGTACGCCTGAAAATCCTATTGCGCCAACACCTCATCCGCCCTGCCACCTTCCTGCTGGATCACCAGGTGAATGAAGTGCAACTTGGCGATCACCGCCGGCGGCAGGACGAATGGATAGAAATCCGGCTGGCCCATGCTGCGCGACAGTTCGTTGAGCATGCCGGCCAGTTCGATCCAGGCATTGACGAAGGACAGGAACGCCGCGCCGCCAGGATGTTGCGGATCGTAGAGCGTGTCGAGCGGGAACGACTGGTAGTCGAAATCCATGTCCCGCGCGCTCATGCCGAAACCCAGGGCCGTATCCACCGCGTCCATCATGTGCAGGTAATGCGCCCAGGTTTCTGCCCAGTCTTCCCATGGATGCATGGTGGCGTAGGCGCTGACGAACTGTTGCTGCCAGTCGAGCGGCGCGCCTTGCTGGTAATGGCGATCAAGGGCATCGGCGTAACTCGCGCGCTCATCACCAAACAGGTTGCGAAACGGTTCCAGCCACTGGCCGCTGGCGATCAGCCGATCCCAGTAATAGTGCCCGACTTCATGACGAAAGTGCCCGAGCAGCGTGCGATAGGGTTCGTGCATTTGCACCCGGACCTGCTCGCGGTGGGCGTCGTCGGCTTCCTTGATATCAAGGGTGATCAGGCCGTTGGCATGACCGGTGGTCGGCGGTTTGCCTTCGAGATCGACCCCCATGAAATCGAAGGCCAGTCCGGTCTCTTCGTCCACGGTTTTGGGGATGACCTGCAACCCCAGGCTGACCAACTGCGCGACCAGCCGACGCTTGGCGGTTTCGACTTTGCGCCAGCGGTCGTGATTTTCAGGAATCGATAAATCAGGAATGGTGCGATTCAGGCTACAGGCGATACACAACGCATCGTGGTCGTTGGCGGGCAACAGCCAGTTGCACGCGGCAGGGGAATCGAGATTGGCGCAGCGGCGGAACACACCGGCGTCTGGATCGGCATCGAGAATCCAGGTGTCCGCGTGAAAGCCGGGTTGCAGCGACGACAAGCGACTGTGTTCAGGCTGATAGCCCAACGCCGCCGAACAGGCCAGGCACTGGCTGTTGCGAAAGAACAGCGACTGCCCACAGCGGCAATGCCAGACCTTGCTGTTGCGCGAACGCTCGCCGATGAAGGGGGCGGCAATGCGCGAGCTGAGCTGTTCGAAGAAGCGGTGCATGGCGATCTCTCCCTGGGGCTTGCCAAGACTAGATCATTGCCGCGCGAAGATCGTTCCCACGATAAACACACTGGTGTGCATTCCTTTTGTGGCGAGGGGATTTATCCCCGTTGGGCTGCGCAGCAGCCCCAAATCCGGCAATTGCATTATCACAGACAAATTGCGGGCACCGGTCTTGCGACGACTGCGTCGCCGAACGGGGATAAATCCCCTCGCCACAGGTTTTGTGTCAGACCGGGATGCCGTGTGTTTTCAGGAAATCGACAAACGCTTCTTCATCGAGCACCTTCAACCCCAGCTCATTGGCCTTGGCCAACTTGGAGCCGGCCCCGGGCCCCGCCACCACGCAATGGGTCTTGGCCGATACCGAGCCGGCCACCTTGGCGCCGAGGCTTTCGAGTTTGTCCTTGGCGACGTCACGGCTCATCAATTCCAGCGAACCGGTCAGCACCCAGGTCTGCCCGGCCAGCGGCAGTCCTTCGACGACTTTCTTCTCGCTCTGCCAGTGCATGCCAAAATCACGCAACTGCTTTTCGGCGGCTTCAGCGATCTGCCGATTGTCCGCAACCGCAAAAAACTCGCGGACCGAATTGGCCTGTTTCTCCGGCAGCGTCTGACGCATGTCCAGCCAGTCAGCGCCGAACACGCCTTCCAGCGAACCGAATCTGTCCGCCAGTTTCTGCGCCCCGCCCGGTCCGACCGACGGAATGTTCAGCTTGTCGAGGAAGCCGCCCAGCGTCGTGCTGGCGGCAAATTCGGCCCCCAGCTCGCCCTGATCCTGAATCTGCAGGCCATGCTTAAGCAACTTCGCAATAACCTGCTGGTTATGCGCATCTTCAAAGAAGCTGTGGATCTCGTGAGCCACTTCCAGGCCGACATCCGGCAAGTACGTGAGCACGTGCGGCAATGCTTGCTGAACCCGCTCCAGCGAGCCGAGAGAGCGCGCCAGAACCTTGGCCGTCTCTTCACCGACATCGGGAATACCGAGGGCGTAGATAAACCGCGCAAGGCTGGGTTTCTTGCTGTCTTCGATAGCGCTTAGCAGCTTCTTGCTCGACAGCTCCGCAAACCCTTCCAGATCGACAATGTCGTCAAACTTCAAGGCATACAGATCGGCCGGAGAACTCACCAGGCCTTCATCGACCAGTTGCTCGACGCTTTTATCGCCAAGCCCTTCAATGTCCATCGCACGACGCGAAACAAAGTGAATGATTGCCTGCTTGAGCTGCGCACCGCAGGCCAGTCGCCCGACGCAGCGATACACCGCGCCTTCACTGACGGTCTCGCGCCCCTTGCTGCGTTTGACCAGCTGCGTGCGTTCGACATGGGAACCACACACCGGGCACTCCTGCGGAATCTGCACCGGACGCGCATCATCCGGACGGCGCTCCACGACCACTTGCACCACTTGCGGAATCACATCGCCCGCACGGCGGATGATCACGGTGTCGCCGATCATCAGGCCCAGACGCGCGACTTCGTCCATGTTGTGCAGCGTCGCGTTGGCCACGGTGACGCCCGCCACCTTGACCGGTTTCAAGCGCGCCACGGGCGTTACCGCACCAGTACGACCGACCTGGAACTCGACGTCGAGCAACTCGGTGAGCTCTTCCATGGCCGGAAATTTGTGGGCAATCGCCCAGCGCGGCTCGCGAGCGCGGAAACCCAGCTCACGCTGGGAGGCGATGCTGTTGACCTTGAACACCACGCCGTCGATTTCATAGGCCAGCCCGTTGCGGCGTTCACCGATGTCGCGGTAGTAATCCAGGCACTCATCGATACCGTGCGCCAGTTTCAACTCACGACTGATGGGCAAGCCCCACGCCTGAAGCTGTTTCAGATTGCCGATGTGCGTGTCGGCAATGTCCGCCGAAACCTGGCCGATGCCATAGCAACAGAACTCCAGCGGGCGGTTGGCAGTGATCTTCGAATCCAGCTGGCGCAAACTGCCCGCCGCCGCGTTGCGCGGGTTGGCGAAGGTCTTGCCGCCGACTTCCAGTTGCGTTGCGTTGAGCCGTTCGAAACCCGCTTTGGACATGAACACTTCGCCGCGCACTTCGAGGGTCGCCGGCCAGCCGCTGCCTTGCAGTTTGAGCGGGATGTTGCGCACGGTGCGCACATTGACGCTGATGTCTTCGCCGGTGGTGCCGTCACCGCGGGTGGCGCCACGCACCAGCACACCGTCCTGATAAAGCAGGCTGACCGCCAGGCCATCGAGTTTCGGTTCGCAGCTGTATTCCACCGCACCGCCGCCGAACAGGTCGCCAGCCGGCAGATCGAGGCCTTCGGTCACCCGACGATCGAACTCGCGCATGTCGGTTTCTTCGAAGGCGTTGCCGAGGCTGAGCATCGGCACTTCGTGGCGCACCTGAGTGAACGCCGACAGCGCCGCGCTGCCGACGCGCTGGGTCGGCGAGTCGCTGGTGACGAGGTCGGGGTTGGCCGCTTCAAGGGCCTTCAGCTCATGGAACAACCGGTCGTATTCGACGTCCGGAATGCTCGGCTCGTCCATCACGTGGTAGCGATAGTTGTGCTGATCCAGCTCAGCGCGCAGCTCTAGAATGCGGGTTTTGGCGGCGGTCATGGGTGTTCTCTCATAAAGCAAAAGAGCAGCCGAGGCTGCTCAATCTCATTTCATCAAGATCAGGAGACCGCAGCCTCGTTTCACTCGACAGCTCCTACAGGTATTGCGATTTTCCGTAGGAGCTGTCGAGTGAAACGAGGCTGCGATCTTTTGACCTTAGCGTTTCTGGGTCAGGGCGCGACGTTCGAATTCAACGATGCGCTGACGGTAATGCTCGATCGTCTGTGCGGTCAGGACGCTGCGCTGGTCGTCTTTCAGTTCGCCGTTCAGTTCCTGGGACAGTTTGCGCGCCGCAGCCACCATCACGTCGAAGGCCTGCTTCGGATGACGCGGGCCTGGCAGACCGAGGAAGAAACTCACGGCCGGGGTGCTGAAGTGGTCGATGTCGTCCAGATCGAAGATGCCCGGCTTGACCGCATTGGCCATCGAGAACAGGACCTCGCCATTGCCGGCCATGCTTTCGTGGCGGTGGAAAATGTCCATCTCGCCGAAGCGCAGGCCGCTTTCCAGAATGTTCTGCAACAGCGCCGGGCCCTTGAAGCCGGCAGCGTCGCGGCAGATCACGCTGATGACCAGCACTTCTTCGGCTTGCGGTTGTTCCTTGTCACTGACTGACGGCGAGGCCTTGGTGTCATCCGGGAAATCGTCGTCACGGCTGCTGAAGCTCGGGCCGCCATCCAGATCCAGGCTGAGGTTCATGTCGCCTTGCGACGGTTCGCCATGGCCACGCTTGCCGCGCTTGGAACCCGATTCCCGCGGTTCACGGGCAGGCATGCTCACCGACGGCAGGTCGTGCTCGTCCAGTTGCGGTTCCTTGTGCGTATCCAGGACGCGGGGCGGGCCCAACAGCTCGGCGCTGGTGTCCTCGTCCGGCAAATTGGACAGGCTCCGGTCCAGACGGAATTTCAGTTTTCCCTTGCCGCCGCGCATGCGACGCCAGCCATCGAAAAGAATACCGGCAATGACAATAATGCCGATGACGATCAGCCACTCGCGCAGACCGATTTCCATGTAATCCCGTGCCTCTATAAAAAATGCTGAAAAATAAGGGGTTTACAACTCGCAAACCGCTTTAAAACGTGGCGCCAACTCTATGTTCTGACAGGCGTTTTGCCCACGTATACGAAAAATTGACATTAAACTAGCACGACCCAAGGCAACTTTACACCGTCTGTCACAATGGCTTGCGCGAATATGTCGATTGGCCAGCTAGTAGAAGCGATCAGAAAAGCCCTACAGACTAAAAATACTCGCCCTTCAAGCGCTGGTTCAGGCATCCACCATCGCCATCGCCTCCTCGACATCCACTGCCACCAGACGCGAGCATCCGGGTTCGTGCATCGTCACCCCCATCAATTGATCGGCCATTTCCATGGCGATCTTGTTGTGGGTGATGTAGATGAACTGCACCGTCTGCGACATCTCTTTCACCAGCCGTGCGTAGCGTCCAACGTTAGCGTCATCCAGTGGCGCATCCACTTCATCAAGCATGCAGAACGGCGCCGGATTCAATTTGAAGATCGCAAAAACCAGGGCCAGTGCGGTCAGGGCTTTTTCGCCGCCGGAGAGCAAATGGATGGTGCTGTTCTTCTTTCCGGGCGGCTGCGCCATGATCGTCACCCCTGTATCGAGTAGATCTTCGCCCGTCAGTTCCAAATACGCGCGTCCTCCACCGAAAACTTTTGGGAAAAGCGCCTGTAAACCGCCATTGATCTGATCAAAGGTATCTTTGAAGCGGTTGCGGGTTTCCTTGTCGATCTTGCGAATCACGTTCTCCAGGGTATCCAGCGCTTCGACCAGATCGTCGTTCTGCGCATCCAGATAACGTTTACGCTCTGATTGTTGCTGATATTCGTCGATGGCCGCGAGGTTGATCGCGCCGAGGCGCTGAATGCGCGCGGCAATGCGCTCGAGCTCCTCTTCGGCGTCCTTTTCGCTGGCTTCGGTCGTCAGCGTGGCGAGCACGCCGTGCAGGTCGTAGCCGTCTTCCAGCAATTGATCTTCCAGGGTCTTGCGGCGCACGGTCAGGGCTTGCCATTCCATGCGCTGCGTTTCCATCTGGCCACGAATCAACTGCGATTGCTGCTCGGCCTGGTTGCGGCGCTTCTCGGCGTCACGCAGCTCACGGTCGGCGTCTTCAAGGGCAATTTGTGCGGTCTTGAGTTCTTCGTCGACGGTCATGCGCTTGTCGAGCAACTCTTCGAGCTTGAGGCGCAGCTCTTCCAGCGGCGCCTCGCCCTCCTCCAGATTGAGGCTCAGCTGTTCGCGTTTTTCAGTCAGGCGCTCGGACTGCATCTCCAGCCGTTCCAGCGCCTGACGCGTCGAGTCGTGTTGCGCCTTGAGCGATCCCAGACGCACCTCCAATTGATGCGCGTGATCCTTGTGCTGACGGGCCTCCTGGCGCACGCGGTCCAGCCGCTCGCGCAGGCTGTCACGCTGGGCCAACAGCAATTCGCGCTGCTCGGTGTCCAGCGCCATGGCATCGAGGGCCTCCTGCAACTGCAGGCGCGCTTCGCCGATGTATTCGTGCTCCAGAGCGCGCTGTTCGGCCAGCTCGGTGAGTTCTTCATCGAGCCGGGTACGGCGCAAGGTCAGTTGCTCGACCTTGGCCTTGCCCGCGGACAACTGAGCTTTCAATTCGCCTTGCTGACGCGCTTCGTCTTGCAGCAGACGGCGCAAATGCTCGCGGCCGTTTTCCTGCTGACGCTGTTGCGCCCGCAGATTTTGCAGTTGGGTTTCCAGAGTTTCGACTGTGGCTTCACGCTCTTCACGCTCAACAGTCAGGTGCTGGATTTCCTGACCACGGGCGAGCACGCCGCTTTCCGCTTCGCTGGCCCGGCGCACACGCAGAAAGTGGCGCCCGACCCAATAACCGTCGCGACTGATCAGGCTCTGGCCGGCGCTCAACTGACCACGCAGGGCCAAGGCCTGTTCGAGGCTTTCAACCGGTTTGACCTGCCCCAGCCAGGGCGACAGATCGATCTGCGCCTCGACCTTGTCGAGCAGGCTGCCGGGCACGCGTACGCCATCACTGGCGGGGCTGAGCAAACGCAAATCGCCCTGGGCAAAACCGGCCAGATCGAAATCACCGAAATCGTCCACCAGCACGGCTTGCAGATCGGCACCGAGCACGGTTTCCACCGCCAGCTCCCAACCGGCTTCAACCTTGAGGCCTTCGGCCAGTCGCGGGCGATCAGCCAAATGTTGTTCGCGCAGCCATTCAGCAGTGCCGGTGCCCGGATCGAGCGCGGCTTGCTGCAAGGCTTCAAGCGAGGCGAGACGGCCGTTGAGGCGCTGCAAATCGCCCTGCGCCTGTTGCTGGGCCGACAGCGCTTGCTGCAATTCCTGACGCAGTTGCTCAAGGCGCTCGACCTGGGCCTCTTCACTGGCCTGCAAGTCTTCCAGCGTCGCTTCACTCGCGGCGAGTTGCTCGCTGAGTTCCATGATCGCCAGGTCTTCCGGGTCCGCCGAGAGCAACGCGCGCTCTTCGCCGAGACGCTTCTGACGATCCGCCAGGCGTTCCATGCTGGTTTCCAGCTGCTGGATGCGCGATTGCTGGACTTCAGATTGGCGACGCGGTTCGGCGGCGGTCAGGTTGAACGTATCCCACTGTTCCTGCCAACCGTGCATGGTGGTTTCGGATTCTTCCAGCGCGGCGGCGGCCTCTTCAGCGGCAGCGCTGGTGACTTCCTGCTCCGGCGTGAGCATGTCCAGCTCTTCGCCGAGGGTCAGCAGCAACGTGCGGTCGTGGCCCAGATGCGATTCGGTTTCCAGACGCGCGCGCTCGGCTTCTTTCAAATCGTCCTGCAACTGACGCAAACGTTGCTGGCCGTGCTGGATGCTCTGCTCGACCCGTGCGATGTCGCCGCCGACCGAATAGAAACGCCCCTGCACCAGATTGAAGCGCTCGGACAGGTCATGGTGCCCGTCACGCAAGCGTTCGATGCTCGCGTCGGCGTTGCGCTGCTCGGCAACCAGCGCTTCGAACGTGACTTCCTGGGTGCCGATGATCGCTTCGCGCTGACCGACCTGTTCGTTCAACGCCTGCCAGCGCAAAGCAGACAATTGCGCCTTGAGCTGACGCTCCTCGCCCTTGTATTCCTGATACTTCTTGGCCGCCTCGGCCTGGCGGTGCAGGCGCTCGAGCTGACGCGCGAGCTCTTCGCGCAAGTCCGTGAGGCGCTCCAGGTTTTCGTGGGTGCGCCGAATGCGGTTTTCGGTCTCGCGCCGGCGCTCCTTGTACTTGGAGATGCCCGCCGCTTCTTCAATAAAGTTGCGCAGGTCTTCGGGCTTGGACTCGATCAGTTTGGAGATCATCCCCTGCTCGATGATCGAGTAGCTGCGCGGGCCCAGGCCGGTACCGAGAAAGATATCGGTGATATCGCGGCGGCGGCACTTGGTGCCGTTGAGGTAATAGGTGGTCTGGCTGTCGCGGGTGACTTTGCGGCGAATGGAGATTTCCGCATAGGCAGCGTACTCGCCGAGCAAGGTGCCGTCGGAGTTATCGAACACCAGTTCGATGCTGGCCTGGCTCACCGGTTTACGGCTGGTCGAACCGTTGAAGATGACGTCGGTCATCGATTCGCCACGCAGGTTCTTGGCCGAGCTCTCGCCCATCACCCAGCGTACGGCGTCGATGATGTTCGATTTGCCGCAACCATTGGGCCCGACCACCGCCGCCATGTTACTGGGGAAGTTCACCGTGGTCGGATCGACGAAGGATTTGAACCCCGCCAGCTTGATGCACTTGAGCCGCACGCTTAAGCGTCCGTCAGGGCAGAGATCACCAGATCGCAACTGCGCTGGCAATACGCCGTCAGCACGGTCCGGATCAGCGCATCGTCACGGGCGATCACGGCCGCCAGCAAGCGTTCGAACAGTTCCAGATACTCGCTCATCGAGGCCTTGCGCTGCTCCAGGGCGAGGAAATACGCACGGCTCATGGCCGGCTGCAGATTCTCGACGGTTTCCTGCAAGTACGGGTTGTTGGCAAACCCGTACGTGGCGCGCATCACATTGAAACTGTCGTCGACGAAGGTGTGAATGTCCTGCCGCTCGTAGCTTGCGGTCAGGCGCTGCTGGATCTGCACGAACGGCGCCAGGTCGGCCTGGACTTTCCACCCCGTGGCCACGGCATTGGCGAGCAGGATGTACATCTCGCCCATCAGCGCGCACAGGCTCCGCACCTTGTGCGCGGTGAGTTCGGTCACATGTGCGCCGCGTCGCGGCAGGATCGCGATCAGGTGGCGGCGCTCGAGGATCAGCAAGGCTTCACGGACCGAGCCGCGGCTGACATTGAGGGCCTGCGTGACCTTCTGTTCCTGGATGCGCTCCCCGGGCTTCATTTCGCCACGAATGATGCGTTCGGCGAGGTGGTGAGCAATTTGCTCGGCGAGGCTGTCCGGCGCCTTGAACGTCATGGTTGTCCCTTCAAACTCTTCGATCTGCACAAGCGGCGCAGTGTAGCGCAGATGAAGGGTCATGGCGGAGTGCCCACTCGGCGGTTTTTGGCACGAATCCCGCAAAAAAGCAGGCAATCCCGTGAGGGTCAATAATGAAGGAACAGGTTGTTGATCGACAAAATGCTATTTCCTGACCTTTAAGTCAGAAAATCATTGACCCGAAAGTCAGACCTGATAAATTCGGTCCAAGTCGGTTAACAACAATAATGAGTCTGCGAGGCCTTCCGTGATCCAGTTTTTACTAAACCAGGAACTCCGTAGCGAGCACGCCCTGGACCCGAACCTGACCGTGCTCAACTATCTGCGCGACCATGTGGGCAAACCCGGCACCAAAGAAGGCTGCGCCAGCGGCGACTGTGGCGCCTGCACCGTGGTGGTCGGCGAGCTGCAAACGGATGACGATGGCCGCGAACACATTCGCTATCGCAGCCTCAACTCGTGCCTGACGTTCGTTTCGTCGTTGCACGGCAAACAACTCATCAGCGTCGAAGACCTCAAGCACCAAGGCGAACTGCACAGCGTGCAGAAGGCCATGGTCGAGTGCCACGGCTCGCAGTGCGGTTTCTGCACCCCCGGCTTCGTGATGTCGCTGTTCGCGCTGCAAAAGAACAGCGATCAGCCGGACGCGCATAAAGCGCACGAAGCGCTGGCCGGCAACCTCTGCCGCTGCACCGGCTATCGGCCGATCCTGGAAGCAGCCGAGCAGTCCTGCTGCGGCAAGCAACCTGACCAGTTTGATGCTCGCGAAGCCGATACCATCGCCCGCCTGAAAGCCATCGCCCCCACCGATATCGGCGAACTCAACAGTGGCGACAAGCGCTGCCTGGTGCCGCTGACCGTCGCCGATCTGGCTGACCTCTACGACGCTTATCCACAAGCCCGGCTGCTGGCCGGCGGTACGGACCTGGCACTGGAAGTCACCCAGTTCCACCGCACCCTGCCGGTGATGATCTACGTCGGCAACGTCGCCGAAATGAAGCGCATCGAACGCTTTGACGATCGCCTGGAAATCGGCGCCGCCACCGCCCTCTCCGATTGCTACGAAGCCTTGAAAGCCGAGTACCCGGACTTCGGCGAATTGCTGCAGCGCTTCGCTTCCCTGCAGATTCGCAACCAGGGCACCCTCGGCGGCAACATCGGCAACGCCTCGCCCATCGGTGACTCGCCGCCCCTGCTGATCGCCCTCGGCGCGCAAATCGTCCTGTGCAAAGGCGAGGCCCGCCGCACCCTGGCGCTGGAAGATTACTTCATCGATTACCGCGTCACCGCGCGCCAGGAAAGCGAGTTCATCGAGAAGATCATCATCCCGCGTGCCAGTGCCGAGCGGCTGTTCCGTGCCTACAAGGTTTCCAAGCGTCTGGACGATGACATTTCCGCCGTCTGCGCCGCCTTCAACCTGCGCCTTGAGAACGGCGTGATCGCCGACGCCCGCGTGGCGTTTGGCGGTATGGCCGCCATCCCGAAACGCGCCGCCCACTGCGAAGCCGTGTTGCTCGGTTCACCGTTCAACAACGCCACCGTCGAACGCGCTTGCGCTGCGCTGGCCGAAGATTTCACGCCGCTCTCGGACTTCCGCGCCAGCAAGGAATACCGCCTGCTCAGCGCGCAGAACCTGCTGCGCAAATACTTCATCGAACTGCAAACGCCGCACATCGAGACTCGGGTGACCGCTTATGTCTAACCATCACGCCGTAGAGAAGACCCAGGCCGAACTGGCTGAACTGTTCGCCAAGGACCTGACCACCGGTGTCGGTCGCAGCGTCAAGCACGACAGCGCCGCCAAGCATGTATCCGGTGAAGCGCAGTACATCGACGATCGACTGGAATTTCCGAACCAGCTGCACGTTTATGCCCGGCTGTCGGACCGCGCCCACGCGAAAATCATCAGCATCGACACCCGGCCTTGCTACGCCTTCGAAGGCGTGCGCATCGCCATCACCCATGAAGACGTGCCAGGCCTGAAAGACATCGGCCCCTTGCTGCCGGGCGACCCATTGCTGGCCATCGATGACGTGCAGTTCGTCGGTCAACCCGTGCTCGCCGTTGCGGCGAAAGACCTGGAAACCGCGCGCAAAGCGGCGATGGCCGCGATCATCGAATACGAAGATCTGGAACCGGTGCTGGACGTGGTCGAAGCCCTGCGCAAACGCCACTTCGTGCTCGACAGCCACACGCATCAGCGGGGTGATTCGGCCGGTGCCCTGGCCACCGCCGAACATCGTATTCAAGGCACGCTGCACATCGGCGGCCAGGAACACTTCTACCTCGAAACCCAGATTTCTTCGGTGATGCCCACTGAAGATGGCGGGATGATCGTCTACTGCTCGACCCAGAACCCGACCGAAGTGCAGAAACTGGTGGCCGAGGTTCTGGACGTTTCGATGAACAAGATCGTCGTCGACATGCGCCGCATGGGCGGAGGCTTCGGTGGCAAGGAAACCCAGGCCGCGAGCCCGGCGTGCCTGTGCGCGGTGATCGCGCACCTCACCGGCCAACCGACCAAGATGCGCCTGCCGCGGGTCGAAGACATGCTGATGACCGGCAAGCGTCACCCGTTCTACGTCGAGTACGACGTCGGCTTCGACAACACCGGCCGCCTCCACGGCATCGCCCTGGAACTGGCAGGCAACTGCGGTTGTTCGCCGGACTTGTCGGCGTCGATTGTCGACCGCGCAATGTTCCACGCCGACAATTCGTATTACCTGGGCGATGCGACCATCAACGGTCACCGCTGCAAGACCAACACCGCGTCGAACACCGCTTACCGGGGTTTCGGCGGCCCGCAAGGGATGGTCGCCATCGAGGAAGTGATGGACGCGATCGCCCGCCATCTGGGCCTCGATCCGCTGGCGGTGCGCAAGGCCAACTACTATGGCAAGACCGAGCGCAACGTCACCCATTACTACCAGACCGTCGAGCACAACATGCTCGAGGAAATGACCGCCGAACTGGAAGAAAGCAGCCAGTACGCCGAGCGCCGCGAAGCGATTCGTCGCTACAACGCCAACAGCCCGATCCTGAAAAAAGGCCTGGCGCTGACGCCGGTTAAATTCGGTATTTCCTTCACCGCCAGTTTCCTCAATCAGGCCGGTGCGCTGGTCCATGTCTACACCGACGGCAGCATCCACCTCAACCATGGCGGCACGGAGATGGGCCAGGGCCTGAACACCAAAGTCGCGCAGGTCGTGGCCGAAGTGTTCCAGGTGGAAATGAACCGCGTGCAGATCACCGCGACCAATACCGACAAAGTGCCGAACACCTCGCCGACCGCAGCCTCCAGCGGCGCCGACCTGAACGGTAAAGCCGCACAGAACGCGGCGGAAATCATCAAGCAACGCCTCGTGGAATTTGCTGCGCGACAGTACAAGGTCAGTGAAGAAGACGTGGAATTCCACAACGGCCACGTGCGGGTTCGCGATCACATCCTGACCTTCGAAGCGCTGATCCAGCAGGCGTATTTCGCGCAGGTTTCGCTGTCGAGCACCGGGTTCTACAAGACCCCGAAAATCTTCTACGACCGCAGTCAGGCGCGTGGTCGGCCGTTCTATTACTACGCCTTCGGCGCGGCGTGCTGCGAAGTGATCATCGACACCCTGACCGGCGAGTACAAGATGCTGCGCACCGACATCCTCCACGACGTCGGCGCCTCGCTGAACCCGGCGATCGACATTGGCCAGGTCGAGGGCGGCTTTATCCAGGGCATGGGCTGGCTGACCATGGAAGAGCTGGTCTGGAATGCCAAGGGCAAGCTGATGACCAACGGCCCGGCGAGCTACAAGATCCCGGCGGTGGCGGACATGCCGCTGGACCTGCGGGTGAAGCTGGTGGAGAACCGCAAGAACCCGGAAGACACGGTGTTCCATTCCAAGGCAGTGGGTGAGCCGCCGTTCATGCTCGGCATTGCATCGTGGTGTGCGATCAAGGATGCGGTGGCGAGCCTGGGCGACTACAAGCATCAACCGAAAATCGATGCACCGGCGACGCCGGAGCGGGTGTTGTGGGGGTGTGAGCAGATGCGGCAGTTGAAGGCGGCGAAGGCCGTTGAAACTGAAACCGAGCTGGCTCCGCTCTAAGGACCGAGGCGCGGCCAATCGCTGGCAGGCCAGCTCCCACATTTGGAATGCATTCCCCTGTGGGAGCTAGCCCGCTGGCGATGAGGCCCGAACAGACCACACAGATGTCGAGGTGAATATGTACAACTGGATCGACGCCCTCGCCGACCTGCAAAACCGGGGTGAACCCTGCGTGTTGGTGACCATCATCGAAGAGCTCGGCTCGACGCCGCGCAATGCCGGTTCGAAGATGGTCATCAGTGCCACCCAGACCTTCGACACCATCGGTGGCGGGCATCTGGAATACAAGGCCATGCAGATCGGTCGCGACATGCTGGCCAGCGGCAAACAGGACACGCACCTGGAACGCTTCAGCCTCGGCGCCAGCCTGGGCCAGTGCTGTGGCGGCGTGACCGTGTTGCTGTTCGAACCGATGGGCCAGGTGCAGGCGCAGATCGCCGTGTTCGGCGCCGGCCATGTCGGCCGGGCGCTGGTGCCGCTGCTCGCCAGCCTGCCCTGCCGGGTACGCTGGATCGATTCGCGGGAAGACGAATTCCCCGAACAGATCCCCCACGGCGTTCGCAAGATCGTCACCGAAGAGCCGGTGGATGAAATCGACGACCTGCCCGCCGGCAGCTACTGCATCGTCATGACCCACAATCACCAGCTCGACCTCGAACTCACCGCCGCGATCCTCAAGCGCAACGACTTCGCCTACTTCGGCCTGATCGGCTCGAAGACCAAACGGGTGAAGTTCGAACATCGCCTGCGCGACCGTGGTTTTGACAGCAGCGTGCTGCAACGCATGCGCTGCCCGATGGGCATTGGCGAAGTCAAAGGCAAATTGCCTGTGGAAATCGCCATCTCCATCGCCGGCGAAATCATCGCCACCTATAACGCCAGTTTCGGCCAGCAGACCGCCAGCGCCGGATCATCGATTGCCAAACTGCTGCCTGCTTCACGCCGCAGCCAAGCCTCCCACTGAGAAAGCTCATGCCTCTGACTCGCAAAGCCTACCGCGCCGCCATCCTGCACAGCATCGCCGACCCCGCCATCGTTGGCATCGAAGCCTCCTACGAGTATTTCGAAGACGGCTTGCTGGTGGTCGATAACGGCCAGATCAGCGCGCTCGGCCACGCCAGCGAACTGCTGCCAACCCTGCCCGCCGATATCGAGATCACTCATTATCAGGATGCGCTGATCACCCCCGGCTTCATCGACACCCACATTCACCTGCCGCAAACCGGCATGGTCGGCGCCTACGGCGAGCAGTTGCTGGACTGGCTCAACACCTACACCTTCCCGTGTGAAAGCCAGTTCGCCGACAAGGCTCACGCCGACGAAGTCGCGGGCATTTTCATCAAGGAACTGCTGCGCAACGGCACCACCACCGCGCTGGTGTTCGGCAGCGTGCACCCGCAATCGGTGAACTCGTTCTTCGAGGCCGCCGAACAGCTGGACCTGCGGATGATCGCCGGCAAAGTGATGATGGACCGCAACGCGCCGGACTACCTGACCGACACTGCCGAATCCAGCTACGTCGAAAGCAAGGCGCTGATCGAGCGCTGGCACGGCAAGGGTCGCTTGCACTACGCCGTCACCCCGCGTTTCGCCCCGACCAGCACCCCGGAACAACTGACCCTCGCCGGCCAGTTGCTGAGCGAATATCCGGACCTGTACATGCAGACCCACATCAGCGAAAACCTCAAGGAAATCGAGTGGGTCAAGGAATTGTTCCCGGAGCGCAAGGGTTACCTCGACGTCTACGATCACTACCAGTTGCTGGGCGAGCGCTCGGTGTTCGCCCACGGCGTACACCTGTGCGACGACGAATGTGCGCGCCTGGCAGAAACCGGCTCGGCGATTGCGTTCTGCCCGACCTCGAACTTCTTCCTCGGCAGCGGCCTGTTCAATTTGCCGATGGCCGAGAAGCACAAGCTGAACGTCGGTTTGGGCACGGACGTGGGTGGCGGCACCAGTTTCTCGCTGCTGCAAACATTGAACGAGGCGTACAAAGTCATGCAGCTGCAAGGTGCGCGACTGAGCCCGTTCAAATCGCTGTACCTGGCGACCCTCGGCGGTGCACGTGCGTTGCGTCTGGAAGACAGGATCGGCACGTTGCTGCCGGGTACCGATGCGGACTTCCTGGTGCTGGATTACAACGCGACGCCGTTGCTGAGCTATCGCTTGAAGCAGGCCAATAACATTGCCGAGACGTTGTTTGTGCTGATGACGCTGGGGGACGACCGGACGGTTCTGCAGACGTATGCGGCGGGGAATCAGGTGCATCAGCGCTAATTCTTTCAGGCATAAAAAATCCCCCAGTGGTGTTCAGCCCTGGGGGATTTTTGTTGCCGGTCGGATTGCTATCGCTGGCAGGCCAGCTCCCACAGTGATTTGTGGTGTCCACAGTATCTACCGTACATCCAACAACCTGTGGGAGCTGGCCTGCCAGCGATTGGGGCACCCCGGTCCATCAGATTTTCGCTGGCGAACGCCCTGGCTTCTTGGTCTGCAACAAATGCGAGAACACCGCATGCAAATCATCCGACGCACTTTCCTCGTCGAGGTTGAGTTTGCTGTCGATGTGATCCATGTGATGCATCATCAGGTTCACCGCCAACTCACCGTTGCGCGCTTCGATGGCGTCGATCAGTTGGGTGTGCTCGTCGTAGGAACAGTGCGAGCGGTTGCCACTTTCATACTGGGCGATGATCAATGAAGTCTGGGACACCAGGCTGCGCTGGAAGCTGATCAGCGGAGCGTTCTTCGCCGCTTCGGCCAGCTTCAGGTGAAATTCGCCCGACAGACGAATGCCGGCACCGCGATCGCCACGGGAGAAGCTGTCGCGTTCGTCGTTGACCATTTGGCGCAATTCGGCGATCTGCTCGGCGGTGGCATGTTGTACCGCCAGTTCAGTGATCGCCCGCTCGACCAGACGCCGGGCGAGGAACACCTGCCGCGCTTCTTCGACACTCGGGCTGGCAACCACGGCACCACGGTTCGGCCGCAGCAGCACGACGCCTTCATGGGCCAGACGCGACAGCGCGCGGCGAATGATGGTGCGACTGACCCCGAATATTTCCCCCAGCGCTTCTTCGCTCAACTTGGTGCCGGGCGCCAGGCGCTGTTCGAGGATGGCCTCGAAGATATGCGCGTAGACAATATCGTCCTGGGTCCCGCTGCGGCCGGCTTTGCCTGCTCGCGGTTGTTTCTTGAGGGGTTGCAACTGTTCGTTCATGGGCACTCGAGTCGGGAGAACTGCGGCGAATTGACCGTGACTGTAATACGGCACAGTGGGTCGCTGGCAAGTATCGCGTAAAAAACACCGCGATTGTACACAATGGATGGTGGCAACACGACTGTACGGCTGTTTGTCGCCTTTGCTGTATTGCAACGATTGCTTACGTTTGAGTTTAGGCTTATCCGCAGAATCCGCAGCGCGATCTCCTGCAGTAGCCAAAAACCGGCTCCTGCAAGATTTCTTGCGCTGCTGTGGATATTTTCGTACGCATGAAGGAACACCGCTGTCATGAACGACGCCACGCACACGCAGCTCCGCCCGTTGGCGGATACGTCCCCTTCCGCCATCGTTGCAGGATTTATCGCGATGATGACCGGCTACACCAGTTCCCTGGTGCTGATGTTCCAGGCCGGGCAAGCGGCAGGCCTGACCAGCGGGCAGATTTCTTCGTGGATCTGGGCGATCTCCATTGGCATGGCGGTGTGCTCGATCGGCCTGTCCCTGCGTTATCGCACGCCGATCACCATCGCCTGGTCGACACCCGGCGCGGCGTTGCTGATCACCAGCCTGGGCGGTGTGAGCTACGGCGAAGCCATTGGCGCCTACATCACCTGCGCGGTGCTGGTGACAGTTTGTGGCTTGACCGGTAGCTTCGAACGCCTGGTGAAGAAGATTCCGGCGTCATTGGCCGCGGCGTTGCTGGCGGGGATTCTGTTCAAGATCGGCAGCGAAATTTTCGTCGCAGCCCAGCATCGCACTGCACTGGTATTGGGAATGTTCTTCACGTACCTGGTGGTCAAGCGTCTGTCGCCGCGCTACGCCGTACTCGCTGCATTGCTCATCGGTACGGCGTTGTCAGGGTTCATGGGGCTGCTGGATTTCAGTGCGTTTCACCTGGAAGTGGCGACACCGGTCTGGACCACGCCGCACTTTTCCCTGGCCGCGACCATCAGCATCGGCATCCCGCTGTTCGTCGTGGCGATGACCTCGCAGAACATGCCGGGCATCGCCGTGCTGCGCGCCGACGGCTACACGGTACCGGCCTCGCCGCTGATCACCACGACGGGCATCGCCTCGTTGCTGCTGGCGCCGTTCGGCTCCCACGGGATCAACCTGGCCGCCATCAGCGCGGCGATCTGCACCGGCCCGCATGCCCACGAGGATCGCAACAAGCGTTATACGGCGGCGGTCTGGTGCGGGATTTTCTACGGGATCGCCGGGGTCTTCGGCGCGACGCTGGCGGCGTTGTTCGCGGCGTTGCCAAAAGAACTGGTGCTGTCGATTGCGGCGCTGGCGCTGTTCGGTTCGATCATCAATGGCTTGAGCATTGCCATGGCCGAAGTGAAGGAACGTGAAGCGGCGTTGATCACCTTTATGGTCACGGCGTCGGGGCTGACGCTGTTTTCCATCGGTTCGGCATTCTGGGGGATTGTGGCGGGGGTGTTGACGCTGGTGATTCTGAATGGGCGTAAAGCCTGAAAGAGCAAAAGATTTTCACATAAAAAAACGGCGACCCGCGGGTCGCCGTTTTTCATGACATCAAGCTACCGGATTGATCGGCTTTTCCGGGTACCAGACGTCGATCAGCGGGCTGACGGTGGCTTCAGTCAGTTCGCTGCGGCCTTTGAGCCAGGCTTCAACAGCAGCACGCTGCTCTTCGGACACCGAGCCACGCTTCTGCAGGCAAACCAGACCGAAGTCGTCGCCGCCAACATAGCCCAGACCGTTGGCTTCCATGGCTTCTTTCAGGAACGCGTCGAGGAAAGCATCAATGGCTTCATCAGCCAAATCTTCTTTGAAATCCAGGTTCAGTTCGAAACCCAGCTCTTGAAATTCATCGACGCACAGTTTTTTGCGCAGACGCTGGGAACGGTTAGTCGCCATTGGAACAATCCTCATAAGTAATAACGGGCGGCACTTTAGCAGTTTAAGCCGCCAATTGCCCGATTCTCTGGGCTCGACACGTTACCGCCGGTAAAAAATAGCGGATAAGGTGGCCGGGGCACGGCACAAGCCGCTACACCTTGGGGCATAATGTCGACACTTTCATGACCACTGAGGGAATTTATCTTCATGCCCTCGTCTTTTTTCCCCTCGGCTGTAGGGTTTTATTTCACATGATCAAATCTTTGCGTCCATTGTTGCTGGCCAGTCTACTTCTCCCCCTGGCCCTCCCCGTTTCCGCCGCCTCCATCAACACCGGCCTGTCGCCCAACGTCGAAAAAGCCCTGAAGGCCAGCAAGCTGCAGGACAACGCCCTGTCACTGGTGATGATCCCGCTCAACGGTCCAGGCACGCCGACCATTTTCAATGCTGACGTCTCGGTCAACCCGGCCTCCACCATGAAACTCGTCACCACGTACGCCGCGCTGGAAATGCTCGGCCCGAACCACCAGTGGAAAACCGAGTTCTACACCGACGGCACGCTCAGCGGCGGCATTCTCAACGGCAACCTCTACCTCAAGGGTGGCGGCGACCCGAAACTGAACATGGAAAAACTCTGGCTGCTGATGCGCGACCTGCGCGCCAACGGTGTGACCCAAGTCACCGGCGACCTGGTGCTGGATCGTGGCTTCTTCGTGCAACCGCAATTGCCCGAGTTCAACGATGACGGCAATGACGAGAACAAGCCGTTCCTGGTCAAACCCGACTCGCTGCTGGTCAACCTCAAGGCCCTGCGCTTCGTGGCGCGCAACGACAACGGTCGGGTGCTGATTTCGGTCGAGCCGCCGATCTCCAGCATCCGCATCGAAAACCAGGTCAAGGCCGTCAACTCCAAGCAATGCACCGGTGGCGTGCGTTACAACCCGGTGACCCAGGCCGATGGCACCGTGAACGTGACCGTCGGCGGTCAGCTGGGCGAGGGCTGCAGTTCCCAGACTTACCTGTCGCTGCTCGACCACTCGACTTATACCGCTGGCGCAGTCCGGGCAATCTGGAAAGAACTGGGTGGCAGCATTCAGGGCAAGGACGTTCTGGCACCCACGCCAAAAGATGCCAAGGTACTGGCTCGCGCCTTCTCCCCGGACCTGGCGGAAATCATCCGTGACATCAACAAATACAGTAACAACACCATGGCTCAGCAGTTGTTCCTGAGCCTGGGGCAGAAATTCCGCACCGACGCCGACGGCGACGACGCCAAGGCGGCCCAGCGCGTAGTCCGTCAGTGGCTGGCGAAGAAAGGCATCACCGCGCCGCACCTGGTGATGGAGAACGGTTCCGGCCTCTCCCGCGCAGAACGTGTCAGTGCGCGTGAAATGGCCGCGATGCTGCAAGCCGCATGGCGCAGCCCGTACGCTGCCGAGTTCATCAGCTCGATGCCGATTGCCGGCACCGACGGCACCATGCGCAAACGCCTGAAGACGACGGCGATGCGCGGTGAAGCCCACGTCAAGACCGGCACCCTGAACACTGTGCGTGCGATCTCAGGCTACAGCCGCGACGTCAACGGCAATACCTGGGCGGTGGTGGCGATCCTCAACGACAAGGCACCGTTTGGTGCGTCGTCGGTGCTGGACCAGGTGCTGCTGGACTTGTATCGCCAGCCGAAACTGCCTGATACGGCTTCGGTGTTGTAAACACCGAAAATCCAATGTGGGAG